>NZ_AYVK01000018.1:0-95552 GCF_000503155.1 Mesorhizobium sp. LSJC285A00
GCTCGAGTTCGGCCAGGATGACGCGCGCGCCCTGGTCGGCAGCGGCCTTGGCGGCTGACAGGCCGGCCGGGCCGGAGCCGACCACCAGCACGTCGCAAAACGCGTTCATGCGCTCGTAGCGCGAGGTGTCGGCGGCAATACCGGCGCGGCCCAGGCCGGCGGCGCGGCGGATGAAATGCTCGCAGAACATCCAGAAGCGGGTGCCTTTCAGGGGGCCGAAGACAGGGCCCATGAAGGTCTTGTAGTAGAAGCCGGCGGCCAGGATCTTGCCGCCGAGCTGGTTGACGGCGTTGATGTCCCAGGCGAGCGAGGGAAAGCGGTTCTGGCTGACGGCCACCAGCCCGTCATAGATCTCGACCATGGTTGCGGCGATGTTGGGCTCGCGCACTTCGCCGCGCAGCATCGTCACCAGCGCGTTCGGTTCCTCGACGCCGGCCGAGAGCAGGCCGCGCGGGCGGTGGTATTTGAATGAGCGGCCGAAAAGCGTGACGCCGTTAGCAAGCAGCGCCGAGGCCAGCGTGTCGCCGGCATGGCCGGTGTAGGGCGTGCCGTCGAAGGTGAAGCGGATGGTGCGCAGCCGGTCGACGCGGCCGCCAGTCTCGGTGCGGCGCGGGCTCACGACTTGCCTCCGGCTTTGTGCCGGGCGGCGGCATTGTGGTCGCCGCGGGCGAAACCGGTGCTGGAAATCTCATGCGTGACCGTGTTGCGCACCATCCTCAGATGGGTGCGGCAGCCGCCCGAATGCTGCCAGATCTCATTGTGGTCGCCGGCCGGGTTCAGCCGATCGTAGACATAGGCGTTCCAGGCGTCGAGGTCCTGCGAGTTGGGCTGCGGGCGCTCGCGGTTGCCGTCGCCCTGATAGGTGAACTCGATGACGTCGCGCGGGCCGCAATAGGGACAAGTGATAAGCATTTGTTTGAACCCTAATGCAGCCGGGGCGTTGCGCCCTGGCCCTTGTCGTCAATCACTAGGCCGCGATAAAAACGGTCGAGCGTGAACGGCGCGTTGAACGCGTGCGGTTCGTCCTTGGCGATGGTGTATGCGAAGCACCAGCCCGAGGCCGGCGTCGCCTTGAAGCCGCCATAGCACCAGCCGCAGTTGAGATACATGCCGGGCAGCGGGCCGGTGGTGATGATCGGCGAACCGTCCATTGACATGTCGCAGACGCCGCCCCAGGAGCGCAGCATGCGTACACGCGCAAGGCCGGGAAACAGCGCCAGCATCTCGCTCATCACCTCATCGACGATGGGCAGGTTGCCGCGCTGAGCGTAGCTGTTGTAGCCGTCGATGTCACCGCCGTAGACGAGGCCGCCCTTGTCGGACTGCGACATGTAGAAATGACCCATGCCGAAGGTCAGCACCGTGTCGACGAAAGGTTTCAGCGATTCGGTGACGAAGGCCTGCAGCACATGGCTCTCGATCGGCATCCTGTCGATGCCGGCAAGCTGCATCACCCGTCCGGTGCTGCCGGCAACGGCCACGGCGACTTTCTTGCCGCGGATCTCTCCGCGCGTCGTCTGCACGCCGGTGATGCGGTCGCCGTCGCGCAGGAAGCCGGTGACCTCGCAATTCTCGACGATGTCGACGCCGCGTCGGTCGGCGCCGCGGGCATAGCCCCAGGCAACCGCATCGTGACGGGCGGTGCCGGCGCGCGGCTGCATCAGGCCGCCGACGATGGGAAAGCGCGCGGAGGCCGACATGTCCAGCGCCGGGACCAGGCGCGCGATCTCGGCGGTGCTCATCAGCTCGGCATCGACGCCGAGATGGCGCATGGCGTTGCCGCGCCTTGCCAGGTCGTCGAACTGGCCCGGCGTGTGAGCCAGATTCAGGCAGCCGCGCTGCGAGAACATGACGTTGTAGTTGAGGTCGTGCGAAAGGTTCTCCCACATCTTCATCGAATGTTCGTAGAAGCGGGTGTTGGACGGCAAAAGGTAGTTGGAGCGCACCGCCGTGGTGTTACGGCCGACATTGCCGGAACCCAGCCAGCCCTTTTCCAGCACCGCGACATTGGTGATGCCGTGCTCCTTGGCCAGATAGTAGGCCGTCGACAGGCCGTGGCCGCCGCCACCGATGATGATGACGTCATAGGAAGCCTTGGGGTCGGGCTTGCGCCAGGCCGGCTTCCAGTCCTTGTTTCCCTTGAGCGCGTTCGTGAGAAGCGAAAGGGCTGAATATTCCGCCATTCTTCATGTCATCCCTAGAGCATGATGCCGAAAAGTGTGAAGCGGTTTTCGGACGACATCATGCTCTATATCTTTGATTTTTAGAGCCGGATGATTTCATGTCCAACAGACCTGAAGCCATCCGGCTCGGGTGCGATGCGGCAGACTATAGAGCAGGCGGCGTGCGCAAAGCCAAGATTGCGCCATGGCTTTTCGACTGGCCGACTCCCGCAAGGCGCCCAACTGTCATGACTTCGCCACGACTTGCCCCACGGGATGAGCGTCTCTATCAAGGACCGCTTTAGAAGCGGCCTTTGCCGCCCTTTGAGTCGCCACCATTATGTCTTTTCGCTTCTTTCGCCTGATCTTGGTCCTCGCGCTCGTTGCCTTGGCGCCGCATTCGTTCGGCGCGATGGCGCAGGGGCTTGGCCAGGCGCCTGCCGGGCTGGTCGCCGACCAGCAGAAAATCCTGCAGGGTTTGACGACGAAAACCGACGCTCTGGAGAAGAAGGTCCAGGAGGACGGCGTCGACGACACCACCCTTGTCGAGATCCGCCTGCAGTTGGAAGAGCTGTCGCGCGCTGCGCTGAACAGCGCGCTGGCGTTTCGTTCGCGGCTGGGAGAGATCAATTCGAGGCTCGAGCAGCTTGGCGCCCCGCCGGCTGCCGGACAGCCCCCTGAACCGGACATCGTGACCGGCGAGCGCCAGGCGCTGGCGTCGGAAAAGGCGGAGATCAACGCCGTCATCGCCGGGGCGCAGAACCTGTCGATTCGCATCAATTCGCTGATCGAGAAGATCGGTAATATGCGCAGCGAGCTGTTTCGCAGCGGCCTAACCAAGCGCTATGTGCTGTCCGATGCACTGAGCCCCCAGGTGTTTTCCGACGCAAGGGACGAATACGCCAACTTCTACAGGGCGGTGTCATCGTGGCTGAGCTTTGCCTTCAAGTTCAAGTTCCAGGCGATGCTCGCGGCGACCCTCATGGCGCTTGCTTTGGCGGTGGTGCTTCTGGTCGGTGGGCGCCGCCTGTTTGGGCGCATCTTCGAGCCCGACGCGTCGGTTGAAGATCCGACATATCTCAGTCGCCTGTCGGTGGCGTTCTGGTCGACTTTGCTGCCGACGCTGGCGGTCAGCGCCTTCCTCGCCTCGACGGTGTTCCTGTACAACTACTACAATGTGCTGCGCGGCGACATAGGCGTTTTCCTCAACGCGCTGGCAGCCGTCATCGCCATAGTGTTCTGTGTCAACCGCCTGACCAATGCGGCTCTGTCGCCCAGCATGCCGAACTGGCGCCTGATCCAGGTCGAGACCGGCCCGGCGCGTTGGCTGGTGCGGCTGACGACGGCCATGGCAGTCGTCATCGGCATCAACAATTTCCTGTCGATCGTCAACGACAAGATGGGCTCGCCCCTGTCGCTGACGGTGGCCAGGAGTTTTGTCGCCACCGTCATCGTGGGCGTCATCCTGATCCTTATGGCGCTGCTGAAGCCTTACAAGGACGCCGACGGGCGCTGGCGCCCCTGGCCGGCCTGGCTGCGCTACACCTGTGTCGCGCTCGGCCTGTTCACGATTGCGGCGGCACTGTTCGGCTATATCGGTCTTGCCATCTTCGTCTCGTTGCAGGTCGTGGTCACCGGCACCATCCTGCTCACCGCCTATATCGGCTTCCTGTCGGCGCGCGAGATCGGCGAGGAGGGTGGTTTCGCCGGCACGTCCATCGGGCGCTGGCTGAAGACCAATTCCAGCTATGAGGACACCGCGCTCGACCAACTCGGCCTCGTCGTCAGCGTCGCCATCAACCTGATGATCGTGCTGGTGTTCCTGCCGCTGATCCTGTTGATGTGGGGCTTCCAGCCCGGCGATATCCAGGCCTGGGGCTATAAATTGGCGACAGGCGTCACCGTCGGTTCGGTGACGATTTCGGTCACCGGCATCCTCACCGGCATCGTCGTTTTCATCATCGGCTATTTCCTGACCCGCTGGTTCCAGGGCTGGCTCGACGGCTCGGTAATGGCGCGCGGCAAGGTCGATACCGGCGTGCGCAACTCGATCCGGCTGGCGGTCGGCTATGCCGGCGTCGCGCTCGCTGGGCTCGTCGGCATCTCGGCGGCGGGCATCGATCTCTCCAACCTGGCGCTTGTTGCCGGCGCACTTTCGCTGGGTATCGGCTTTGGCCTGCAGAATGTCGTGTCCAACTTCGTGTCCGGCCTGATCCTGCTCGCCGAGCGGCCGTTCAAGGTCGGCGACTGGATCGTCGCCGGCGACACATCAGGCACGGTCAAGAAGATCAGCGTGCGCGCCACCGAAATCGAGACCTTCCAGCGGCAATCGGTGATCCTGCCCAATTCGAACCTCATCAACAACGCCGTCGGCAACTGGACGCACCGCAACAAGCTCGGACGTGTGGAGATCAAGGTCGGGGTCGCATATGGCAGCGACGTCAAGCGGGTACACGCGGTCCTGCTTGAGATTGCGCGCGGCCATGCGCTGGTGCTGAAGAACCCGGAACCCTTCGTCCTGTTCACCAATTTCGGGCCGGCAGCACTCGAGTTCGAGATCCGCGTGTTCCTGGCCGATGTGCTGAACGGCGCCATCGTTCAGAACGATATCCGCTTTGCCGTTCTCGATGCTTTTGACGCCGAGCACATAGAAATCCCCTCGACGCCGCGCGCCGAGGTCAAGGTCAAGCAGACCGACGCATGGCCGATCGACGACGACAAGATCGAGGTCGAGTTCGCCGAGAAGGAGCAGGCGGAGGCCAGAGCCGCCGCCGAGGCGAAGCGGCTGGCCAAAACTGGTCGCAAGGCCCGCAAACCCGATCCCAGCTAAGGCCCCAAGCTCCTCCCAAACCAATTGCGGCATGAATGCGGCATTCAGTTGCGGTTCAGCTTGCATCTCCTATAAGCTCACATGCAAAGGCGAGAATGCCTTGCGAAATGCAACAGAGGCGGTGTGGAAACACCGATATTGCAAAATGTGGAAGTCGCTCGTCGTCGCCATCGCTCTTACCGCAGCGAGTGGCTCGGCCTTTGCCGCCAGCGCGGTCAACAAGGATGCTGAGACCCGTACGCTGATCGTGACGGAAGGCGGCGGCAAGACGGAGCTGGCGTTGGCCGCCGGCGAAACCGTGGAATTCTGCCCGAACGGCTGTTTCGTCACCTTGCCCAATGGTGACCTCGAGGCCCTGACCGGCTCGGAAACGGTCGAAATCTCGGGTGGCGTTGCCCGCATCAAGTAAAGTCGGCAAGCAGCTCTTGCAGAGGCCGGGCAATGCCCGGCCTTTTCTCGTCTACGGCAACGGTTGCTTAACGATGACGAGGGAAATACCCCGGCGCATATCCGTTGCAACCAGACGTTTTAACGTTCGTTGCGCCGTTGCTCGCTATGCCGGATACCCAGACGCCGAAACGTGGCGCGACGGGTTTTTGAGCTGGGCAGGAAAGATATGGATGCGCGGTCGGACAAGAACGCAATCCCGCTTGCGGTCGACCTCGACGGTACGCTGATTGCGACCGATCTTCTTTGGGAAGGCCTGTTCATCCTGCTCAAGAAGAATCCGCTCTATGTTTTCCTGGTTCCGTTCTGGCTGGCCGCCGGCCCGACGCGGCTGAAACAAGCGATTGCCGACCGCATCGACATCGATCCGGCCTCGCTGCCCTATCGCGAAGCGCTGCTGCAGCGGCTGCGCGCCGACCATAGCGACGGACGCAAGATCGTGCTGGCGACCGGTACGCCACGCAAGTTCGCCGAGACGATCGCCGCGCATCTGGGCGTCTTCGACTATGTGCTGGCGACCGACGGTCCCCACAACATGACCTCGGGCCGCAAGCGCGACGCGCTCATCGCCGCCTATGGCGACGGCGGTTTCGACTATGCCGGCAACAGCCGGCACGACCTCAAGGTTTTCGGAGCCGCACGCAACGCCATCGTCGTGGCGCCCGACCGCCATGCGAAGCGCTGGCAGGCCGCGCATAGCGCCGAAAGGATGCCGGCGCCGAAAAGGACATTGAAGACATTCGTCAAGATGCTGCGGGTGCATCAGTGGCTGAAGAATTCGCTGATCGCGGTGCCGATGGTGCTGTCGCATGAATACTTCAACATCAACATGATCTGGCAATGCCTGCTGGCGTTCGTCTCCTTCAGCGCCGTGGCTTCCGCCATCTACATTCTCAACGATTTCTTCGACCTTGCGCTCGACCGCAAGCATCCGACCAAACGCAACCGGCCTTTCGCCAGCGGCGCTTTGTCGATCCCGTTCGGTCTCGGCGCGATGGCGGTGCTGCTGGCGATCGGCATTGCCGCCGGGCTTCTGTTGCCGATCGAGTTCCTGGGCGTGCTCGCCGGCTATCTGGTGGTGACCACAGCCTATTCGCTGTCGTTCAAGCGCATGCTCCTGGCCGACGTACTGACGCTGGCCGGGCTCTACACGGTGCGTGTGCTGGCAGGTGCTGCGGCGACCGGGGTCGAAGTCTCGTTCTGGCTGCTCGCCTTCTCGATTTTCTTCTTCCTGTCGCTGGCGCTGGTGAAGCGCTATGTCGAACTGCGCACCACAGCCATTCCGGTGGGCGAGCGCATTGCCGGTCGCGGCTACCGCATCGAAGATCAGGAGATCGTCGCCCAGGCGGGCATGGCGTCGGCCTTCTCCTCGGCGCTGGTGCTGGCGCTCTACATGGACAGCGTCTCCGTGCGCGAACTCTATCCGCATCCCTGGCTGGTCTGGCCGCTGGCGCCGATCGTGCTGTATTTGACCATGCGGGTCTGGATCCTGGCGCGCCGCAACGAGATGAATGACGATCCGGTCATCTTCATCATTCGCGACTGGCGAAGCCAGATCGTCGTGGTGATCGGCGCCGCCCTTCTGGTCGCGGGAGGCTGGTAGGGCATGGCCGGCGAACGGTACGGGAGTTTTGGCCTCGCCACGCCGGCCGCAAAGCGAGCCATCGCGGCCGACGATGCCATCGCGCTGATGCGAAGCGGCAAGGCGACAAAGAACGCTCTGCTCGCCTATGGCAATGGCCGCTCCTACGGTGATTCCTGCCAGAACGAGCCAGGTGCGGTCGTGGACATGCGGCCGCTGAACCGCATCGGCGCCTTCAATGCCGAGACCGGCCTGCTCGAGGCGGAGGCCGGCGTGTTCCTCTCCGATATCATTGCGCACACTGCACCTTACGGCTTCTTTCCGACTGTGGTCCCAGGCACCCAGTTCGTCACCCTTGGCGGCGCGATCGCCAATGACGTCCATGGCAAGAACCATCACCGGCGCGGCACTTTCGGCTGCCATGTCGAGTCTCTCACCCTGTTGCGCTCGGACGGGCGGACCTACACCTGCTCGGCAACCGACAATGCAAGGCTGTTTGCGGCGACGATCGGCGGCATGGGGCTGACCGGCCTGATCCTGTCGGCCTCGATCCGGCTGATGCGGGTGCATTCGCTCGACATCGCCGAGAAGGTAACGCGGTTTGCCGATCTCGGCGAATTCTTCGAACTGGCCGAGGCCGCCGACCAGGCCAATGAATATGCCGTCGCCTGGATCGACCAGCTTGCCGGCGGCCATGGCCGCGGGCGCGGCCTGTTGTTGACAGGCAATCATGCCGAGTATGGCTCGCATGCGGCGTCTCGCGCCGGCTCCCGTTTTTCAGTGCCGTTCCAGCCGCCGTTCAATGTGCTCAACCGGCCGTTCCTCACCGCCTTCAACGCCGCCTATCGGTGGAAGAAGGGGCGCTCGCCGGGGCCGAGCCAAACCGGCTACCAGGGCTTTTTCTTTCCGCTTGATGGTGTCGGCGACTGGAATCGGCTGTATGGCCCGAAAGGTCTCTACCAGCACCAGAGCTTGGTGCCGGAAAATGTCGCGCGTCAGACCGTGCCGGCGCTGCTCGATGCGGCGCGACGGGCCGGGCAGGGCTCTTTCCTCACCGTGTTGAAGCGCTTCGGCTCGATCCGCTCGCCGGGGCTGCTGTCCTTTCCGCGGCCAGGCTTCACGTTGACGCTGGATTTCCCCAATCGCGGCGACAGGACGCTGGCCCTGCTCAGCGAACTCGACCGCATCACGGTCGCGGCCGGCGGCGCGGTCAACCCGTACAAGGATGCGCGCATGGGCGCTGATACTTTCGCGGCCTCCTTCCCGAATTGGCAGCGGCTTGAAGCGCTGCGCGACCCGGCTTTCGTGTCCAGTTTCTGGCTGCGGACGGCGAAAATGCTCAACGTCCGGCCAAGGCGTGTCGAGGCAGCTGAATAGGTACAATCCGAATAAGTCATGGTGAATAGATCGTAAGTTCCGTAGTTTACTCAAAGCATTGTCGTGACTTCACGAAATGTTTGCAGGTTAGTAATAGGACCGTTGCGAGTGGCGGGTGCAAAATATGAAATACATCGTCTTCATTCTGTTCACGGTCATGACCAATGCCGCCGCGCAGCTGATGCTGAAGCAAGGCATGATGTCGCTCGGTCCCATTTCGTTCGAAGGCACCAATCCGCTGTTGAGGCTGTTGCAGGTCGTTTTCAGCCCATGGGTGTTTCTCGGCCTGTGCACCTTCGTCATCTCGATGGCTTCGCATCTCTACGTGCTGTCCAAGGTCGAGCTCAGCTTTGCGTATCCGTTCCTCAGCCTTGCCTATGTCGCGGTTGCGATCTTCGCCTATTTCATCTTCCGCGAGGACCTCAATGCCTGGCGCATTGCCGGCATCGCCTTCATCTGCGTTGGCACCGTGCTGATCGCGCAAAGCGGTCGAGACTTGGGCGGGCGCGGGCATGACGACCAAACCGCTTCCATCATCCCCGACAAGATCCAGACAAACGAGATCGTTCGATGAGACATGTTATTTTCGGCGGCGACGGCTTCGTCGGCCGTCATCTTGCCCCGAAGCTTGTGGCCGATGGTGAAGAGGTTGTCGTTGCCGACATCGTCAAGAGCGACCTGACGCACTATCGCAACGTTCGCTTCGTCACCTGCGATGTCACGGATACGGCCTCGGTGGCCAACATCGGATTGAAGGCCGACGACATGATCTACAACCTGTCGGCCAAAATGCTGTCGCCGATCCAGGTGCGGGCCAAGCGTCACGACTTCTTCTTTCCGGTGAATTTCCATGGCACCGAACACATCATGCAGGCGATGGACAAGGCCGGCGCGTCCAAGCTCGTCCACTACACCACCGACATGATCTACGGCCATACGGTCACCCAGCCGATGACCGAGGAACATCCGGTCGCGCCGCTCGGCGAATATGGATGGTCGAAGCAGAAGACCGAGGAACTCGCCGCGCAATGGCGCAAGCGCGGCATGTCGATCTCGCTGTTTCGCCCGCGTCTGATCATCGGTCCCGGCCGGCTCGGGATCCTGGAAAAGCTGTTCAAACTGATCGACTGGAATTTTCCTGTGCCGATGATCGGCTCGGGCAAGAACCCCTATCAGTTCATCTCGGTGTTCGATTGCGCGGAAGCTGCCCGCTCGGCCTGGAAGGCAGGCGTGCCCAACCAGGCTTATAATCTGGGCTCCCTCAATCCGCCGCCGGTGAAGAAATTGCTGGGCGACCTGATCAAGCATGCCGGCTCGAAATCGCTGCTGATCCCGACGCCGGGCTGGGCGGTCAAGCGCACCCTCGACCTGCTCGATCTCATGAACATGCCGATCATGGATCCCGAACAATATCTGATCGCCGATGAGGAGTGCGTGCTCGACGTATCCAAGGCCGAGCGCCAGCTCGGCTGGGTGCCGCAATATCGCGACGAGGACATGCTGATCGCCGCCTACAGCGAATACCGCGCCAAGAAAGACGGGCTTGCCGTCACCGCCAATCATGTCCCCGCCGAATAAGTGGGACGACCAGGAGAACTCCGAAATGACCGTCATGGCCAAGCCTGAGCAGACGAACGCGCGCACCATGGTCGGCGCGCCGGCGTTGTCGCCTACCGCCATCGCCAAGCCCGACCTGATCAGCGTCGAGCAGGCGAAGGCGATGGATGTCGCGCGCATGACCGACCTGTTCAAGGCGCATCTCAATCCGGGCCAGCTGCATTTCATGAAGCTGCTCGGCTTCCACAAGATCAAGATCGAGCGTGCCGAAGGCATGTTCTACATCGACCAGAACGGCCGCAAGATTCTCGACTTCTTCGGCGGCTTCGGTTCGCTGGCCTTCGGCCACAACCATCCGCGCATCCTGGAGGCCAGGCGCAAATTCCAGGAGGAGAAGCGCCAGGAAATCGCCATCGCCTTCATGTCGCAATATGCATCGGCGCTGGCGCACAACATCGCCAAATGCTCGCCCGGCGATCTCGACATGGTATTTCTGGGCTCGTCGGGTTCGGAAGCGATGGAAGCGGCGGTGAAGCTCGCCGAGCGCGCCGCCGGGCCGAAGCGGCCGAAGGTCGTCTATGCCGAGAATTCCTTCCACGGCAAGACCAAGGGCGTGCTCGGCATCACCGACGGCCAGCTCTACCGCGCGGACTTCAAGATGGCTGAGAACACCGTGCGCATTCCGTTCGCCGATATCGAAGCGGTCGAGCGGCTGTTCCGCTCCGACCCGGAGGTCGGCGTCATCGTACTCGAGACCATCCAGGGCGGCGGCGGCATCATCCAGGCAGAGGCGCAATACTGGCAGAAATTGCGCGCGCTCTGCGACCACTATGGGGTGCTGTGGGTGGCTGATGAAGTGCAGTGCGGCTATGGCCGGTCCGGCCGCTTCTACGCCTTCGAACATTATGGCGTCGTGCCCGATGTGACGGCGCTGGCCAAGTCGCTCGGCGCAGGCAAGGCGGCGGTCGGCGCGATGGTCGCCCGGCGCGAGGTCTATATGAAGGCCTATGGCACGCCGAAGACGGCGATGATCCATGCCATGGCCACCTTTGGCGGCATGGGCGAGGCCTGCGTCACCGCGATCGAGGGCATCAACGTGCTCTATGATGAGGGGCTGATCGACAACGCCGCCACTGCCGGCGACTATCTGCTGCAGCGCCTGCAGGCGCTGAAGGAGAAGTACCCTAAGATCATCAAGGACGTGCGCGGCAAAGGCTTTATGATCGGGCTCGAGTTCCACGACTTCTCGCAGACCTTGCCGATGGTGCTACGTCCGATCGTCAGCGTCCTCGACGACAAGCTGAAGGGCTCGCTGTCGGGCTTCGTCGGCGCGCTGTTGTTGCGCGACTATGACGTGCTCGTCGCCTTCACCGAATACAACCGCAACGTCATCCGTCTCGAGCCACCGCTGATCTGCCAGCGCGAGCATGTCGACCGTTTCGTCGATGCTTTCGACAGCCTGCTGTCGCGCGGCATCGTGGGAATCGTCAAGGATTTCGTCAAAAGCCAAGTCCGTTAAAAGAAGTCCGTTGAGCGAAGTCCTGAGTCCGACAATGCTGAGCAAGTCTCCCGCCCCGCAAAACACACTCGACCGGCTGACTGCGGCCGCTCTCGCGTGGGGCGAGGGGACTTATGCGCGATGGGCGGCTCCGGTCGGCGCGATCGCGTTTTCGCTCTATATCCTGCTGACGGCGTTCATGGCCTTGACGATGCCCGACGCCAATTGGGACATGCTGCCCTATCTCGCCATCGCCGAGGAGGGCGCTTATCCCGATGCGCAGGCATTGCATGACTATGCCTACAGCACGGTCCAGGCCGGCGTGTCGGCCGGCGACTACAAGACGCTGACCGACGATGGTGGCGGTTTCCGCAGCCATATGGCGCAAAATGCCGCCGACTTTCACTCGCTGCTTGGCATGTACCGGATCAAGTTCCTCTACGCCGAGATTCTTTCGACGATGAGTTCGGTGATGTCGCCTGTCGAGGCGATGCGGGTGCTGCAGGTGGTCTCGGTGCTGCTGTTCGGGATGATCACGCTGCTGTGGCTGCGAACCGAAGGCGCGTTGGCGCTGGCGCCGGTGGCCGGCGCGGTGCTGATCATGGCCGATTTCGGCGACGCGGCACGCGCCTCGACCCCGGATCTGTTGTGCTCGGCGCTGTTCCTCGGCGGGCTGCTTGCCTATGTGCGCGGCCGCGAGGCAGCGACCGCTGTCCTGCTTTTCCTGGCCTTCATGGCGCGGCCGGACAATATTGTTTTTCTGGCCATCTTCGCCGTGCTGCTGCTGGTCTTCCGGCAGCGGGCGTGGGGCGCGCTGGCCGGCTTTGCCGCGTCCTTCGTCGCTTATTTCGCGATTTCGCATTGGGCGCAGCATCCCGGCTGGTGGCCGCATCTGTGGTTCTCCAGCATCGAGCAGCACTACAATATGGATGGCTTCGAGCCACCGTTCTCGGTTGGCGCCTATGTCAAGGCGTTCGCCGCATCCTTCATTCGCGCCACCAGCCTCAACAGTTGGGTCGGGGTCTGGGTTCTGGCGCTGGCCGGGTGGCTTGCGCTCAGCCGCGCCGGCTTCCGGCTCGATCGCCGCGCCGGCATCCTGCTTGCAGCACTGGTGCTTGGCGTGCTGGCGAAATTCACCGTCTTTCCGATCCACGACACCCGCATCTACTTCCCGAACCTTCTGCCGCCCTACCTTTTGCTCGTCGGCCCGATCATGGCGCTGTGGGCGTCGGCAAGCCTGAATGGAAGGCGGCCCATCGCCTTGCACGCCATACCTGGAGATAAGCCATGAGTTCCATTTCCGGCCTGGCGCGCATCGCCCTTTCGCTCGGCCTGCCCGCCGGCCTGCTCGATCGGGGGCCGGCGTTGCGTGGCACGAAATTCCTGGCCAAGGCGGCGCTGAAGGCGCGGTTTGGCGGTGGGCAAGCCTTCCAGATGGTCAATGTCGGCGCTTGCGACGGCGCGCTGTTCGACGACGTCACGCCGTGGCTGCACCGCATTCCGCGGGCGCGGGCCGTGCTGGTCGAGCCGATCCCGTACAATCAGAAGCGGTTGCGGGCCAACTATCCCGACACGGAACGCTTCGTCATCGAACCGGTCGCGGTGACGAAGACCAAGGGCACGATCACCGTCCACACTTTCGATGCCGCGGCACTCGAGGCCGGCACGCTGCCGATCGAGTTCATCGGCTGCTCGTCGGTCACCGACACCAATCTGATGTCGGGCAAGAATGCCTGGGGCGAGGACGACGCCAATTTCAACAAGTTCGCGCCGCACGTGAGGGATATCGAGGTGCCGTCGGAAACGCTGCAGACGCTGCTCGACCGCAACGGCATCACGCATATCGACGCCTTCCTGGTCGATTGCGAGGGCGCCGACTGGATCGTCTTCGAACAGCTCGATCTCAAGCGCTATCGTCCGGGCATGATCAAGGTCGAGGTCGGCGCGCTGCCGGCCGCCGAAATCGGCCAGGTCGTGGTCAAGCTGAAGACATCAGGCTATCAGGTCGGCTTCCAGGCCGAGGACATCTGGGCCTTCGCCTGAGATAGATCGCCACTGGCGGCACGCCGGCGCGCCGGGTCGCGTCGCATCCGCGACGTGTCGCAAACAGGCGGTAGCTGCATCCACGTCCTCTGCATATTGTGCGCCATTCGAACGGGCGCGGACGCGCCCGCTTTATCCCCTTGGAGTCGCGGGCAATGGCAGAGTTTCCGAAACAGGCGAAGGTCGTCATCGTCGGCCTGGGTGGCATTGTCGGCGCGTCGATCGCGCATCATCTGATCGAGCGCGGCTGGACCGACATTGTCGGCATCGACAAGTCGGGCATCCCGACCGATATCGGCTCGACCGCGCATGCCTCGGACTTCTGCTACACCACGAGCCATGATTTCCTGTCGTGCTGGACGACGCTCTACTCGATCGATTTCTACGAAAAGATGGGCCATTACGCCCGCATCGGCGGTCTCGAAGTGGCGCGCGTCGGCGACGACAGCCGCATGGACGAGATCAAGCGCAAGATCGCCTCGGCCAAATCCTTCGGCACCCGCGCCCGGCTGATCGAACCGGCCGAGATCAAGGAAAAATTCCCGCTGATCGAAGAGTCCATGGTGCAGGGCGGCCTGTGGGATCCGGACGCCGGCCTGGTCATCCCGCGCTCGCAGACCGTCGCCGGCAAGCTGGTCGACCAGGCGGAAGCGTCGGGCAAGTTGAAGTCCTTCGCCAACACGCCGGCCAAATCTCTCATCGTCGAGGAGGGCCGCATCAAGGGCGTCGTCACCGACCGCGGCACGATCATGGCCGATTATGTCATCGTCTGCGCCGGCATCTGGGGCCGGCTGATCGCCGAGATGGTCGGCGAAGACCTGCCGGTCATGCCGATCGACCATCCGCTGACGTTCTTCGGTCCCTACAATGAGTTTGCCGGCACGGGCAAGGAGATCGGCTGGCCGCTGCTGCGCGACCAGGGTAATTCGGCCTATATGCGCGACACCGGCGACCCCAGGACCGCCGAAGGCGGCCAGATCGAATGGGGTTACTACGAAGAGACCAATCCGCGTCTTTGCCATCCGCGCGATTTGCTGGAAAAGGATCAGGCGCGGCTGTCGCCGTCGCAGCGCGATCTCGACATGGAGCAGATCCTGGCGCCGCTGGAGCGCGCCATGGAACTGATGCCGATCCTGGGCGAACTCGGCTACAACGAAAGCCATTCCTTCAACGGCCTGTTGCAGGTGACCGCCGATGGCGGCCCGTCCATGGGCGAGAGCCAGAAGGTGAGGGGCCTCTGGTACGCCGTCGCCATCTGGGTCAAGGACGGCCCCGGCATGGGCAAGCTGATCGCCGACTGGATGACGGACGGCCGCACGGAAATCGACCATCACGCCATCGACTATGCGCGCTTCTATCCGCACCAGACGAAAGAGCAGTTCATCTGGGATCGCTGCACCGAGACGGCGATGAAGGTCTACAATCCGGCGGTGCATCCGCGCGAGCCGTTCTCCAAAGGCCGCAACATCCGCCGCTCGCCATTCTGGGAGCGCGAGAAGGAGCTTGGCGGTTACTTCATGGAGCTGGGCGGTTGGGAGCGCGCGCATGGCTATGCCGCCAACGAGCATCTGCTGGAGAAGTATGGCAACCGGGTTCCCATACGTGAGAACGAGTGGGACAATCGCCATTTCTGGCGGGTGTCCAATGCCGAGCACCTGGCGATGAGCGAGGATTGCGGCATCGTCAACCTCTCGCATTTCTCGATGTACGACATCGAAGGGCCGGATCATGTCGCGCTGCTGGAGTGGCTGTGCGCGGCCAAGATCGGTGGCGACAACAACATCGGCAAGGGTATCTACACCCACTTCCTCGACGAGGAAGGCATGGTGCGCGCCGACTTCACCGTCATCCGCATGGCCGACCGCTGCCGGCTGATCGACGGCGCCGACGCCGGCCCGCGCGACTTCCGCTACATGCAGCGCACCGCCCAGGACAAAGGCTTTGACGTCACCATCACCGACGTGACGGAAAAATATGTCACCATCGGCATCTGGGGACCGAACGCGCGGGCGACGCTGCAGAAAGTGGTCGAAAATCCGGATGGTCTCTCGCTCGAGAACTTCCCGTTCGCGGCGATCAAGCCGGTCAGGATCGGCGGCAAGGACGTCACCGCCTTCCGCATCTCTTATGTCGGCGAGCAGGGCTGGGAACTGCATATGCGTTACGAAGACGGCCTGGCCGTTTGGGACGCGCTGCGCTCGACCGGGGTCATGCCGTTCGGCGTCGAGACCTATGCCAACACCCGGCGCATGGAAAAGAGCCTGCGCCTGCAGAACGCCGACCTGTTGACCGAGTACAATCTGCTCGAGGCCGACCTTGCCCGACCGAAGGTCAAGGAGAACGATTTCTGCGGCAAGGCAAAACATGTCGAATACCGCGCCCGCGAGCACCAGCCGGCGATCCTGTGCACGCTGGTGATGACGGAAAACGTCGATTCGAAAGGTGTTGCCCGCTATCCCGTCGGCACCATGCCGGTGATGGATCCGAAGACCGGCGAGACGCTGGTCGACGAACTCGGCCGCCGCTCCTTCACCACATCGATGGCCTATGGCCCGACCATCGGCAAGAACATCGGCCTCGCCTATCTGCCCTGGGCCCATGCCCAGGAGGGCCGCAAGTTCGCCATCGAATATTTCGGCGAGACCTACCCGGTCGAGGTGGCTGCCGTCGGCTACAAGCCGCTCTACGATCCAGAGAATTTGAAGCCGAGGAGTTGAGCGCCGTCGATTTCTCGGCAGCACCGCTCATATTGGTGTGACGCAAAACGAACAGACGAAAGCCCGGCTTCTTGCCGGGCTTTTCTCTTTGTAAGCTGGCAATTCTCGCCTACCGTCGCTTCGGGCGGAGTGAAGCACTTGCGGCGATTTGGCTGGGACAGGAAGAACGATGCGCTGGTGTTCAGCGTGAATGGGAACATCCCCGTTCTCGTCAGCTGGACCTTTGCCATCCCGGTTGTCCTGCCCTTTCTGCACGAGTGGTCGACGCGTCCCAAAACCGCGCTGATCCACACATCGATCTTTGCCGCACTGTTTTTCGTATCGGTGATCCTGCACGAACTGGCGCACACATGGGTTGCCCACCGGCAAGGGATCGGCACCAACAGGATTGAGCTTTATCTGTTTGGCGGGGTTGCCTACTCAAGCGCGGCGCCACGTCGTCCTATGGTTGGGCGTGGATTGCGTTTGCCGGACCCCTGACCAACATCCTGTTGGCGGCGTTTTTCGCTGCTTCCTATTATCTGATCGCCAAACCTTTGGCGCCTGTCGAATCGGACAGCTTGTTCAGTGCGCCGCCTCCAATGCCGATGACTTATCTTGCGTGGACGCTATGGATCGGCGCCATGTTGAATGGGGTACTCGCCGTCCTCAACATTCTACCGGCATACCCTCTGGATGGTGGGGTGATCGCGCGGCATCTGCTTGCGCGGCGCTTCGGCGAGGGGCGGGCGGCGCGTATCGTCGGGTTCTGCGGTGTCGTGCTGTCGGTATTGCGTTTCGCCGTGATCCTGCCCGCCGCGATAGCAGGCATCCTGTTGTGGCTGCCGCCATCATTCAAGCCGAACTGGAGGGCGCTTCGTGGCACCGGCAGAAAGAAGTCCCGTCCAAACCCGGAAGCGGCGAAGGCCGGAGCCGACGACGTGGAATGGCGCGGCAAAGGTGGGCGACCCATCAACAAATGAGGCCGAACCGCGCCGCCGTTTCGGGGTTAGATGTAGAAGCCCTCAGTCCCGGCTTTTTGCTTTGTCAGCAGCCGGTTTTCGCTTACCTTCGGGTATGTCTGCTTTTTCTTGCGCACGACATTTCCTTTCAGGCAGCGCCGCGCTGGCGCTGGGGCTCTGGCTGGTGCCGCCGGTTCAAGCCGCCGAGCCGGTCGACGTCGAGCTGGTGCTGGCCGTCGACGTGTCGCTGTCGATGTCGCCGGGCGAACTTGAAATCCAGCGTCACGGCTATGCTGCTGCGCTGACGCACGACAATGTTCTGCAGGCCATCGCCGATGGCGCCTACGGCAAGGTCGCCGTCACCTATGTCGAATGGGCGGGAGCGACCACGCAGCAGGTCGTCGTGCCGTGGACGGTGATCGCCAGCCGGGCCGATGCCGAGCGGGTGGCCGCGCAGCTTTCCGCCCATCCGCCGGCCAGCGCCCGGCGCACCTCGATTTCCGGCGCGCTGGAATTCGGCAGCGATCTGTTCGCCGAAAGCGGTTTTCAGGGGACAAAGCGCGTCATCGATATTTCCGGCGACGGGCCCAACAACCAGGGCGCGCCCGTCGACATCACCCGCGACGCGGTGGTCAAGCAAGGCATCATCATCAACGGCCTGCCGCTGATGACGCGCGGCGGGTTCGGCGGCGCCTATGACGTCAACAATCTCGACCGCTACTACAGCGACTGCGTCATCGGCGGTCCCGGATCCTTCATGATCCCGGTCAATGACTGGACGCAGTTTCCGGAAACCATCCGCCGCAAGCTGGTGCTGGAGCTGGCCGGCGCCGCTTCGCCGCAACGGGCGCGCGAGGAGGCCGGGCGTCCGCCGGTGGTGCTGGCGCAGGACCGGCCGACCGACTGCCAGGTCGGCGAAAAGATGTGGCGCGACCGCAGCTGGATGTTCGATGCGCGTTAGCGTTCGCATCATCACGCTGCCGTGAAGGGCCGGTTTCATTGACAAGCCCATGGGCGTCTGTGACACAATTCGGCATCCGAAAAAACAAGGGGAACCGACATGAACAAGACCATCGTCGCTGCCGCGGTATTGGCGCTTGCGGCTGCAATATCCGTGCCGGCCGAGGCTGCCACATCGGTCACCATCGGCATCAGCGGATGGACCGGCTTTGCGCCGCTGACGCTCGCCAAGCAGGCCGGCATCTTCGAGAAGCATGGCCTCGACGTGACCCTGAAGAAGGTGCCGCAGGCCAGCCGGCCGCTCGCCATCGCCAGCGGCGATCTGCAATGCGCCGCCACCACGGTCGAGACCTGGCTGGTGTGGAACGCCTCAGGGGTGACCACCAAGCAGATCTTCCAGCTCGACAAATCCTATGGCGCCGACGGCATTGTCGTGCGCAACGACATCAAGACCGTCGCCGACCTCAAGGGCAAGAATGTCGCGTCCTCGGCGCCGGGCACGTCGCCCTATTTCATGCTGGCCTGGGTGCTGAACAAGAACGGCCTGTCGACCAAGGATGTGACCGTCGTCAACCTGGAACCGGATGCGGCGGCGCAAGCCTTCCTCGCCGGCCAGAACGATGCGGCGGTCACCTATGAGCCGTTCATCTCGGCGGTGCGCGACAAGTCCGATCAGGGCCACATATTGGCGACCACGCTCGACTACCCGATGGTGCTCGACACGGTCGGCTGCACGCCTGAATTCCTCACCGCCAATCCCGACGCCGCCAAGGCGCTGGCCGACAGCTATTTCGAAGCGCTCGACCTGATCAAGAGCGATCCGCAGAGATCCTACGAGATCATGGGCGCCGACGTGAAGCAGTCTGCGAAAGAATTCGAGGATTCGGCGAAATACCTGAAATGGGCCGACAAGGCGGAGAACAAGCAGTTCTTCACCAAGGAATTCCAGGACTTTTCCAAGACCGCCGGCGAGCTTCTGCTGCAGATGGGGTTGATCAAGGAAGCGCCAGATGTTGCAGCGCTTGCCGATACCAGCGCGGTGGCGAACTGATAGTCCGGCCTTTGACCATCATGCGGCGGTGCCAGCGCGCCGCCGCTTTCTACCGGGCAACGCGACTGAGCATGGGGACGATCTGACGATGCGGACGATCTGAAGATGCGCCCCTTGCATCCGGTGTCGCCGGGCATTCGAACCGTGCTTGGCATTTCCTTCTTCGTGCTGTTCGTCGCCTTCTGGGCGTGGATCACGCTTGGCGGCCACGTCAACCGCATCTTCCTCGCCGACCCGCTGTCGATGCTGCGGGATGGTTGGCGGCTGCTGGTCGAGGACCGCTTCTGGCTCGACATATTGATCACCATCTGGCGGGTCTTCGGCGGGTTCCTGCTGGCGTCGATCGTCGCCGTGCCGATCGGCATCGCCATGGGCGCCTGGAAACCGATAGAGGCGTTTCTGGAACCGTTCGTCTCCTTCGCCCGCTACCTCCCGGCTTCGGCCTTCATTCCGCTGCTCATCCTGTGGGCCGGCATTGGCGAGCTGGAAAAGCTGCTGGTCATCTTCGTCGGCTCGGTGTTCCAGATCATCCTGATCGTCGCGGTCAAGGTGGGCTCGACGCGGCGCGACCTGGTCGAGGCGGCCTATACGCTGGGCTCGACCAACAATGGCATCGTCAAACGGGTCATCATGCCGGCCAATGCGCCCGAGATTGCCGAGACGCTGCGGCTGGTGCTCGGCTGGGCCTGGACCTATGTTATCGTCGCCGAGCTGATCGGTTCGTCCTCAGGCATCGGCTACATGATCATCAACAGCCAGTCGCGGCTGGCGACAGGGCAGATCATCTTCGGCATCATCGTCATCGGGCTGATCGGACTGTTGTCCGACTTCGCCTTCAAGGCGTTCAATCGCTGGCTCTTCCCCTGGAGCCTGGCATGAGCAAGTTGCTTATCGAAGGCGTCTCGCGAACCTTCGCCGGCGTGCGCGGCGGGCAGCCGGTCAAGGCGCTGATGCCGGTCGACCTTGCGGTCGCGGCCAACGACTTCATCACCATTCTGGGGCCGTCCGGCTGCGGGAAGTCGACGCTGCTCAGGATCGTTGCCGGACTGGAAGCGCCGAGCGAAGGCCGTGTGCTGCTTGACGGCAACGCGGTGACGCAGCCGGGACCGGATCGCGGCATGGTGTTCCAGTCCTACACGCTGTTTCCGTGGCTGACGGTGGCGCAGAATATCGCCTTCGGCCTGCGCGAACGCGGCATGGCCGAAAAGGAGCGAGACGGGATCGTCGCTTCCTATGTCGACCTCGTCGGGCTCAAGGGCTTCGAGAACCATTGGCCAAAGCAGCTGTCCGGCGGCATGCAGCAGCGCACGGCGATCGCCCGGGCGCTGGCCAACGACCCCGAAATCCTGTTGCTGGACGAGCCGTTCGGTGCGCTCGACAACCAGACGCGCGGACTGATGCAGGAACTGCTGCTCGGCATCTGGGAGCGGCGCAAGAAGACGGTGCTGTTCGTCACCCACGACATCGAGGAGGCGATCTTCATGGCTTCGCGGGTAATCGTGATGAGCGCGCGGCCAGGCCGCATCAAGTCGGATGTCGCCATCGACCTGCCCCATCCACGCCACTACACGCTGAAGACCAGCCCGGAATTCTCGGCGCTCAAGGCGCAGCTGACCGAGGATATCCGCGTCGAGGCGATGCGGACGGCAGCTGTCCACTAATCGGTGCTGCCACTCGCATGTCTTCTGGGGACAACGGCCATAAGATGTTGCTACTTTGTTCTCTTTCGGGTACAGACCTAAAGAAGGACAGGCACAACATTTAGTTACAGTGGACGGAACATGCCCAAAATCGAGTACCGGGGATACACCAACCATCTTAACCGCCACCCTGCTGAAAATATCTGCCATGCCTTCGATTTTGCCAAACACCTCACCCGACCGCTGAACAACTACGTCGTCATAAACTTCGATCGGGAGAGCGAGCATTACGGCGGCACGCTCTTTAGAAAAGTCCGACACAAATTTCGGGATTGGTTCAATCGTCGAAGCAAGCAGGTGTACGGCGAGGCGCTATTGCCCATGTACGTCTATTCGCTGGAAAATCCACACGGTCAGGTCCACGCTAACTGGGTGGTGAACATCCCACCTGCCCTGCAGGCCGAGTTTGAAAAGAAATCCCGGAGATGGGTGGAGAAGGCACAAGGGCACGTTCGACGTTACGACGTGCACTCGGTGACAGTGGATCCATACACCGACAAGAGCCTCGCCAAGTACATCATCAAGGGCATCGACGGCCGATATGTCGGCTACATGCATATGGCTGACTATGCCGAGGATCAGGGCCGCATTTGGGGCCGGAGAGCCGGCGCCAGCCCTACAATCAGCCGGGCTGCGAGAAAAGAAGCAGGCTTTGTGCCTAAACGAGACCGACATAAGTGGAGGGATAGGCCAGCAAACGATGACAACATCGTCGCGATCGCCTGACCGTCGGCCGGATGTCGAACGAACACAGCGGTTCCAGCGCCAGCATGTCTGAGATAACGCAGTGGCTAAGCCGCCAAAAGCTGCTTGCGGTCGACACGCTCCTGCTGAGGCGAGCGGGCGTAGAGTTCGCGGTAGCATTTGGAGAAATGCGAGGCCGAGACGAAGCCGCAGGCGACCGCCACCTCGACAACCGGCATCGACGACTGAATCAGCAGGTGCCGGGCGCGGTCGAGGCGGATTTCGAGGTAGTAGCGGGCAGGGGAGCGGCCCATCTCGGTGCGGAACAGGCGCTCGATCTGGCGGCGCGACAGGTCGACATGGTCGGCGATCTCGATCAGCGACAGCGGTTCGGAGAGATTGCCTTCCATCAGTTCGATGATGGTCAGCACCTTGGAATTCTGGACGCCCAGGCGCGCGCGCAGCGGCAGGCGCTGGCGGTCGGTCGGGCTGCGCACGCGGTCGGTCAACACCTGCTCGCAGACGCGGTTGACCAGATTGTCGTCGAAGTCGTCGCCGATCAGCTTGAGCATCATGTCGAGTGCCGCGGTGCCGCCGGCGCAGGTGTAGATGTTCTGGTCGATCTCGAAGAGGTCGGCAAAGACGTTGGCCTTCGGAAAGGCCTCGGAGAAGCCCGGCAGGTTCTCCCAATGGATGGCGCAGCGCTTGTTGGAGAGCAGGCCGGCGGCGGCAAGGATATGCGCGCCGGTGCACAGGCCGCCGACCGCGACGCCTCTGTTATATTCCTCGCGCAGCCAGGCGAAGGCGGACCTGTTCTGGTAGCGCTCGACATTCATGCCGCTGCAGACAATGGCCATGTTCGGCCGATCCGGCCCGGCCATCTTCTTGCGCTCTTCCTCGAGCGAGGTGTTGACGGCGCATTCGACGCCGTTGGAGGCGCGCACCGGCTTGCCGTCGATGCTGGCGAGGCGCCAGCGATAGGCCTCATAGCCAAGCATGCGGTTGGCCGAGCGCAGCGGGTCGAGCGCCGTCGCAAAGGCGATCATGGTGAAGTCCGGGACAAGGAAGAATACAAACGATCGCTTGATCGGATGCTTTACGGCGTTCAAGGGAACCTCACGCAGCCATGGCGCGAACAGGATGTCGCGAACAGCACAGCGACATCAGGAAAAACCATTCCTGTCAATTGGCTAGGGGGCTAAGCGGAAACTATATTTGCGACATGGGTCGCAAATGAGCAATCGTCCGGGATGACAGGCACGGCTGCCGCCGGATTGAGCATCGCTCTCCCGGCGACATCGGCTTCAGAACGAAAAACGCCGCTTCGGTCAAACCGAAGCGGCGCTGTTATCGACTGTCGGCAGCGGCAGGGAAGCGCTGAGCGCTAGCCGTTATCTCAGGCAACGAAACCGAGGCGCACCGCATTCATGGCGCCGGTCTGGCCGGGCATGGTATTGGCAAGGCGCTGGCGCTCGAGAGCGGTCGTCAGGTTGATTTCGCGGCGGGCAAAGAGGCGGGCAAAAAGCTTCATCATCATCTCCTATCGGTTGCTCAGACGGGTCGCCTTCGCTTGATGGAGTGGGGCAGCTCGTTTGCTGGCGTCGATATAGGCCTGCGTGAGCAGAAACTAAATCGCAAATGCGAAGCGCTTGAATGGAAATGCGACATCGTTTGCGACATTATTGGGCATGGTGCCCAAAATTTACGATTACTTACAGCGTGTTACCGGCGACATTGAGGCGCCATGCAAGTGACGCATATACGCCATGCAGCGGCGACATGGCTCTGAAAATCATTTGAATGCAAATAAGTTGGAGAAAGCCTGCGAGGCAAAATAGAGAAGGCCTGCCGGGCTGGTCTGCGCGGCAGGCCTTCAGCGCATGGTACACAATGGTTTACTTTGCTCCAGCCCAGGATCCGACGCCGCGGCGTGCACCGGTCTTGGTGTCGGCAGCTTCAGGCCAGCCGATATCCTTCTGCAGTTCGATCGGCAGCGAGCGGATCGCACGTTCGGTCTGGAAGCGAGCGCGGGCCGCGCTGAATTCGATCGCAAGCCGACCGATGGATGACAGGATAGACATCTCATTCTCCTTTGGTTGTGGCACGTCCCGCATGAACGCGTTCCGTCGCCTGGATATTCCGCATCGAGTGCAATTCCGTGTCAGGAGCGTTGGGGCCATGGCACGTCCTGCCTTCGATGGAGTTGACTATCCTCCCAATCTGATGTTCAATCAAACGAAATGGAATGATGCTTCACATCAGAAAAATTGAAGGTCGATCCCGATGAACGCCCCACTCAATCATCCGCTGCCGCTGCTCGATCTCGACGTTTTGCGCACCTTCGTGGCCATTGCAGAGACCGGCAGTTTCACCACGGCGGCCAATGCGGTGTTCCGCACGCCGTCGGCGGTCTCCATGCAGATCAAGAAGCTCGAGGACATTCTCGGGCGCTCTGTCTTCGCGCGGGATGCGCGCTCGGTGACGCTGACCACGGATGGCGAGATGCTGCTCGGTTATGCCCGCCGGCTGTTGTCGATCAACCGCGAGGTGGTGTCGAAGTTCATCATCCCCGAGATCGTCGGCGTGGTGCGGCTCGGCTCGCCGGACGACTATGGCGAGCGCGTGTTGCCGCATGTGCTGAAGCGTTTCGCGCAGTCGCATCCGTCGATTGCCGTCGACGTCACCATCGACCAGAGCAGCAATCTGCGCCGCCGCATGGACGACCGGGCGCTCGACATCACGCTGCTGACCAATTCCTACAAGACCAGCGCACTCGGCGCCGAGGTGCTGCTCACCGAGCCGATCGTCTGGGCCGGCGCCAAGGGCGGCAGCGCGCATCTGCGCGAGCCTTTGCCGGTGTCGCTGTGGGAAGAGGGCTGCGCCTGGCGGGCCGGCGCGCTCGATGCGCTGAGCCGTGAAGGCCGCAATTACCGCATCGCCTATATGAGCGCCCACACGGCCGGCCAGCGCGCCGCCATCATGTCGGATCTCGCGGTTGCACCGTTGCCGAAGTCGTTCCTGGGCAACGACATGGTCGAGCTTTGCCCGAAGGACGGCATGCCCGATATCGGCACCTACAATCTGGCGATGGTGGTGTCGCCGGACGCCAGCGCGCCGGTCAAGGCCGTCGCCGACCATATCCGTGCGACGTTCGAGCTTTTCCGCGAAACCGGCAAGTTCTAGAGCGGTTCACCGTTTCACGGAAACGGCGAGCCGCTCTAACTCCTTGTTTTNCGCATATCGCCGTTTCAAGGAAACGGCGATATGCGCTATCGCTTTGTTTTGACGCAATTCCCAAGGGAAAGCACTACACGCATTTCCCGGGAAAACCGTTTTACACTTTTCCTGGAATTGCTCTGCTATTCCGCTGCTTGGGCGGGGCGCGCCGCGAGAGCGGGTCGCGCCGTGCGCCGCGCAGTTGCGCGCCGCCTGGTGGGCTCACCTTCAAGGAAGGCGACGATGCTGTCCCTGGCGCGACGCGCCTCCGGCATCTCGATCAGCGGCCAGACGTGGAACATGCCTTCCTCGTAGACGACCTGGACGTCGACGCCGGCAGCGCGCGCCTTTTTGGCGAAGATCAGATTGTCGGGGCTGAGCAGGTCGTGCGAGCCGGTCAGAAGCAGGGTCTGCGGCAGCACCGAGAGGTCGCCATAGAGCGGGCTGATGTGCCAGTCGCTGCGATCGATGCCGGCACTGTACATGCGGATCGCTTCCAGCCCGCCGGAAATGCCGAGCCACGGATCGTTGCGTTCCGCCTCGAACACTTCGGGGTTGGACAGTGACATGTCGAGGCCGGGTGAAATCAGCACGTGGCGCGACGGCAAGGGCAGGCCTTCCTCAGCCGCCATCATGGTCAGCACGACGGCCATGTTGCCGCCCGCGGAATCGCCCATGAAGACGATGTCTTCAGCGTCGGTCTCATCCAGCATCTGCCGGTAGACGTCGCCGACCATGCCGAACATGGCGTGGAAATCATGCTCCGGCGCGATGGGATAGATCGGCACGGTGATGCCGAAACCCAAGCGCTCGGCCATCTCGGCGATCAACCCCCAATGATAGGATGTGATCTGGAAGACATAGGCGCCGCCATGCATGTAGAGGATGCGCCTGCGTTCGCCCGCCTTCGGCGCGATCTCGTAGACGGGAAAGCCATCGACGCTGCGCTCAGTGGTATCGAGCCGCTCCCGCAGCAATGCCGGGGGATGATGATCCTCGGTCTTGCGGGCATAGGCGATCCAGCGCTGCAGGTTTTCCGGGCTGGCAAATGCCTTCTTGCGGCTGTGCCGGAGGATGAAGGAAACGAGGTGGCTTTTGAAACTGGGCATTCGAATACACAAGCTCGGCAGCAGCCGACTAAGAGAATTCCCCACTATCTCGAAGATCGTACCTCCAGCCGAAATGTCAAGATTCTGGCCCAAGCCAACACGGTTGTTTGATCAGCCACGTCCGCGGCTCTGGGCAGCGCGGCTCAGCGCCGGGGCAGCAGCGCGGCGCGAAGCTTGATGTCGGTCGCAGCCGGGACCACGCGGCGGTCCCGGCGATTGGTCAGCAATTTGCACTTGTCGGCGAAGGTCATCAGCGGCCCGAGCCCAGGATCAGGCGCGACAGGTTGGTCTGGGCGTCGATGCGCGACGACACGGGCCAGCCGATGTCCTTCTGGATTTCGGGTGGCAGGTTGTTCATGGCGCGCACGGCCTGTGCATTCTTCATGGCCGCACGAAAACGGCCGAGGGTCTCGAACATCTCTATTCTCCTTTGGAGCGTTGTGGCGGCGGAATAGTCCGGTCCGCCATTCGATGTCCGTTAAATGCTTCACGTCTGTATCGGACGGATTGCGCCAAAACAGCGTTTCGGTTTCCAGATCGGTGCGATCTGAAACATTTGCATACAAATGAAATTGGGCGAATTGGCGGCCTTCGTAAGGCGGCTTATCCCCGGCTGCGCCTGGCGGCATGGCCTTCGCGCGAACGCCGCCGCGGGGCGGAGTCGCCGGCGACGCCATCCTCGCTGACGGTCTTGCGTGGCGGCAATTTCACCGCCGCCGACAGTTTCGGGAACGGATCGACCTTGTTGGGAAGCGCCATCGCGTAGACGAAATGCTCCTGGAACTTCGGCTCCAGTGCGGTCTCGATCTTCTCGATGTGGCTGACGGTATCCTCGATTTCGCGGCGATAGCCGCGATTGAGCAGGGCCATGCGCGCACCGGCGCCGGCGGCGTTGCCGACGGCCGAGACCTTGTCGAGGTCGCAATCCGGGATCAGGCCGAGCACCATGGCGTATTTCGGATCGATGAACGAGCCGAAGGCGCCGGCGAAATGGATGCGGTCGACGTGTTCGGTGTTCTGCTTCTCCATCAGAAGCTTGGTGCCGGCATAGAGCGCCGCCTTGGCAAGCTGGATGGCGCGCACGTCGGTCTGGGTGATGGTGATCTTGGGTTCGCCTTCCTTCAAGACATAAGAGAAGGTGCGGCCGTTGACCGTGACGCGCGGCGACCGCTCGGCCAGCGACCCGTCGATCACTCCATCCTCGGAGATGATGCCGGCGAGGTACATTTCGGCCACGATCTCGATGATGCCGGAGCCGCAAATGCCGGTGACGCCGGTCGCCTGCACGCTGTCGAGGAAGCCGGGATCGTCGGACCAGAGTTCAGAGCCGATGACGCGGTATTTCGGCTCCAGCGTATCGGGGTCGATGCGCACGCGTTCGATGGCGCCGGGGGCAGCGCGCTGGCCGCCGGAGATTTCCGCGCCCTCGAAGGCGGGACCGGTGGGCGAGGAGGCTGCGACCACCCGCTTGCGGTTGCCAAGCACGATCTCGGCATTGGTGCCGACGTCGACGATCAGCATCATCTCGTCCTGACGATGCGGGCCTTCCGACAGCGTCACGGCTGCGGCGTCGGCGCCGACATGGCCGGCAATGCAAGGCAGCATATAGAGGCGGGCGCCCTGGTTGAGTTTCAGGCCGATATCGGAGGCCTTGATGCGCACCGCGCCCGAGACGGCGAGCGCGAAGGGCGCGCCGCCGAGTTCGGTCGGATCGATGCCGAGGAACAGATGGTGCATGATCGGATTGCCGACAAAGACGGAATCCAGGATGTCGTTGCGCTGGACGTTGCCTTCCGCGCAGACCTTGTCGACCAGGCCCGAGATCGCCTCGCGCACGGCGACCGTCATGCCTTCGCGGCCGTCCGGGTTCATCATCACATAGGAGACGCGGCTCATCAGATCCTCGCCGAAGCGGATCTGCGGGTTGGAGGTGCCCGACGAAGCGGCGACGCGGCCCGACAGCAACGACACCAGATGCATGGCGATGGTGGTCGAGCCGATGTCGCAGGCCAGTCCATAGGCCTCGTTCTTGAGGCCGGGCCAGAGTGCTATGACGCGGGCGATGTCGCTTTCGGCATCCTTGTGGATGGCCGCGGTCGCGGTCCAGTTACCCTTGCGCAGTATGCCTTGCACCTGCGGCATCAGGTAGAAATCGAATTCGAGGTTTTTAAAGCCCCAATCCTTCATCAAGGCGATCTTGAGGCGGTCGAGATCGCCCAGCGGCTTGTGCATGTCGGGCTCTTCGATCTCGACATAGCACATGCGGATTGCCGCATCGCGGGCGATGACGCGCGTGTCGGCATCCTTGCGGATGGTCTGGGCGTTGATGACCGTGTCCTGCGGCACGTCGATGACGAGGTCGCCGAGAATCTGCGCCGAGCAGGACAGGCGGCGCCGCTCGGGCAGGCCGCGGACGCGCTCATAGCGCTCTTCCTTGGCGCCCTTGGGCGAGATGTGGTCGTTGGACGAGACGATCTTGTGCTTGGCGAAATTGCCTTCCTGCACTTCGATCTGGCAGCGACCGCAGGTGGCGCGGCCACCGCAGACGCTCTCGACATAGACGCCGAGCTGACGCGCGGCATCGAGCACCGGTGTGCCGACGGGAAACCGCCCGCGCTTGCCTGACGGCATGAACAGCACGAGCGGATCGGTAATGTTTGCAGGCGAGTTCACGATTGCGCGCTTATCCCCTGGCCATGCGGGCTTCACGGCCGCCGCGCCGGCGACCGCCATTGCCGCCGCCTTCGCCCGGAGCGTTAACGGCGGTGGGCGCTGCGACCGCCTGGCCGCCTTCGGCCGGTTTGTAATCCTTGTAGGTGCGGATCCAGTTGGTGCAGTTCTCGTCGGTGCCGTTGAGCACATTGGCGCCGCGCACGGCTTCCATTTCCTGCGGGCGAACCGGGTTCATGATAGCGCTAGTCATGCCGGCGCCGATCACCATCGGGATGAAGGCGGCGTTGATGCCGTGGCGGTGCGGCAGGCCGAACGAAATGTTGGACAGGCCGCAAGTGGTGTTGACCTTGAGCTCTTCGCGCAGACGGCGCAGCAACGCGAAGACCTGGCGGCCGGCATCGCCGAGCGCGCCGATCGGCATCACCAGCGGGTCAACGACGACGTCATGCGCCGGAATGCCGAAATCGGCGCAGCGCTGCACGATCTTCTTGGCGACGGCGAAGCGCACATCCGGATCCATCGAAATGCCGGTCTCGTCGTTGGAGATGGCGACGACCGGAACGTTGTACTTCTTGACCAGCGGCAGGATGGCTTCGAGCTTTTCCTCTTCGCCGGTCACGGAGTTGACCAGCGGCCGGCCCTTGGCGACCTTGAGCGCTGCCTCGATGGCGGCGGTCACCGACGAGTCGATCGACAACGGCAGGTCGACAAGGCCCTGGACGATCTCCAGCGTCTGCACGAGCAGGCCGGGTTCGGTTTCGTTCGGATTAACGGAGGTGACGCCGGCATTGACGTCGAGCATGGTGGCGCCGCAGGCGGCCTGTTCCAGCGCATCCTTGATGACGGTCTCGAAATTGCCGGCGATCATCTCGGCGGCCAGCTTCTTGCGGCCGGTCGGGTTGATGCGCTCGCCGATGACGCAGAAAGGCTGGTCGAAGCCGATGATGATCTCTCGTGTCGCCGAGGCGACGATGGTCCGGGTCATGAAGTCTCTCCGCCTGATATAAAGATTTCTTTATATCGTTGTCTGGTTTCATTCAAGCGAATGGCTGGCCGTCCGCGCTGTCAGTGCGCGGTCTTCACCATATCCACCTGCGTTTCGGTAATGTCGTCGTGCAGTATGCTCTCGAGCCGGTCGGCGACCATCTGATCGTCGTGGCGGATCTCGCGTTTCCATGGCTGGCGGCCTTTCAGCACGCCCGATTCATCGACGATCTCGGCGACATATTCCTCCTGGCGGTAGGCCATCACATGGATGCCGGAGACACCAGGAATTTCCTTCACCTCGTTGATGATGTCGGTGCAGAGCTGCTTGCCTTCCTTCTTCTGGTCCTGCGCACCTTCCAGCCGCTTGATGATCTCGTCCGGAATATGGATGCCGGGCACGTTGGAGCGGATCCATTTGGCCGTCTTGGCCGAAGCCAGCGGGCCGACGCCGCACAGGATGAAAACTTTTTCCGTATGCCCCAAGTCCCGCGCCCTCTGCATGAAGGTTCTGAACATCGGCACGTCGAAGCAGTATTGCGTCTGCACGAACTGCGCGCCGGCGGCGATCTTTTTGCCGAGATGGATCGGGCGGAAATCGAAGGGTGGCGCGAAGGGGTTGACGGCGGCGCCGAGGAAAATTTGCGGCGGCGTCGTCAACTTGCGGCCGGACAGGAACTTGCCGTTGTCGCGCATGATGCGGCAGGTTTCCAGCAACGACATGGAATCGAGGTCGAAGACAGGCTTGGCGCCGGGCTGGTCGCCGGCCTGGACGCCGTCGCCGGTGAGGCACAGCATGTTGGCGACCCCCATGGCGGCACCGCCCAGCACGTCGCCCTGGATGGCGATGCGGTTCCTGTCGCGGCAGGCGATCTGCATGATCGGCGCGTAGCCCATGCGGGTGAGCAGCGCGCAAATGCCGACCGACGACATGTGGCAGTTGGCGCCGGAGGCATCGACGGCATTGATGGCGTCGACCCAGCCGTCGAAGATTTTCGCGCGGTTATAGACGTCTTCGGGATCGGCGCTGTCGGGCGGGTTGAGCTCGGTGGTGACCGCGAATTCGCCGCGCCGCAGCACACGCTCCAGCCGGCCACGCGAGGAGTGGCCGGGCAGCGGATCGAGCGGCAGATGGATGCCGGCCGGGTTTTCATCGCGCTGGCGGCCGATCACGCGGCCGCTCCAGTGTTGGCTTTGGCCGCTGCTTCACGGGCCGCTGCCGACTGGGCCGTCACCCGCAGCCAGGCCGAGGTTTCGCGCAGCGACTGGTCTACGGGCTTCTGAACGGTCAGGATCTTGTCGCCATGCTCCATGTTCCGCGAACCTTCCCAGGCCTTGACCCAGACGCAAGGCATGTCGGGCTCGACCTCGCAATTGCCGTTGGCGCGCACGCCGCCACACGGGCCGTTGCGCAGCTGCTTGGGGCAGTTCATCGGGCACGACATGCCGGTCGAGGACAATATGCACTGACCGCACATGCGGCAGTCGAACATGAAGCCTTTTACGCGTTTTTCAACGAACTTGATCGGCGCTTCGACGCGGCCGTAGCCAAGGCCTTTCCACAGCGGATGGAGCAGCAGGAACATGTCTGCGAATCTGGAGTAGAACCATTCGAGCAATCGCGAATGGCGGATCGACCACAGCCTGATCGCAAACGAGCGCTGCACGCGCCGCTGCGGCGATACGTCGGCCGGCTTGTAGTCGGATTTCGGCGCTGCCTTCTTGACCTGCGTGGCCTGGGTCACCGCCTGGGTAACCCTTGGCCCCTCTTTGGCAGGAGTGGTTTCAGACATTTTCTTTCCCGCCCGCCTTGACCAGAGCGACCAGCCGCTCGCGGTCGTATTTCGCGTCGATGTCGCTGAATGCCTTCTCGACCTCGGCTTCGAGGTCGTCGCCGACCGGGATCGGATCGGCCTTGCGCCATTCGGCGAGGTAATCGTCGGTGCCGCCGGCGCCGGTGCGCATGGCGCACATATCGATCGCCTCGGTGAAGCGCAGCGGCAGTTCGCGCTTGGCGTTCTGCCGGCCCTTCTTGACGATGACCTGGGCGGGGATGTCGCGCCAATAGACGACGATCAGATCGGCCATGAATTCTCTCACTCCCTGTAGAGCGCCGTGCGTCCATGAGGGAAACGACGCTCCACCACTTTGTCCAGCAGGTGCGAGCATTGCCGGATGCGCAGTGGGGCTGCTTGTTATGGGACGACGCGCGCGCATTCAAAAGCGACGCTATTGGACGTCGCAAAAAGAAAGGCGAGATTCCGAGGGAAGGCTGGCTACCAAACCCGCTTGGTCAGGCCGGTCCAGAGATAGAACCAGATCGTCGGATGGTACCATTGTTTCGACGGCAGGCCGGGGTCGATCGTGACAAGCTTGCCGTCCAAGGCACCGCGGACCGCCTCGACGCAGATGTCACGCGAGAACGCCGCCTGGCGCAACGCATAGCTCGAAATAGTGTCGCCGGGCTCCGGCTTGCCGCGCGCCTGTTTCAACACGCCGCCGGTATCGACGCCGGCGTCGACCAGATGCACGGTGGTGCCGAAATTCTGGAGATCGCCGGAGGCCAGCGCCCAGTAGCCGCCATTCATGCCGCGGTATTTGGGCGCGATGCCGGCGTGGTAGTTGAGCACCGGGCAGGGCATTTGCGCCAGCGTCTGCCGGGACAAGAGCCGGCAGCCGGCGAGCAGCACCACGCCCGGGCGGATGTCGGCGATCGCCTGCAGGCAATCGGCTGCGTTGGCGGAGGAGACGTGGATGATCTTTTGTCCCGGCTTCGGCTCGGTCTCAAGCTTCTGATCGGCGATGAGCCGCTCTGCGTGGCCAGCGAAGAAGCTCTTGCCGAGCCTCGTCAACACCATCGTGCCGAGTTGACCGATGGCCGAAAACAAGCCCTGGCGGCGCACCCGGCCGAGCAGCAATTGTTTTTTGGATTCAGGGCTTCGAGGATGACGCTGACAGGACCGAACTGGTCGGCGATGGCGTTGACGATTGCCCAGATGTGCGGTCCGCCTTCGGTGACGATGACGATCGCAGCACTTTTTTCAACCGCTGATGCCATGGCACGCTTTCTTGCCGGCGCGCAACCATTTGCCGTGCGCTGCCCGGCTCAATTCTGTGCCGGGCAGGTTAAATCTTGATGACCGCCCGGCCAGCGAGAGACCAACGGATCAGCGCTTGAACTCGATGATGTCGAGTTTCGATTCGTAGTAGGGCGCCGGGAATTCGATGCGCCATTCATTGGCGCTGGTGCGGAAGGCATAGCCGACCTGGTCGCTTTCCGGGCCGCTGCCATAGGGTTTTGGCTTGTTGTCATTGACATAGCCGGAGCCGAGATAGATCGCGCGTTTTTCGCTATCGTCGAAGAAACGGCCCTTGGTGCGTTGCGAGCCGCTGACCTTTTCCAGCTGCCAGCCGGAGCCATCGTCCGTGACCTTGCACTTGAACCAGCCATAGATGACCAGCGGGCCGGTCAGGCCCACCTTGATGGTTCGGCATTGCCAGTTGCCGCTCAGGTCCTTGTCGGAAAAGGCCACTATCGGCTTTGCCAGCAGCGCGTCGAGTTGGCTGACCTCAGCCGGGTCTCCCGCTTTTGCCTCGGCCAGCGCCGCCTTGCGGGTCTCGCCATATTTGTCGAGGCGAACCTTGTCGGCAGGCGTGATGATCTTCTGCACCTCGCCGTCGGCGCGAGCGGGCAAGACGAGGCAGAGGAGGCCAAGGGCGGCAAGCAGGACGCGAGGGGTCATCGGGACGTTCCGTGTTCGGATGGCTGAATCAGCCTGTTTGCTTTTGGCTCACAACTTAACCATTCGCGGCGGCCTGTCATCTGTTCTCGACAGCGTCCCGGCTCAAGAACCGCTTCAGGCGTGGGCGGCGGCCTGCGCCAGTCCGGCCGTCAGGTCGCCATAGCCGGTCGAGCGGCGCTCATAGGCGAGGCCAAGCATCTTCGCGGCCTTCTCGGCGACTTTGTCGAGTTCCGGATCGTCGGTCTGGGCGATGTAGATCAGCTTCTGGTAGTTGCCGAAATAGTCCTTGATCAGCTCCGGGTGCTTGTCGAGGCCGAGCGGCTTCATGAAGAAGGCGTCGAACTGGCGGCACAGGAAATCGGTCATGTAGAACGACATCATGTCGTCGTCGGCGACCTTCGCATAGGCGTCCATGCCCTGGTAGAAGGCAAAGCAGTGCGGCCCGGCCATGCGCTCGACGCCGTGCTTCTCCAGGACCCGGTCGAGCATGCCGCCGGTACCGCAATCGGCATAGCCGACGAAGATGTTGCTATAGCCTTCCGCCTTGGCCTTTTCGATCGCCTTGTCCATCGCCGGTGCGATGCGGTCGGGGTAGAAATGGAACTCCGCCGGCAGGCAGGTCAGGTCGAGATGGTCGAGCTTGAGCTGCTCCTTGACGGCCAAAACTTCGCGCGCAATCATTCCACAGGCGATGACCAGCAGCCTGTCGTCTTGATTCGGTTTCGTTTTTTGCATTCTGGCCATGGAACCCGGTCGAAGCGGCCTTCGTTGCTGTGGGGCGAATCTATCGAGAGAGGGATAAACCGTCCATGAAACTGTTACGCGTTGCGCCGATTGCAATCCTTGCCTGCGTCCTGGCGCTTACGGCCTGTGCCAACACCGTCCGTGGTGTCGGCCGGGATATCAAATCGACTGCCAAAGCCGTCGACGACACCGTCACCAAACCCTGACGCAGCCATCCGTTCCAATAGCTGGGAACAAAAAAGCCGCGCTGCAAGGCGCGGCTTTCGATTGTGGGCCAGACGCCTTACGGAAGAGATCAGGCTGAAGCGCGCATATTATGCTTGCGCTTCATGAAGTCCTTCGCGGTCTCGACCGCCACAGCCGCGTCGCGGCAATAGGCATCGGCGCCGACGGCCTTGCCGAATTCCTCGTTGAGCGGCGCGCCGCCGACCAGGACGACATAGTCGTCGCGGATGCCCTTTTCCTTCATCGTGTCGATGACGACCTTCATGTAGGGCATGGTCGTGGTCAAAAGCGCCGACATGCCGATAATGTCGGGCTGGTGCTGCTCGATGGCGTCGAGGTATTTTTCCACCGCATTGTTGATGCCGAGATCGATGACGTCGAAGCCGGCGCCTTCCATCATCATGCCGACGAGGTTCTTGCCGATGTCGTGGATGTCGCCCTTGACGGTGCCGATCACCATCTTGCCCTGCTTCGGCGCGCCGGTGGCGGCCAGCAGCGGGCGCAGGATGAACATGCCGGCCTTCATGGCGTTGGCCGACAGCAGCACCTCGGGAACGAACAGGATGCCGTCGCGAAAGTCCTCGCCGACGATGCGCATGCCTTCGACCAGAGCTTCGGTCAGCACCTTGTAGGGCACCCAGCCGCGCTCGAGCAGGATGTTGGTGCCTTCCTCGATCTCTTCCTTCAGCCCGTCATAGAGATCGTCGTGCATCTGCTGCACCAACTCGTCGTCGGAAAGCTCGGAGAGGATGATCTCGTCGTCGGCCATTTTTCTCGGGCTCCTTGCCGCACGGGATGCGACCACGGCGGCTTAAAATAATCGCGTCAATACCTAACCCGGCGGGGGCAGGTATCCATAGCTGATTTGCGACTTCCCGCAAAAGGAAAGCGACCGCAAATCTATTGGAATTCTTGTCGATTTTGCGACAGGCGTTGGCGCTGGCGGGCCGTTTCGAATAGGGTGCATGGCTACGATCCGGGCGAGAAGCCGCCATACGCGGCCGCAAACGGTTTTTAGGGAAAAACGATCATGAGTGAAAACGCGTCAGTCGACCAGGAAGCGTCCAATGCGCGACGTGGACGTGCTGCCAGCGGCGGCGCGGCTGCAAGGCGGGCGGCGCGCTCGGGCGGCGGACCGGGCACCCAGCTCACCTATATCAAGCGCAAGATCAACATCTATGAGGTCCTCAACGAGGAAGGCCTGGCGATTATCGAAAACAACACCGATACGGTGCTGGAAGAGATCGGCATCATCTTTCGCGACGACGCCGAGGCGCTGCAGCTTTGGAAAGAGGCGGGCGCCGACGTCAAGGGCGAGCGCGTGCATTTTCCCAAGGGCCTCTGCCGCTCGCTGCTGAAGACCGCGCCGCCCATCTACACCCAGCATGCGCGCAACGCCGAACGTTCGGTGCAGATCGGCGGCAACGCCACGGTCTTCGCGCCGGTCTATGGTCCGCCCTTCGTGCGCGATCTCGACGGTGTCAGGCGCTACGCGACGATCGAGGATTTCCGGAATTTCGTGAAGCTCGCCTATATGGCGCCGTCGATTCACCATTCGGGCGGCACGGTTTGCGAGCCGGTCGACGTGCCGGTCAACAAACGCCATCTCGACATGATCTACAGCCACATCAAATATTCGGACAAACCGTTCATGGGTTCGGTGACGGCGCCAGAGCGGGCCGAAGACACCGTCGCCATGGCCAAGATCGTGTTCGGTGACGATTTCGTCGAAAACAACACCGTGCTGACCAGCCTGATCAACGCCAATTCGCCGATGGTGTTCGACGAAACCATGCTAGGCGCGCTGAAGGTTTATTCGCGTCACAACCAGGCTTGCATCGTCACGCCGTTCATCCTTGCCGGTGCGATGAGCCCGGTGACGGTGGCCGGCACGCTGACACAGGTTCTGGCCGAGGTGCTGGCCGGCGCCTCTTTCACGCAGTTGATCCGCCCCGGCGCGCCGGTGCTGTTCGGCACCTTCGCCTCGTCGATCTCCATGCAGTCTGGTGCGCCGACTTTTGGCACGCCGGAGCCGTCGCTGGTTTCCTACGGCGCCGCACAGCTTGCCCGCCGGCTCGGCCTGCCGTTCCGCACCGGCGGATCGCTCTGCGCCTCCAAGGTTCCGGACGCGCAGGCCGCCTATGAGAGCGCCAACACGCTCAACTCGACCATTCTTGCCGGCACCAATTTCGTCCTGCATTCGGCAGGCTGGCTCGAAGGCGGACTGGCGTCCTGCTACGAGAAATTCATGATGGACATCGACCAGCTCGGCATGACGCAAAAGTTTTCCGAAGGCGTCGACCTGTCGGAAAACGGCCAGGCGATGGACGCCATCCGCCAGGTCGGCCCGGGCAGCCACTATCTCGGCTGCGACCACACCCAGGCCAATTTCCAGACCGCCTTCTACCGCTCCAGCATCGCCGACAACAATTCCTACGAGCAGTGGCTGGCCGAGGGCGAGAAGACAGCGCCGCAGCGCGCCAACGAACTCGCCCGCCGCTGGCTGGAGACCTATGAGGCGCCGTATCTCGATCCGGGCATCGACGACGGGCTGAAGGACTACATCGCGACGAAGAAGGCGTCGATGGCTGACGCCTTCACCTGAAAGGAGCCCGAGTCAGGCGGGGCTAAAGTCGCCAACATCATCCACAAGGAAGTCTGGCGGAGCGCTTTCTCCGACCCGGACAAGAAGGGATGATTGCGCGGCGCCGGGCTGACGAGATAGCGGCCGTGCTTTCCGCCGACGGCCTCATCCTGCGCGGCGGCTTCAATTTCGCAACAAGCGAAACGCCGCCGCATAGCCCTTCAGCCGCCCCTGCCAAATCCGTGCTGTTGGTCGGGCAGGCGGGAGCGGCACCCTGGCCGCATTTCCTGCGCTGGCGGGAAAACCAGCCCTACACCATCGCCAATCCGCTCGACACCTGGTCACGCGAAGTGATCGGTGCGGTGGCGGAGAAATTCGGTGCGCGCTCCGTTTCGCCTTCGGACAAGCCTTATCTGCCGTTCCAGCAATGGGCGATGCGGGCGGAGGGGCTGAAACCGTCGCCGCTGGGCATCCTGATGCATCCGCAGTACGGGCTCTGGCATGCCTATCGCGGCGCGTTGCTGTTCGAAGACGAGATCGCGGCTCCAGAAGCTCACGCATCGATTCACCTTTGCGACGCCTGTGTGGCAAAACCTTGCCTGAAATCCTGTCCGGTTGACGCCTATTCCGCGGATGGTTTCGCTCATCAGGCTTGCCTGGCGCATGTGCGGGGATCGAAGGGCGAACCATGCCGCGGCGGCGGCTGCCTCGACCGCAACGCTTGTCCGTATGGCACGGCCCATCGCTATCCGCTTGAGGTTCAGGCCTTTCACATGACGGCGTTTGCTGGCCTGTAGCGGCGTTGAACGCCTGCACAAAGTGTTGAACGGGATTGTCAGGGAACGGCTCGCCCTGACAATGCCTGCTTATATGTATCGCACGACAATCAATGGGGCGAGCCATGGCGAAGCAGGACATTGAGATAGAGACCGGAGACGGCGTGGCGAAGGCGGGATTGTTCCGTTCGGCGACTGTTTCCCCGGTCAAGGCCGGTATCATTCTCTACATGGACGCCTTCGGTCCGCGACCGGCGCTCGACGCAATGGCGGAGCGGCTGGCGGGTGAGGGCTATGCGGTGCTGGTGCCGGATCTTTTCTATCGCAAAGCACCCTACGGGCCGTTCGAGCCCAAGACCGCTTTCGTCGTCGAGGAGACCAAGGTCGCGCTGACGGCGTTGGTCCACGGCACGACACAGCACATGACCATCCGCGACAGCAGGGCGTTCCTCGACACGCTTACCGCTGAAGGTGTCACCGGACCGGTCGGTGTCGTCGGATACTGCATGGGCGGGGCGCGGGCCTTGAATGCGGCTGCAACCTATCCCGATCGCATCGTGGCGGCGGCAAGCTTCCATGGCGGCAATCTGGCCAGCGATGCCGCCGACAGTCCGCACCGCAAGGCTGCAATGATCAAGGCGCGGGTCTATGTCGGAACGTCTGGGGTGGACCGCAGCTTTCCGCCGGAGCAGTCGGCTCGACTGGCCGAGGCGCTGCGCGTGGCGGAAGTCGACCACGTCATCGAAAACTATGCCGGCATGGCGCATGGCTGGTGCGTGTCGGATCACAGCGTCTTCAACGCGGCCGGCGCCGAGCGCCACTGGAAGCGACTGACGACGCTGTTCGCCGAGACGCTGATCTAACGAGGCGTTGCCTGAAGTCGCAACGAACGGGTAGAGACTGCACGATTGGCGCGGCCTGTTAAAACAGCGCCAGTCGAGCGGGAACGAACAGCCTGATGCAATCCTATGATGTCGTGGTGATCGGCGCCGGTGCGGCCGGAATGATGTGCGCCATCGAGGCGGGCAAGCGCGGCCGCTCGGTCCTGGTGCTCGATCACGCGACAAAGCCCGGCGAGAAGATCCGCATCTCCGGCGGCGGCCGCTGCAACTTCACCAACATCCATGCGAGCCCGAAGAATTTCATCTCGGGCAATCCGCATTTCTGCATTTCGGCGCTCAGCCGCTACACGCAGCGCGATTTCATCGGGCTCGTCGAACGCCACGGCGTCGCCTATCACGAGAAGACGCTGGGACAGCTGTTTTGCGATGGCTCGGCGCGGCTGATCATCGACATGCTGGTCTCCGAAATGCAGGATGGGGGCGTGGAACTTGCGCTGTCGACCGAGGTGAGGAACGTCAGCAAGGCCGCGGACGGTTTTGTGCTGACGCTCTCCACTGGCAGCGTCGCCTGCAATTCTCTGGTCGTGGCTTGCGGGGGCAAGTCGATCCCCAAAATGGGCGCGTCCGGTTTCGGCTACGAGCTTGCTGCGCAATTCGGCCTTGCGGTGGTGGAAACACGGCCGGCGCTGGTGCCGCTTACCTTCGACGCAAGAACGCTGGAGCGGCTGGCGCCTTTGGCCGGCAATGCCGTCGATGCCGAAGTCGCCTGCGGCAAGACGCGGTTTTCAGAAGCGATGCTGTTTACGCATCGCGGCTTGAGCGGGCCTTCCATCCTGCAAATATCGTCCTATTGGCGCGAGGGCGACGAGATCCGCATCGCCATGCTGCCGGGGAGGGATGTGGCGGAACTGCTTCGCGCCGCCCGGCGCGTCAACGGCAGGCAAGCGGTGCAGACGGTGCTTGCAAACCATTTGCCGAAGCGCCTTGCGCAAGCAGTCGCCGAGCGCAGTGGGATCGATGGCAATCTCGCTGATTTGACAGACCTGCAAATGAAAACCGTCGAAGCCGCCGTCAACGACTGGCGCATCAAGCCGGCCGGCTCCGAGGGTTACCGCACGGCGGAAGTGACGCTTGGCGGTGTCGATACCAACGGGCTCGATCAGAAGACGATGCAGGCGAAATCCGTGCCGGGGCTGTTTTTCATCGGCGAAGTCGTCGATGTCACGGGCTGGCTGGGCGGCTATAATTTTCAGTGGGCTTGGTCGTCCGGCTGGGCCTCGGGCCAGGTGTGCTGATATTCAGGTGAGGCCGGCCTGCAAACGACGGCTTTCTGTGCTTCCGGTGCTCGCGTACCAAAAGTACGCTCCGCTCCGGTTCTCGAAATCCATCGTTTTCGGCTCGGCCTGACCTGAATCTCAGCGCACCTGTTGCGCGTGTATCCGTCGCCTCGGAAAAAAATCTTTCCATAACCCCAAGGATTGGCCATTAGCCTTCGTCCAACAGGCAAATGATGGCGATGATGCTGGATGAAAGCGAAGCCTCCGACGCCGAATTGATCGGGCGGGCGAAGGGCGGAGACAGGGGTGCCTTCGGCAAATTGCTGGAGCGGCACTACGACTTCGTCTATCGCGCCGCCTATCGCTGGTGCGGAAAGAAGGCCGATGCCGAAGACATCGCCCAGGAGGTCTGTGTCCGTCTCGGCAAGGCGATCCGCGACTACCGCGGCGGCGGCGCGTTCACGACATGGCTCTATTCCGTGACGCTGAACGCGGCGCGCGACATGATGCGCAAGACCACGCGCGAAAACGTCAAGGCCGAGGCTTTCGGCGCCTACAGCATGATTTCGGGAGAGGCCTCGGCCGAGCCCGAAGATCCCTCTGAGGCGCTCTGGGCAGCGGTGCGGCAATTGCCGGACAAGCAGCGCGACGCAGTACTTCTGGTCTATGGCGAAGGGTTGAGCCATGCGGCCGCCGCCGAGGCGTTGGCAATCTCGGAGACGACGGTTTCCTGGCACATCCATGAAGCGAAGAAACGGCTGAAGACGTTGATGCGTTCAGCCGGGGAAGTGTGACCATGGTCGACGACAACGAACTCAACAGGCTGCGCGACGCAGCAGTACCGGCGCCGGGCGAAAGCGCGAAGGCACGCGCCTTCGAAGCCGCCATGAGCGCCTATGATCAGGAAAATATTTCTGCCGTCACCCAAGGATCGGTCGGCGGGCTTCGTCTCACAGAGCGAGCACAAAAGCTCTGGAGCGAGATCATGCAAAAGAAACTCATCGCCACGCCAGCCATTGCCGGGCTCGTCGCCCTGCCGATCGCCGGATACGCCACCTTCCACATGCTGAGGGAACAGCCGTTGCCGTTCGGTAGCGACGAGAAGATCACTGAGACGCTGGCCGACAAGCCGGCAACCAATGGGCCGGCGATCAACGCGCCGGTAAAAGACAAGCAGGCGCCTGAAGGCGACAAGAAGGCCGACGCCGATGTGCGAAGCCGCGACACCACCACGCCACCCGCGCCGCCGAAGCCCGAATCGACCGTTGCTGTCGCCCCGGCGCAGCAGGATGCGCTGGGACGCGGCGTGTTGGCCGAGCCTGCGCCAGTTGAGAGCCGCGAGTTTTCGCTTGACGGCACCGCTGCTCCGGCCGGCGGCGCGCGGGTCAACCGCATGGCCGGCGCGACCGAATCCAAGTACCTGGCACAGCCTTCGACGATGCCGGCCGACCAGATTGCGCCGCAGGAGCCAAACCGCGACCGCGTCGAGGATTTCAAGACCAATCCGGTGCATGCAGCCCTTCAGGATCCGGTCTCGACCTTCTCGATCGACGTCGACACGGCTTCCTATTCCTTCGTCCGCGGCTCGCTGAAGCAGGGCTACCTGCCGCAGGCCGATACGGTCCGCGTCGAGGAGATGGTCAATTACTTCCCCTATGACTGGAAGGGTCCGGACTCGGCTTCGACGCCGTTCAACTCGACCGTCAGCGTCATGCCGACGCCGTGGAACGGGCACACCAAGCTGATGCACGTCGCCATCAAGGGCTTCGACATCAAGCCGGTCGAGCAGCCCAAGGCCAATCTGGTGTTCCTGATCGACGTCTCGGGTTCGATGGATGAGCCGGACAAGCTGCCGCTGCTCAAGTCGGCTTTCCGGCTGCTGGTCAGCAAGCTCAAGGCGGACGACACCATCTCGATCGTCACCTATGCCGGTGACGCCGGCACCGTGCTGATGCCGACCAAGGTCACCGAGAAGGACAAGATCCTCAACGCCATCGACAATCTGCAGCCGGGCGGCTCGACGGGCGGCGAGGCGGGTATCAAGGAAGCCTACAAGCTTGCCCAGCAGTCCTTCGTCAAGGACGGCATCAACCGTGTGATGCTGGCCACGGACGGCGACTTCAATGTCGGCCAGACCGATGACGACGATCTGAAGCGACTGATCGAGCAGGAGCGCAAGACCGGCGTCTTCCTGTCGGTGTTCGGCTTTGGACGCGGCAATCTGAACGACCAGATGATGCAGACCATCGCCCAGAACGGCAACGGCACCGCCGCCTATATCGACACGCTGGCCGAGGCCGAGAAGGTTCTGGTCGAGGATGCCTCCTCGACGCTGTTCACCATCGCCAAGGACGTCAAGATCCAGGTCGAGTTCAATCCGGACAAGGTCTCGGAGTACCGGCTGATCGGCTATGAAACCCGCGCCTTGAACCGCGAGGACTTCAACAATGACCGCGTCGATGCCGGCGATATCGGCTCCGGTCATTCGGTGACGGCCATCTACGAGATCACGCCGAAGGGCAGTGGCGGCGAGCAGATGGATCCGCTGCGCTACGGCCAGGCCGCGGTCGACAATGGCGGCGTCGCCAACGCCGACGAATATGCCTTCGTGAAAATCCGCTACAAGCTGCCGAACGAAGACGTCTCGAAGCTGATCACCACGCCGGTGACGTCGGCCAACGAGGTCGCGTCCTTCGACCAGGCCAGCACCGACCAGCGTTTCTCCGTCGCTGTCGCCGCCTTCGGCCAGAAGCTGCGCGACGAGGATGCGACCGCGAAGTTCGGCTACGACAAGATCATGGAGATTGCCACCGCCGCCCGAGGAGCCGACCCGTTTGGGTACAGGTCCGAGTTCCTTTCGCTTGTGCGCCTTGCCTCGGCGCTCGGCGGTAACCGGTAGTGCCAATACAGCCGGTTCCTTTCAGACGGGGGTCGTTCTGATACGGGGAACCGGCTACGGGCGGGTGAGGCAGGCCGGCGGGGGAAACCCTGCCGGCCTTTTTTCGGATCGATTGATCCGAAGCGCACCGATGATCCGCCTGATCGTTAAATTGCGCGGCTTTTCCGGAACGTCATCGCAATGCCCTGCTATTATTGCATGGGGTCGGGACTGGGCTTGGGGAGCCGGGAATTGCAGATCATGAACATTGGAAACACGACGCCGGCGGTGAGACACACGCAGGCGTCGGGAACGCTGTCGCCAGAATCCAGGCGCATCATGGATGACGTTGACGCAGCCCGGAATACCGCAAAGTCGGCGCTGACCAATGACCGCTTTCGCGTCATGCTGGAGCAGATCGGCAATCCGCAGTCGTCGGGTGACCTGGTGACGATGAGTGGCAACGCCAACGGCACCGCCCTGGATTTCAAGACGGCGCTATCGCGTTACGCTGAAAACAGCGAATAAGTTCGATATCAGGCGCGGCTGCGGCGGCGTTCGCGGCGGGCTTCGCTGGTCTCGGCGGTGTTTTCCGTCGCCACCTTGTTGCGCATCGGACCGATGCGCTCGACGATCGCCGTGACGGTCGGGCGTTCGGATTTGGTGTGCGCGTCGAGCGCCTTGCGCATGGCGGCAAGGTGCTGGAACGACGTGCCGCAGCAGCCGCCGATGATCTTCGCGCCGCCATCCACCGCCAGCCGGACATAGTCGGCCATCAGCTCCGGCGTGCCGGAATAATGGATCTCGGTGCCACGAAATTCGGGAATGCCGCAATTGCCCTTGACGATCACCGTCGCTTCCGGCTTCGCCTCGGTCATGTCGAGCAGCGAGGCCAGGATGTCGGAGGCGCCGACACCGCAATTGGCGCCGACACCGAGCGGTGTCTCTGAAAGTCCGTCGACGACGCCGTGGATATCCCTGGGCAGCAGGCCCATCATGGTGCGGCCGGCAGTGTCGAACGAACCGGTATAGGTGTAGGGCAGGCCGACGCGGATGGCGGCCTCCGCCGCGGCGCGGATTTCGTCCGGCGCAGACATGGTCTCGATCCAGGCGACTTCGGCGCCGCCTTCCTTGAGACCCTCGATCTGCTCGGCAAAAGCCTCGACTGCTTCGTCATAGGTCATGGCGCCGAGCGGCACCAGCAACTCGCCGGTCGGGCCGACCGAGCCGGCGACGATGACTTTCCTGCCGGCCTTGTCGGCGACCGCGCGGGCAATCTCGGCGGCGCGCTTGTTCAGCGCATGCACGCGGTCCTGCGCATGGTGCAGCTTCAGCCGGTGGCGCGTGCCGCCGAACGAGTTGGTGAGAATGATATCGGCGCCAGCGTCGACGAAATTCTGGTGCAGGCTGGTGATGGTATCGGGCGCTGTCTCGTTCAGCAACTCCGGCGCTTCGCCGGCCTCCAGACCCATGGCGAACAGATTGGTGCCGGTGGCGCCATCGGCGAGCAGCACGCCCTTTTCGGCCAGCAGAGCATCGATGGGATTGTTCGCGTTCATCGGATCGGCTTTCAGATATTTGAATGGAATAAGGATATAAAGAAGTCTTTATGTCCAGTCAATGTGTTTGCAACCTGCAATGCCGCGCGGCGCACCTTTCCGGGGCGTTGGCGATCAGGCAGAACCCGATGGAAATGACGCGCCGGCAAGATTGCGCGCGTAGGCGACGGCCTCATGCGGGTTGATGTCGGCGGCGCGGATCAGATTGTCGAAATGCTGGGTCAGCGCCTGTACCGGCTGGGTGGCGTTCAGCACCACATACATGTCGCCGACATAGATGGCGGCGCGGTAGGGACCGAAGATTGTCAGCGGGATCGAATAGCGCATGCGGCCGTCATAGAGGAACAGGCGGAAGGTGGGGTAGAGATCGTCAAGCAGCGTCGCCATATGGGCAAGCTGCTGCCGGCGGTCAGCCTCGGGAAAGCGGTCCCAGACGCCCAGGCCGCGGGCGAAAATCTCCAGTGTGTGGCGCGGCATGCAGACCTCCATGTCGGTCTCAGGGCGCCGGTTGTACTCGATGCGGTACTGCGTCTCGCTGGCCTGCGCCAGACGGCTGCGGTTGGTGATGTTGGCTTCGTAGTCGACCAGCTGGCGTGTGCGCAGGAGATCGGGAATGCCGGCCGGCACATAGCGGATCTTGGTGCCTGCGGCCTCGGCGAACCATTTGGCGAGCAGCGTGCGGTCGAAGCCGTCGGGCGCCTCTTCGATCTCCAGGCTTTCGCGGATTTCGCCGGTGACGCCTTCATCCTGGGAGAGGCCGAGCAGCCAGTCCAGCGAGATCTTGAATTCGGCGGCGATGTTGAGCAGCGTTTCGGCACGTGGCAGGCGCGTCGAGGCGCCGGACATCAGTTGCGACAGCGCCGACCGGTCGATGCCGACTGCTGACGCGAAAGCTGACTGGTTGAGATCGGACCGTGTCAGGAGCAGCTTCAGGCGCTCCCGGAAGATTGCCGAAAGGTCCCGTTTGTCCACTCTTCGTTCTCCGCACTCTCTTAGGAAAAATTTGCGCCCGAGCGGTCGAATCAGCACTTCCAGCGTAAATGAATCCGTAGGATTGTTTACAATGCATAACATCTGCGGTCAAAAATGCGCAATCGCAACATTTTGTACACTTTGTCTCGTTGAGCGGAATCGCTTCTCCTGACACTATGCTGTCAGGAACAATTCCGGCGACTGAGGGACAGTGGTCGATAGCATGACAGGCAAGCGCATCAAGCGACGCGACGCAGCGGCCATCGAGTGGCCGACCGTGGTCCTCGCTTTCTTCTGTTACGGAATGTGGCTCGCTGCCGGGCTCCTGCTCTGGCCCTCTTATCCGATCCCGGCACTTCTTCTCCTCGGCTTCATCCTGGCCTTGCAGTCGTCGATCATGCACGAAGTGCTGCATGGCCATCCGACGCGCAGCGCGCTCATCAACGAAGCCTTCGTCTTCCTGCCGATCGGCCTGGTCTGGCCGTTCCGTCGCTTCAAGACGCTCCATTTGCGCCACCACGCCGACGAGCGCCTGACCGATCCGCTCGACGATCCCGAGAGCTATTACCAGGCGTTGTGGATGCATGACGATCTGCCGCCGACGATGAAATTCCTGCTCAAGATCAACAACACCATGGCCGGCCGTTTCTTTCTCGGCCCCTGGCTGTCCTGCATCGGTTTCTTCGTCGACGACGCCAGGCATGTGATTGCCGGCGATAAGGTGATCGGCAAGGCATGGCTGCTGCATGCGATCGGCCTCGCCATCGTGGTGCCGATCGTGCAGTTCGGCTTCGGCATTCCGGTATGGCTCTACATTCTGGTGCCGGTCTGGCTCGGCCAGTCGCTGATCGCGGTCCGGACTTTCGCCGAACATCAGTGGTCCGAGCACCCTGAAGGACGCACGGTGATCATCGAGCGCTCGCCGCTGTCGTTCCTGTTCCTCAACAACAATCTGCACTTCGTTCACCACAAGACCCCGACCGTTGCCTGGTACAGGCTGCCAAAACTGTTTGCCGACCGCCGCGACGAGTGGCTGCGGATGAACAATGGCTACGCCTATCCGAACTATTTCGCACTGATCAAGGCCTACGCCTTCAAGGCCAAGGAGCCGATCGTGCACCCGGTGCTGCGCCGCCAGCCCGAGCCGGGCAGGGCGTTCAAGCCGCGCATCAGGGCGCGCAGCATCAGCGGGCTTGGCAGCGCGCCGGTTCCGGCCGAGCCGCCGAAGGAATAATCCCCGGACTTCCCGAACCCGTGTCGGCCAATTCTGATTGGACGCCGCGTTTTTGCGATCCTTTCCCGAGCCATGATGATTGAGTGTCGGCATGAGTGATTTGGTTGCGGCATTGCCGATGTATGACTGGCCCGAAGTGCGCGGCGAGGTCGACGCGCAATGGGCAGCGTTGCGCGATGCTTTTCGGCACAAGGGCGTCGATGGGCCGCAGACAATCGTGCGCCGCAATGGCGACCTGCCGCCGGTGCCGGGCGGTATCCACGACGCCGAGGGCAGACTGATCGCGCCCGATCCGGCGATACTGCCGCCGGACGAACTCGACCATCACCAGCTTTGGCTGCATCCGGCGCTGCTGTTCGCGCAGACCTGCTGGGGGCCGATGGAACTCGGCCTGAGCAAGCATGTGCAGGTGGTCGGCCAGCCGAGCTACGACGCTTACGAGGGCGGCGAAGGCGAACTCTATTCGAGCGCGCTGGTGATGCGGACGGGCGAGGGACCGGAGGTTCGCTCGCCCGCGGATGGCAAAGCCTCGCTGCCGCTCGATCTGATGCGCGGCAAGCGTTTTACCTACAACAGCCTCGATTCGATGTCGGGCATCATTGCACTGGCGCGCGATCTGCAGGCCGCCGGCGAAAGCCTGGATATCTTTTCCTCGCGCAGCGAAAGCGGTGGCCATCGCGGCTCGATCGTCGCGGTCGCCGAGGGCAAGGCGGATATAGCTGCCATCGACTGTGAGAGCTGGGCGCTGGCGCAGCGTTTCGAACCTGCGGCAAACGCCGTGAAGGTCGTCGGCTGGACGGCAAGGCGCAAAGGCCTGCCCTACATCACCGCCAGGACGACGCCGGAAAAGACGCTCAAGGCTCTGCGCGAGACGCTTGCCGGATCAGCCGAGCAGCCTCGCATCCAACGGGTAGGTTGAAAGCTGCTCGTTACCGGTCTCGGTGATCAGGATCTGTTCCTCGATCTTGACGCCCTCATGGCCGCCGAGACGGCCGATATAGCTTTCCACGCACAGCACCATTCCCGGCTCCAGCGCGCCGTCGGGCGTGTCCGGCGTCCAGTCGCTTGCATGCGGCAGGGTCGGGTACTCGTCGGCCAGGCCGACGCCGTGATAGAGCACGCCGTAGCGTGTCGGGAAGCAATCTCCCGGCGGCACCACGGAGCGTTCGACCAGATCGCGAAAGGATATGCCGGGCTGCATCAATTGCGTGTTGTGGGCGATCTGGTCGGCGGCGATGCGGAAGAGGTCCCGTTGCTCGTTCGACGGCCTGGCGTCACCGCAAAGCCAGGTGCGGGAGAGATCGGCGCAGAAGCCGTAGGGGCCGATCAGGTCGGTGTCGAAGGCGACGAGGTCGCCTGCTTCGATCACCCGCGATGAGCATTCCTGGAACCACGGATTGGTGCGCGGCCCCGAGGCAAGCAGCCGGGTTTCGATCCATTCGCCGCCGCGCGCAATGTTGCCGCGGTGGAGTTCGGCCCACAATTCGTTTTCGGAAATGCCCGGCGTCAGCGCCTTCTCCATTTCACCCATCGCCGCTTCGCAAGCGACGATTGCGCGGCGCATGGCGAGGAGCTCGTCCGGCGATTTGATCAGCCGCGCATTTTCCATCACCGCTTCGCCATCGCCAATCGAGATGCCGAGCCGGGCGAGTTCCTCGACGCCTTCCGGGTTGATGTGGTCGACCGCAATGCGGCTGTTGCCGCCGCCATGCTCCTTGACCAGATCGGCGATGCCGGCCGCCCAGCGGCGGACTTTGTGCTCGGTCAGCTCACCGCCATAGAGGTACATCCACGACACTGCCGGCCGCACCTCGTCGACGACGCCGGAATGGTCGGACAGATGCTCGCAGGAGAAATAGTCGAACAGCACCACGGGTCCCTCAGTGGCGATGAAGCAGTGGCGGGTCGGATTGTGCGCGACCCACAGCTGCATGTTGGTCGAATCGGTGGCGTAGCGGATGTTGACGGGGTCGTAGAGCAGCGCGCCGGCGTAGTTTCGGCGCTTCAGTTCGGCGCGGATGCGCTCGAGCCGGTATTGGCGCATAGCGGCAAGATCGGGCGCGGCGATGCCTGCCGCTTGCCATTCGGTTTCAGCCAGCGCGCCATAGCCCAGCACATGCTGGTTCAGCGACGCCGCCTTCTGGCGCGAGGCGTCGCGCAAGGCTTCGACGGAGCCCGGCTCGAACGGCATGATCTTGCGGTGACGGCCGAACCCTTGTTTCTCCACCCGACGCCTCCCTGCCGACTTACTGTGGCGCTGCGCCCGCGGCCGCTTTCTTCAGCCGCGTGACCGTCAGCGTGCGGGTGGGCGGCTCGCTGTCGAACAGCATCGGAACGACCAACTGCTGCGGCGAGCCGTCAGCGACATAGCCGGCCTCGCTCAAGGCCCGCAGGATGCCCTCGGGAGGTTCCTTGTCATTGGCCATCACGAGCACCGCCGGCTCGATCAGCAAATGGCCGAAGTCCGGCATCTCGTCGTCGAGCACGACCAGATCGGGATCGACAAGACGCAGATTTCCCACCCAGTGCCAGCTCGATATCGCCGTGCGAACCGGACCGTTTGCCGTCAGCTGGCCATAGAGCGACTGGTAGTCGACACGCACGATGCTGCCGCGGCTGTCGCCGCCATTGAGGTGCGTGTACCAGGTCACCGGCAGCACGAGGATGGCAAGCGTTGCGCCGACAAAGACGACGACGTCCTGCACCTTCCTTCCCTTGTCGCCTCTGGCATCCATCCGCAAGGCCAGCGCGACCGGCAGCAACACAAGGATGGGAAGCATCCAGCGATCGCGAAATTGCGTCGTCCCGCTCGCCAGGACGAGCACGATGGTCATCGCCAGGGCAAAAGCGATGGTGCGCCACACCAGTTTCTCGGTCCATGGCGCCGGTTGCAGCGCGGGCGCTGGCTTTTTCCATGCGATGAGCAAAGCCGCGACGAATATGCCGGCCGGCAACACGGCGAAATACAGGATAGCCTTGCCCAGTCCGCGCATTCCGTAGAATGCGGTTTGTATGGCGCTTTCTCCTCTGCCCATGCCGAAGCCGCCGCTGTGCGACAGCAACTGGTCGGTGTAGGTCAGGTTCCAGTAGAGCGTCGGCAGGCAAAGCAGCACCGCCACGACAAGGCTGATCGAAAACCGGCGGTTGAGGATGACGCCGCGCGTTTCGCGCAGCGACAGGGTGGACAGCATCAGCGCGCCGAGAAAGATCGCGTTGTTGTATTTCGACAGGATGGCGGCGGCCATCGCCACGCCAAACAGCACATAGGTGGCCAGCGAACGCCGCTGCACCAGTTCAACGAGCGCAAGAAACAGCACCACTGAAAAACAGAAAGCGGCGATCGAGTGGGTGAGGGCGTGCTGCATCTCCCACACCATCTGCGGAAACAACAGCAGGCCGAACAATGCGGCGGCGCCAGCGCGGCTGGAATAGCCCAGGCGGCGGACAGCGATGAAAACCGACGCCAGCGCCGCTCCGATCAGCAGGTACTTCACGATCTTGAGCGCCAGGATGTTCGTTCCGACCACGGCGGCGACGAGGCGGGCAAGCCAGGTGTAGAGCGGCGGCTGCGAGCCGCCATAGCCAGCCCAGAGGTAGTGCATGTACATCAGCTGTTCGGAATCGTCGACGCCGACACCGGTTCCTACGACATGGGACAGCAGCGCCATCACCACGATCTGGACGACGCAATAGACCGCGACGCAGACCAGTGCGGCGTTGAAGGGACCGACCTTGCCTTCGCCGAGCCAGTCCGTCCATTTCTCTAGATACTGCAAGGGGATCGTCTTCTCATCGAGGGAAAATGCCTGCGGCCAACTGCCGAAGGCCCCTTACACGATCTCACGCTCCCTGTCGCCTTTTCAGGTCCGCATCTTCTTGCCGCTGGGGTCGAAGGGCGCCTCGACATTGATGCGCGCCGGACGCCGGTGGCCGAGGATCTCGATCTCGAACAGTCCGGCACTTTCGTCCTCGGCGAGTGCCGCCGGCACATAGCCCTGCGCCATCGACTTCTGCACATAGTGCGCATAACCGCCCGAGGTGACCCAGCCGACCACGCGCCAGTCGCGGTCGACGATGCCGCGCACGGCGGAAGCTCCTTCGGCAGCCTTTGAGCCACGCACTTCCTTGCCTGCCGTATCGAAGCGTGGCGCGCCATAGCCATGCGGCTTTTCCACCGTGCCATAGTCCTTGCCGACCTTGGCCCAGATCGGCTCGTCGCCCATGACATCGGCGTCGGCCGCATCGATGATGAAGGAGACACGGCGCAGTTTCGGTCCTTCCGCCTGTTCCTTGGCGGCGGCCTCGCGGCCGATGAAGTCGTTCTTCTCCAGCTTGATGAAGCGGTCCATCCCGCCTTCGAACGGGCCGTAGATCGGCCGCAGCTCGCGGTACCAGGTCGGGAAGTTCTTCTCCAGGCGCATGGAGAGCAAAGCGCGCATGCCGAAATCGACGAGGCCGAACTCCTCGCCGGCGTCCTTGATCGCCTTGTAGACCAGGCGCTCATAGGCCGGCGCCATCCAGATTTCATAGCCGAGATCACCGGTATAGGTGATGCGGTTGACCATGCAGGGCGCGCCGCCGACCGCCATTTCGCGGAAATCCATGAAGCGAAACGCCTTGGTCGAGATGTCGACATCGACCAGCTTCTGCAAGAGATCGCGCGATTTCGGCCCGGCGATCGACAGGCCGACGAGCGTCTGATCGAAGCGGTGGATGCGCACCGAACCATCCTTCGGCAGGTGCTTTTCGAACCAGCGCATGTGGTACTTCTGCGCTGCGGACGAACCCCAGATCATAAATCTGTCTTCGCCTGCCTTGGCGATGGTGAAGTCGCCGATCAGCTTGCCGAACTCGTTGATCATCGGCGTCAGCACGATGCGGCCGATCTTCGGCATGCGGTTGGTCATCAGCCGGTTGAGGAAATCCTCAGCCGCAGGTCCCGACACTTCGTATTTGGCGAAGTTGGCGATTTCGGTGACGCCGACGCGTTCGCGCGTGGCGCGCACTTCCTCGCCGATAGGACCGAAATCGTTTGAGCGGTGGAAGGAGACGACGTCCTTCGGCTCCTTGCCCTTCGGCGCGAACCACAGCGGGGTCTCCAGGCCCCAGCTATCGCCCATTACGGCGTTGTTGGCGAGCATCGTGTCATAGAGCGGGGTGGTTTGTGCAGGGCGCGCAGCCGGCAGCTCTTCATTGGGGAAGCGGATGGAGAAGCGGCGCGAATAGTTTTCGCGCACCTTTGCGTTGGTGTAGCGCAGGCCGGCCCACTCGCCGAAGCGGGCGACATCCATGCCCCAGACGTCGAAGCCGGGATCGCCATGCACCATCCAGTTGGACAGCGCGAGGCCGACGCCGCCGCCCTGGCTGAAGCCGGCCATGACGGCGCAGGCGCACCAGAAATTGGTCAGGCCCTGCACCGGCCCGACCAGCGGATTTCCGTCGAGCGCGAAGGTGAAGGGGCCGTTGATGATCTGCTTGATGCCGGCTTTCTCGATGCCGGGGAAATGCTTGAAGCCGATCTCCAGCGACGGCGCGATGCGGTCGAGGTCGGGCGGCAGCAGTTCATGGCCGAAATCCCACGGCGTATTGACCGGCGACCAGGGTTTGCAGGCTTTTTCATAGGTGCCGAGCAGGATGCCGTTGCGCTCTTGGCGGGTGTAGATCTCGCCCTTGAAGTCGAGCACGCCGATCATCTCGCGGCCGGTCGATTTGTTGAATTCCTCGACCTCGGGCATCGGCTCGGTGAGCAGGTACATGTGCTCCATGGCCAGCACCGGCAGTTCGACGCCGACCATGCGGCCGATCTCGCGCGCCCACAGGCCGCCGCAGTTGACGACATGCTCGGCGTGGACGGTGCCCTGTTCGGTGACGACGTTCCAGGTGCCGTCAACTTCCTGCGTCAAGTCGACGACGCGGTTGCGCAGCACGATCTCGGCGCCCAGCTTCTTGGCCGCCTTGGAGTAGGCGATCGTCGTGCCGGAGGGATCGAGATGGCCTTCGACCGGATCCCACATGGCGCCGACGAAATTGGTCTCGTCCATCAGCGGGAACATCGCCTTGGCTTCGGAGGGCGTGATCAGCTCGGTGTCCATGCCGAGATAGCGGCCCTTGGCGTGGGCCAGGCGCAGAAAATCCATGCGCTCGGGCGTATCGGCCATCATCACGCCGCCGGTCAGATGCAGCGAGCAGGACTGGCCGGAGATTTCCTCGATCTCCTTGTAGAGCTGCACCGTATAGGCCTGCAGTTTGGCGACGTTGGGATCGCCGTTCAGCGTGTGGAAGCCGCCGGCTGCGTGCCAGGACGAGCCGGAGGTGAGCTCGGACCGCTCGATCAGCATGATGTCGGTCCAGCCGGCCTTGGCCAGATGGTAGAGCACCGAGCAGCCAACGACGCCGCCGCCAATGACAACCGCTTTTACATGAGATTTCATGAGAGATAGGTCCGTTTTTTAAGAGATTGAATCGAATGGGCGTGGCGTGAAAACAAAGCGGAGATCGGCCGCAGCGACGTTCTCGGCCAACCTGCCATCAAGCGCGGCAAGGATGGTTTCGCAGACGGAAGTGCGATGGTTCAGGACGTCATGGTTCCAGAGACGCAGGATCGAATGGCCTTGCGCGCGCATGAAATCGTCACGGCGACGGTCATAGGAGCTGCCGGCGTGTTGATGGCCGTCGATTTCCACGACAAGCCATTTTTCGCGGCAGGCGAAGTCTGCAAAAAAGGGTCCGATGGAAAACTGGCGGGTGAAGCGATAGCCGCCAAGCTTGCGCGCCTTCAATTCAAGCCATAGCAATGCTTCCGCCTGATTGCCGCCTTGCCTCAGCGTTCGCGCGCGTTGGGTGGTGCCCATCTTGCGGCGACTGCGGGTTTCATGAGCGCCGTCCCCCACTCCGTCGCCGCTTCGCGGCGCCACCTCTCCCCCCTCCGGAGGGAGAGGAAGGGAGCCAGCCCGCATAAATTCGCGCCCTTGCATAGGCTCGCGCCTTTCCTCTCCCCCGTCGATCGGGGGAGAGGTGTCGAGCGAAGCTCGACGGAGTGGGGGTCGACTGTTCATCAACAACATTGATCAAAAATCGGTCGGCGCGCCGCCTTCGGCCGTGCGCTTTTCGACGAAGTCGTTGAGCTCTTCGCGGATCGCCGGGTCCATATAAGGTTCCTCGTAGGATGCCAGCCGCTCCTTCCAGACCTTGTTGGCCTTTTCCAGCGCGGTCGGCGATCCGGCTTCGGCCCAGGTCTCGAAATTGCGCCAGTCGGAGAGGATGGGCGAGTAGAAGGCGGTCTTGTAGCGGTCCTGCGTGTGCTGGGTGCCGAAGAAATGGCCGCCGGGGCCGACCGACTGGATGGCGTCGAAGCCGAGCGCTTCGTCGGACAGGTCGAGCGGGGTGAGGAACTCGGCCACCATCTGCAACAGGTCGATGTCCAGGATGGTCTTCTCGTAGGAACAGCGCAGGCCGCCTTCGAGCCAGCCGGCGCCGTGCATCATCAGATTGCCGCCGCCCTGGATGGCGCCCCACAGCGAGAACACGCTTTCATAGGCTGCCTGCGCGTCGACGGTGTTGGCGGCGCAGGTATTGGAGGTGCGGTAGGGGATCTTGTAACGGCGGGCAAGCTGGCCGCCGACAAGCTGCGCCTTCATATATTCAGGCGTGCCGAAGGCCGGCGAGCCCGACTTCATGTCGACATTCGAGGTGAAGCCGCCATAGCCAACCGGCGCGCCCTTTCTCACCATCTGGGCAAAGGCGATGCCGGACAGCGCCTCGGCATTTTGCTGCACCAGCGCACCGGCGATGGTCACCGGCGCCATCGCGCCGGACAGGGTGAAGGGCGTGATGACGACGACCTGACCCTTGCTCGACATCTGGATGATGCCTTCCATCATCGGCACATCCAGTTTCAGCGGCGAATTGGTGTTGATGATGGTGAAGACGGACGGCTCTTCGAGCATCTGCTCATGGCTGATGCCGCGGGCGATCCTGGCGATCTCGATGCCGTCGACATTGCGCTCCTTGCCGAGCGAATAGATGTGGAACACCTTGTCGGTCAGCGTGGCGAGGTCGCGGATGCATTCGAGGTGGCGCACGGAAGGATGGATGTCGGTCGGCTCGACCGGATAACCGCCGGTGCAGTTCAGGATGTTGTGCATCTGCGCCAGACGCAGGAAGTTGCGGTAGTCCTGCTGGTTGCCCGGACGGCGGCCGCGATCGAGGTCGGAGCAGTTCGGTGCCGACGCCATCATCGACAGGATCACATTGTTGCCGCCGAAGCGCACATTGTGCGCCGGGTTGCGGGCATGGAGCGTGAATTCCGACGGGCAGTTGGAGATGAGATCGAGGATCATGTCGCTGTCGAAGCGCACGCGCTCGCTGCCCTCGCGGACATCGGCGCCGTTTTCCTTCATCATGCGGCGCGCTTCGTCATGCAGCACGTCGACGCCTATTTCCCTCAAGACGCGCAGCGAGGCGAGGTGGATCGATTCCAGCTCGTCGTCAGAGACCAGCTTGGTCGGCGTTAGCGGATTTCTCAGTTGCCGAAAAGCCGGCTGTTCGAAGGCGGCCGAGCCGCCGGCGCGCTTGCCCGCACGGCCACCGCGACGGGCCCGGTCGGTTGCCAAAGGCGGTTCGGCTGGATGCAGGGCGGCGGTCATGATGGTCCTCGTACGATGCTGGTAGCGGGCGGCATAATGGACCGGCGGCTGTCCGACCATTGCGGAGGCGGCGACCACTAGGACGAGGGAAGCGACATGCCCGAACGGCAGTCCGATAGTTGACAACCTTGCCGGGGATTAGCGGACAGGACGCGCCCACTGCGGCTCTTGGCGCAAGGGGATTTCAGGCGCGGCCCTTCCTTTCCCTAAATCGAACCGCTAGCTCAGTGGTTTGCCGCTGGATGGGCCGGCAATTCATGTGGAAGGCATCATGGCTGCGACCGGTTCGAGCGATGGCGAAGCGGGGACGCAATGGGCGGCGCTTGCCGGCGTAACTGCCGCCCTCGCGATGTTCGGTGCGGCGCAAGGGCTGAGCTCGCCGCTGTTTACGCTGCTGATGCAGAAGCAAGGCATGTCGCCGGCGCTGATCGGCTTGTCGGCAGCGATGATGCCGCTTGGCCTGATCCTTTCGGCCTCGTTCGTGCCGGCAGCCATTCGGCTGGTCGGCGCGCGCAACCTGGCTGTGGGTTGCTCATTGATTGGGGCGCTGTGCTTCCTCGGCATCGGCTACCTGCAGGACTGGGTGGGCTGGTTCGTCATCCGCTTCATCATCGGTATCGTCATCAACCCGCTCTATATACTGGGCGAAGTATGGGCGCTGTCGCTGGCGCCGCCGTCGCGCCGCGGCAGGGTGATGGGGGCATTCAACACCGTGCTGGGCGCTGGCTATGCTGCGGGGCCTTTGGTCCTGACCGCGGTAGGGATATCGGGCTGGGTTCCTTTCCTGGTCGGCATGGCCGGCTTCATCCTGTGCGCCGCGATCCTTCGTGCTGTTTCCTCAAGCCTCGCCGGCTTCGAGGATGACGGCCAATTGCCCGGCGGCTTTTTCGGTTTCGCCAGGCTGGCGCCGGCGCTGTTGTTTGCCGTGCTGGTTTCGGCGGCGGTCCAGCAGGGCACCTACGCATTGATGCCGGTCTTCGGTGCTGCCTATGGCCTGCCCGAAAGGACGCTGGCGGCCCTGGTGATGGCACTGTCGCTGGGAAACATCTTCCTGCAAATCCCGCTCGGCCTGCTTGCCGAGCGTTTCGGCGGGCGGGCGATGATCATCTTCTGTGCGTTGGCGACAACGGCCTGCGCGGTTTTGCTGCCGTTGTTGATCACGACGCCGGCGATCTGGCTCGTCCTTCTCGTCATGGGAGCGGTCGGCTATGGCGTCTACACCATGGCGCTGGTGGAGCTCGGCAGCCGCTTCAAGGGAACCGTGCTGGTCGCCGGTAACGCCGCCTTTGCCTTGATGTGGGGCGCCGGCGGCATTGTCGGCCCGCCCGGCGCCGGTGCGCTGATGCAGGTCATCGGTCCGCTCGGCCTGCCGGTGGTGATCGCCGGACTCGACGCGCTGCTGGTGAGCTTCGCGCTTTACCGATCGTTCAAGCGCCAAACTCCTGACAGGCCCAAAAACTCCTGACAGGCCCAAACTCATGACAGGCCTTGTCTGGAGCAAACGGTTTTTACCGGGGCGGGGCTTACCCGCGTCGGACAGAAAAGCTAGTCCTGAGCCTGGTTTAGGTGCCAATGATGAACCTGGCGGAAGCTGACAACGAGAAGATGCAGTGGGCGGCGATCAGCGGCGTGATCGCGACCGTCTCGGTGTTCGCCATCGCGCAAGGCCTGTCCTATCCGCTGCTGAGCTTCATCCTGCAACGCCAAGGCGTTTCGCCGGCCATCATCGGGCTCTCGGCGGCAATGACGCCGATCGGCTTCATTGTCTCGTCGCCGCTGATCCCGGCACTGGCGCGCCGGTTCGGGGCAGGGCGCACCGCGCTTACCTGCGCGGCGCTTTCGGCTATTGTGCTTGCGCTGATCGGCTGGACCCAGAATGTCTATCTGTGGTTTCCGCTGCGCTTCTTGATCGGGGTGGTGACCAACCCGCTCTATGTCTTGAGCGAAATCTGGGTCATTGCACTGGCGCCGCCATCGCGCCGCGGTCGCGTCATGGGTGTCTATTCAACCATCATCTCGGCCGGCTTCGCTGCCGGGCCGCTCTGCCTGCTCGTTGTCGGCACCGTGGGATGGCCGCCATTCCTGGTGGGGATCGCCGCCTTCATCTTCTGCGGCGCCTGCCTGGCGCTGGTGCTGCCGCAACTGCCGAAGGTCGACGAAGCCGGGCGCAGGGTTTCGGTCATGGGCTTCATGCCACTGGCATGGCTATTGCTGTCGGCGGTGGTCGTTGCCGCCGGTTTCGAACAGGGCGTGCTGGCGCTGCTGCCGGTCTACGGCACGCACTATGGCATCGCGGAAGCGCGCATGTCGGCGCTGCTGTCGGTGATGATCGCAGGCAACATCGCCATGCAGGTGCCGCTCGGCTTGCTGGCGGAACGGCTGACGGCGCGTCTGGTGCGATTCATCTGCGTCGTGGTGACGGTGCTGGGCTGCGCCCTGTTGCCGCTGCTCATCGAGACGCCGCTGATCTGGCCTTGCGTCTTTATCTGGGGCGCGGTCTCCTATGGCATCTACACCATGTCGATCATCGAGCTCGGCGAGCGCTTTACCGGCTCGGCGCTGGTCGCCGGCAATGCCGCCTTCTCCCTGATGTGGGGCATCGGCGGCATCGTGGTGCCGCCGCTGGCGGGTGGCGTCATGGATGTGATCGGCGCCTCCGGTCTGCCGATCACGCTGGGCGCGATTTGTCTGGCACTGGCTGTGGCCACGGTCCTGCGCCGGCGGATGGTTTGAGGCCGCATTCCCCCGATGACCTGACGTACCATCTTGAATAAAACCGCTTGCAACGCGATGTAGGCAGGGCTGCCCGCCACTAGCCTGGAGACCATGCGTGACCCAATCGACGACAAAACGCCAGACGGATGCCACCGCGGAGGACAAGTTCCTCTGGCTGGAGGACCGGACCAGCAAGGAATCGCTCGACTGGGTGCATCGCCAGAACCAGATCACCGTGGCCGAACTACAGGGCGATCCGTCCTACCAGGCGGCCTTCGAGACGGCGCTCGACCTGATGACGGCCGAGGACAACATTGCGGTCGGTGCCGCGCTCAACGGCCAAGTCTATAATTTCTGGCAGGACAAGACCAATGTGCTCGGCCTCTGGCGCCGCACGACGGTTGCTTCCTACAAGACCGAGAAGTCTGTGTGGGAGACGATCATCGACTTCGACGTGCTGTCGGCCAAGGAGGGGGTGAAGTGGGTGTTCAGCGGCGCCAGCCGCCTTTACCCCGATTTCAACCTTTGCCTGGTGGCGATGTCGCCGGATGGCGGCGATGCGAGCGAGATGCGCGAATTCGACATCGAGACCAAATCATTCATCGAGGGCGGCTTCCGCGCTCCCGCCTCGAAATCCGGCTTTTCCTGGCTGGACAGGGACACGGTCATTGTCTCGGCTGCCTTCGATGAAGACGACAAGACCCAGTCCGGTTATCCGCGCGTCGTCAAGCTGTGGAAGCGCGGCACCCGGTTGGAGGAGGCGACGCCGATCTTCGAGGCCGAGAAGCAGGATCTCGCGGCCGGCGCGGGGGTCGAGCATGATGGCGACAGGCAGTATTTGTTTCTGGCCCGCACGATCGCCTTCTTCTCCTCGCACAGTTTTCTGCGCCTGCCGTCGGGCGAAAACCGGCGCATCCCGCAGCCGGACGATGTCACCGACACCGCGCTGTTCAAGGGCCGGTTCGTGTTCGGGGTGCGCAGCCCATGGACGGCGCCGGGCGGCACTGAGTGCTTGCCGGACGGCCTCTATTCCTTCGATTTCGAACACTGGATGGACACCGGCGACCTGGGCCCTGTTGAAACCATGCTCGCGCCAGCGCACCGTGTTTCGGTCGCCGGCATTGCCCGCACTCAGGACCGGCTGTTCATCAATCTGATGGACAATGTGCGCGGCAAGGTCGTTGTCGCCGAGCGCAGCGGCGACCGCTGGTCGCTGAAGCCGGTGGCGCTGCCCGAGAACGGCAATGTCGGCATCGCGCATGCCGAGCATTTCGGTTCCAGCGTCTCCTTCTCCTTCACCGATTTCCTGACGCCGAGTTCGATCATCTGGTCGGACGATGACGGGGTGACGCTGGCCACCGTGAAATCGCAGCCGGCGCGGTTCGACGCCGCGCCGCTGGTCTCGGAACAGTTCGAGGCGCGCTCGAAGGACGGCACCATGATCCCGTATTTCGTCGTCAGGCGGCGCGACCAGAAGGGTCCGGTACCGACGCTTCTCTATGGTTATGGCGGCTTCGAAATACCGCTGCTGCCCGGCTATGCCGGCGTGCGCGGCAGGCTGTGGCTGGAGAAGGGCAATGCCTATGTGCAGGCCTGCATTCGCGGCGGCGGCGAGTTTGGGCCGGCCTGGCATCAGGCGGCGCTGAAGGGCAATCGCCAGACTGCCTTCGACGATTTCGCCGCGGTGGCGCAGGACGTCGTCAGGCGCGGCATAGCCACGGCTGCTTCCCTCGGCATCCAGGGCGGCTCGAATGGCGGCCTGCTTACCGGCGTTTCCCTGACGCAGCATCCCGAACTGTTCGGCGCCGTCATCATCGAGGTGCCGCTGCTCGACATGCTGCGCTACACCGAACTGCCGCCAGGCGCCTCGTGGATCGGCGAATATGGCGATCCGGCAAAACCGGAAGAAGCCAAGTGGCTCGCCGCCTATTCGCCGTACCATCATGTCTCGGCCGATGCCGTCTATCCCCCGGTGCTGCTCACGACATCGACCGCCGACGACCGCGTCCATCCCGGCCACGCCCGCAAGATGGCGGCGAAGCTGCAGGAAGCAGGTCACGGCAAGACGTTGTTCTTCGAGGAGACGGAAGGCGGCCATGGCGGTCGCGGCGACCGCCGGCCGCAAGCGGCGCAAACCGCCATGAAATACGTGTTCCTGCAAAGGGTATTGAGCGGCACCGCTTGAATTCCGGGCCTCGGGCGGCATAGACTGCCGCCATGGTCTACATGAGCACATCCGGCGCCTTCGGGGTCGCGGTGACACCGTCGCCGCGCACGCTGCGCGCCGAACTGCTCAGGCTGTGCGCCCGCATCGGCTATTCGCCGCCCGCCGTCCTCTGACGAAGTCGCCCCGGCAGCTTGCCGGTTTGATTCCAGAGGAAAGAGCAAACCCATGACTTACCAGAACTATTCGCTGAAGCAGCTTCAGCAGATTGACGCCGCGCATCATCTGCATCCCTTCACCGACCACAAGGAATTGCGCGAGACCGGCTCGCGCATCATCACCCACGCCAACGGCCCGTTCATCTACGATGCCGACGGCACCGAAATACTCGACGGCATGGCCGGGCTGTGGTGCGTCAATGTCGGCTATGGCCGCGACGAGCTGGCCGACGCCGCTTACGCGCAGATGAAGGAATTGCCCTACTACAATTCCTTCTTCAAATGCTCGACGCCGACGCCCGTGCTGCTGTCGAAGAAGCTGGCCGAGCTGGCGCCCAAGGGCATCAGCCAGGTTTTCTACGGCTCCTCCGGCTCGGAGGCCAACGACACGGCGCTGCGGCTCGTGCGCCACTATTGGGTGCTGGAAGGCAAGCCGGAGAAGAACCGCATCATCTCGCGCAAGTCGGCCTATCACGGCTCGACCGTCGCCGGGACGTCGCTGGGCGGCATGGATTTGATGCACAAGCAGCTCGGCGGGGCGGTTCCCAACATCGTCCATGTCATGATGCCCTATGCTTATGAGTTGGCGCTGCCCGGCGAAAGCGACCATGATTTCGGCCTGCGCGCGGCCAAGGCCGTCGAGGACGCCATCCTCGAAGCCGGTGCCGACAAGGTGGCGGCCTTCATCGGCGAGCCGGTGATGGGCGCGGGCGGGGTGAAAATACCGCCGATGAGCTATTGGCCGGAAGTGCAGCGCATCTGCCGCAAATACGATGTGCTTTTGATGCTGGACGAGGTCATCACCGGCTATGGCCGCACCGGCGAATGGTTTGCGGCGCAGACCTTCGGCGTCGAGGCTGACACCATCACCACGGCCAAGGCACTGACCTCGGGCTATCAGCCGCTGTCGGCGCTGCTGGTCGGCGACCGTATCGCGGCGACGCTGGTCGAAAAGGGCGGCGAATTCTACCACGGCTATACCTATTCGGGTCACCCGGTGGCCTGCGCGGTGGCGCTGAAGAATCTCGAGATCATGGAGCGCGAAGGCTTGGTCGACAGGGTCAGGAACGACACCGGACCTTACTTCGCCCAGGCGCTGCAAGAGCGCATTGCCGGCCACGAACTGGTCGGCGAGGTGCGATCGATCGGGCTGATGGGCGCGATCGAGATCGTCAAGGACAAGGCGACCAAGGAGCGGTTCCTGCCGGCGGGCAGTGCCGCAGTCACCGTCCGCGACCACGCCATCGCGCAAGGCCTTATGCTGCGCGCCACCGGCGACACGATGATCCTGTCGCCGCCGCTGATTTGGACCCGCGCGACGATCGACATGGCTTGCGATCGCATCGCCAAAGCGCTGGATCTGGCGCAAGCGGATTTGCGCAAGAAGTAGATGGAACGAGCGCCGGGCGCCTTGCAAACAGGGCGCCCGGACTGTGCGCCTGCTTATCGTCAGGGTCGACGGGGTCAGCGCACCGATCGTGCTGGTCAATAAAGGCCATGAGGCAATTCCGAACGCTGCAATCGGAATAATAATTCAGACCGAGCAGTATAGTACTGCAAAACGCAAAAACCGCGCTCCATAGGAACGCGGCTTTGCCAGATACGCATGGCATTTCGCCAACAATACACTTGCGAAACTTACGGGCTCCGGTACGCGAGACCTGATCCGGAGCGCCGGGCGGATGCGATATGTCCGCCTCGCCATCCGTTATATAGGCACATCGTTACCGCCGGGTTATCGAGAGCTTAAGCAAATCTAAATTTGCAATTTTTCCGCGCAATAAAAATCGAGAAAAGCGCGGCCAAATTCGAAACTTATAGAGAACTGCCGCGAAGGAAATTTATGATGCCGGAAAAATCCGATCCGCCATTTCCCTGGGCGTTGAACAGCGCATAAAGCTGGGCCGCTTCGGCCCCCATTGGCGTCACCGCGCCGGCGCTTTGGGCCGCCTCCTGCGCCAGTTTCAGGTCCTTCAGCATGAGTGCTGCGGCAAAGCCCGGTTTGTAGTCGCGGTTGGCGGGTGAGGCCGGCACGGGACCCGGCACCGGGCAATAGGTGGTCAGCGACCAGCACTGGCCCGACGAGGTCGAGGCAACGTCGAACAGGGCCTGATGCGAGAGGCCGAGCTTTTCGGCCAGCACGAAGGCCTCTGCGACGCCGATCATCGAAATGCCGAGCATCATGTTATTGCAGATTTTGGCTGCCTGACCGGCGCCGTCGTCACCGCAATGGACGATGCGGCCTGCCATCGGCTTCAGGACCGGTTCGGCCTTGGCGAAGGCATCCTTGGCGCCGCCGGCCATGAAGGTCAGCGTTCCCGCAGCAGCACCGCCGGTGCCGCCGGAGACGGGGGCGTCGATCGAATGCAGCCCGTGCTTCCTTGCTACGGCATGCGCCTTGCGGGCCGACTCGACATCGATGGTCGAGGAATCAATGAACAGGGCGCCTGGTTTGGCCTTGGGTGCGATGTCCTCGTAGACCGAGAGCACGTGCTTGCCGGCGGGAAGCATGGTGATCACGACATCGGCGTCCTTCACCGCCGCCACGGCATTCGCCATGACAATGACGCCATGCTCGCGGGCGACGGTGAGGTTTTCCGGCATCAGGTCAAAGCCGTGCACCGCGTGCCCCGCCTTGACGAGATTGGCAGCCATCGGATTGCCCATATTACCCAAGCCGATGAAGGCGACAGTGGTCATAGCGGTGCTCCATGATGAGTAGGCAGTAGGCAGTAGGCAGTAGGCAGTAGGCAGTAGGCAGTAGGCAGTAGGCAGTAGGCAGTAGGCAGTAGGCAGTAGGCAGTAGGGCGACCTATTCGGGTGCGAGTTTGAGAATAAGTTGGCGAAGCATCTTTCCGATGGCCTCGGCCGCCAGAAGCAGGTGCTCAGCTTGCCCATGCGTGGCAACGCCAATGCGTTGAGCGATTTGGAGGTGTGTCTCGAGCTCCTTCAGCGAGCCTTGGGCTATCCTGAGAAATTGCTGATAGGAGCCTCGGTTGTCTCGGCCATAGCCTTCCGCGATGTTTGCAGGGACAGAGGTTGCTGAACGGCGGATTCGGCTGGTCAGCCCATATAATTCCTCTTTGGGGCATGTCTTGGTCAATGAGTAGGTGCTGACAGCCAGATCCATCGCCTGCTGCCATACGATAAGATCCTTGTACGAGTTGATCTTGCCGGTCATCCTTTGCCTACTGCCTACTGCCTACTGCCTACTGCCTACTGCCGTCCGATCAACGCCCGCGCGATGATGACGCGCATGATCTCGTTGGTGCCTTCGAGGATCTGGTGGACGCGCAGGTCGCGCACCAGTTTTTCGATACCGTAATCATGAAGATAGCCATAACCGCCATGCAGCTGCAGCGCCTCGTTGGCGACGTTGAAGCCGATGTCGGTGACGAAGCGCTTGGCCATCGCCGACCATTTGCCGGCATCCGGCGCCTTGCGGTCGAGTTTCGAGGCGGCGGCGTAGAGAAAGATCCGCGCTGCCTGCAATTCGGTCTCCATGTCGGCCAACCTGAACTGCAGCGCCTGGAACTGGTTGATCTTCGAGCCGAAAGCCTTGCGCTCGGCGGTATAGGACAGCGCCTTGTCGAGCGCAGATTGCGCGCCGCCGAGCGAACAGGCGGCGATGTTGAGGCGGCCGCCATCGAGCCCGGCCATTGCGATGCCGAAACCTGCGCCTTCCCCCGACAGCAGGTTTGCAGCCGGCACCTTGCAGTCCTCGAAGATCACCTGGCGGGTCGACTGCATGTGCCAGCCCATCTTGTGCTCGTTGGCGCCGAAGGACAGGCCGGGCGCATCCTTCGGCACGACGAAGGTGGAAATGCCCTTCGGCCCGTCGGCGCCAGTGCGCGCCATGACGACATAGAGGTCGCTGTCGCCGGCCCCGGAGATGAACTGCTTGGCGCCGTTAAGCACATAGTCGTTGCCGTTCTTCACCGCGCGCGTCTTCAGCGCCGCGGCATCCGAGCCTGAACCCGGCTCGGTCAGGCAGTAGCTCGCCAGCCATTCCATCGAGGTCAGCTTCGGCAGGAAGCGTTGGCGCTGCTCGTCGTCGCCGAAGCGGTCGATCATCGACGCCGCCATATTGTGGATCGAGATGAAGGAGGAAAACGCCGGATCGGCGTGCGACAGTGCCTCGAAGATCAGCACGGCGTCGAGCCGGCCGAGCGCCGAGCCGCCGACATCGTCCCTGACATAGATGCCGCCGAGGCCGAGCGGGCCGGTCTCGCGGATTACATCGGCGGGAAAGTGTCTTGCCCGGTCCCATTCGAGCGCATTGGGCGCAACGCGATCGGCGGCGAAGGCCTGTGCCATCTCCTGGATGGCGCGCTGTTCCTCGTTGAGCTCGAACTGACTGGTGCTCGCATCGACCGCGGCGTCCATGGCGTGCTCCCTGTGTTTCCCCAGCTGGGGTTGGCTTGCTGGCCTGTTGTTTTTGGCTTTGCGCGCCGCTCAATCTAGACCAATGATGCCGCCGCGCAACCCGGCTCGCCGCGCAGCCGCTGTGCATGAATGGATCAACGGAGCATTGCGTGCCGACATATTTCGACGAATTGCTCGACCGCTTCCATGCCTATCTCCGGGGCGTGGACAACGCGCTGGTGCGGGACGCCGTGACCCGGATCGGCTGGAATATGACGGCGCGCGTGCTCGAAGCGCATCCGCTGCCTTGCCTTGGTCTGCTCGACCGCATTGTCGAACTGGCGCCGCCGGACCCGCAGCCTCTGGTGCAACTGCTGGCGGAGCGTCGTGACGATCTGTGCTGGGGGCAGACCTACAACGCGAGCGATTTTGGTGAAGCGTTCTTGCAAAAATACGGCTGGCTGGAGGTGTTTGGCACGCGCGGCCATTTCGCCAATGAAGAGGTCGCGGCCGGATTGCTGATCCTGGGGCCCGGCATCACCTATCCCGACCATCATCACATTGCCGAGGAGATCTACATTCCGCTGACCGGCGGCACCGAGTGGCGCATGGGCGAAGGCGGCTTTCACACCCGCCAGGCGGGCGAAATTATCCATCACGCCTCCAATGTCAGCCATGCCATGCGCACCGGCAGCGAAGCGTTGCTGGCGCTCTACATCTGGCGCGGCGGGCCGCTGGCGCAGAAATCGACCGTTTCCGGCGCGCAGGGCAGGGGCTGAGCATGGCCAAGGNCAAGGCGATCATGCTGCAAGGCACGGGTTCGGATGTCGGCAAGACGGTGCTGGTGGCGGGGCTCTGCCGCGCGGCCAGGAATCGCGGGCTGAAAGTCAGGCCGTTCAAGCCGCAGAACATGTCGAACAATGCCGCCGTCGCCGACATTCCGGGCGACGACCGCCCCGGCGGCGGCGAGATTGGCCGTGGGCAATGGCTGCAAGCGCTGGCGTGTGGTGTTCAGCCGACCGTGCATATGAATCCGGTGCTGCTCAAACCCCAGAGCGACATCGGTTCGCAGGTGATCGTGCAGGGCAAGGTGTTCGGCGAGGCGCGAGCGCGCGACTACCAGACAATGAAAGCGGGGCTGATGGACGCCGTGCTGGAGTCCTGGACGAAGGTCGGTGAGGGCGCCGATCTGGTCATCGTCGAAGGCGCCGGATCGCCGGCCGAAATCAACCTGCGCAGCCGCGACATCGCCAATATGGGCTTTGCCACGCGCGCCGACGTGCCGGTCATCCTGGTCGGCGACATCGACCGCGGTGGCGTCATCGCTTCGGTCGCCGGCACGCATCTGATCCTGCAGGAGGAAGACAGGCGCATGATCGTCGGCTACCTCATCAACAAGTTCCGCGGCGATGTCTCGCTGTTCGACGACGGCATCCGGTCGATCGAAAGCTTCACCGGCTGGCGCTGCTTTGGCGTCGTGCCGTGGCTGAAGGCGGCGGCGCGATTGCCTTCGGAGGATTCGGTCGTGCTCGAACGCCTGGCATCGGGCGAGAAGCGGGCGTTGAAGGTCGCCGTGCCGATGCTTGGCCGCATCGCCAATTTCGACGACCTCGACCCGCTCAAGGCCGAGCCGCAGGTCGAAGTGGTGTTCGTGCCGCCGGGGCAGCGCTTGCCGGAGGATGCCGGCCTGGTGGTCATTCCCGGTTCCAAATCGACGATCGGGGATCTCATGAAATTCCGCGAGAATGGCTGGGATCGCGATCTCCTCGCGCACCGCAAACGCGGCGGCCATATCGTCGGCATTTGCGGCGGTTTCCAGATGCTCGGCCGCCTGGTGCGCGATCCCGATGGCATCGAGGGCAGCGTCACCGAGGCCGAGGGACTCGGCCTGCTCGACATCGAGACGGTGATGGAGCCGGAAAAGACGGTGCGCAATGTCAGCGCCCGCTCGGTGCCGTTCGGCCTGGCGCTCGAGGGCTACGAAATCCATCTCGGCCGCACCACCGGGCCGGACATGGCGCGGCCGTCGGCTGTGATCAACGGCATCGACGACGGTGCCATTTCCGCCGATGGCAAGGTTTTTGGCACCTATCTGCACGGCCTGTTTTCCGCCGACGCTTTCCGGGCGAGATTCCTGGAAAGCCTCGGCGTGAAAGGCGGCGGCATCGACTATCGCGCGGAGGTGGAAAAAGCGCTGGACGAGATCGCCACCGAGATGGAGCGCCATCTTGAGTGCGATGCGATTTTTGGGTTAGCAAGGTAGGACCGTCCACCGTTTCGCCATCCTCGGGTCTGCGCGTCCGCTTTGCTTCATGGTCATCCTTCCGCGCGGAAGAGCCTAACAGACCATGCATCCAAAGCAAAAGCGCCCGGCTTTTGACCGGGCGCTTCGAATTGCAGAGGTCGCGGGTGCCTAGGCGCCGCGCATCAGGCAGGCGGCGGCAAGCACGATGTATGCGATGAGGACAATCCACACCGCAGCCAGAGGAATGAACGCAAGAACGCCAAGCGCGGCGAGCACGCCGATGATGGCGATGACAAGGGATATGATGAAAACAAGCTGAGTGGGTGCACTAAGATTCATGTGTGGTCCCTCCAACATGATTCGTACAACGGCATCCTATCAGGCGTGAGGCTTATACACCAATCAGCTGGCGCAATGGGTTTGCCGGGTCGGCCAGCAGCTTCACCGCCAGCGCCAGGCAGATGATCACCAGCAGCGGCTTGATCAGCCGGGCGCCGATGCGGATGGCAAGGCTGGCGCCGAGCCGGGCGCCGAGGAACTGGGCGACGCCCATCATCAGCCCGATCTTCCAGTAGACGACGCCGGCGATGGCAAAGACGATGAAGCCGCCGATGTTGGAGGCGAAATTGAGCAGCTTGGTGTGTGCCGTGGCCTTGAGCACGCCGAAGCCGGCGAGGCTGACGAAGGCCAGCATGTAGAAGGAGCCGGCTCCCGGCCCGAACAGCCCGTCATAGAAGCCGACCAAAGGGGCGATGATCAGCCCGAACAGGAAGGGCGACAGGCGCTCGGCGCGGTCGACATCGTTCATGTTGGGTTTCACGGCGAAGTAGATCGCGATGGCGATTAAAAGCAGCGGCAGCAGCGCCCGCAGGAGATCACCCGGCACGAATGCCGCCAGCAAGGCGCCGACGGCACTGCCGGCAAGGGCCAGAAGCGCCGATGGCAGCTGTCGGCGCAGATCGACATGGCCATTCATGGCGTAGTGGATGGTCGCCGAAGCGGTGCCGAAAATGCCCTGCAGCTTGTTGGTTCCAAGTGCTGCGACCGGCGGGAAGCCGGCAAGCAGCAGGGCCGGGATGGTGATCAGCCCGCCGCCGCCGGCTATCGAATCGACAAAGCCGGCTGCAAAGGCGGCGAAGGCAAGCATGATGACGGTCTGGGTAGCGAGGTCGAGCATCGGGATTTTCTGAACATTCCGGCGGGAAAGGTGGTGCCGCGCCTTCTCATGGCCATCCGGTTTGCGCAAGGCCGATTCCGCGCTACGTCTATCCAAGCGCGTTGCGCTTGGATTTCCTGTGGTGCATGTCATTATCCCAATACCGCTGCGCAGTTTTGGGTCATGTGCGCTGGGCGGGCTCGGGAAAGGGACACTGTTGGCGATGGCATTGCTCGACCAGATACGCTCGATCTTCGATGGTGACCCCGGCGTGCGCAAGGTTGCCGACGACCCGGTGCTGTCGGCGGAACTCTTGATGCTGTTTCGCATGATCCTGGCCGACGGCTCGGTTTCGGAGAGCGAAATGGTCGCCTTCCGGCGTATCTGCAAGGACGCCTTCGGCATCCCGGAAACCAGCATCGACGCGGTCATCGAATATCTCAATGATTTCGGCTACGAAACCAACGGTTCGCAAGCCATTGCGCTGTTCCGCGATCTCGATGTCGAACGGCGCAAGTTGCTGGCGCTCCACATGGCGGAGATCGCCAAAGCCGATTCCAAACTGGCCGAGAGCGAAGTGCGGCTGTTGCGCCGCACGCTCGATTTGCTCGACATCAGCCCGGTCGATGTGGTGAAGCCGGAGGAGTGAGGCAGACCAGGGGCAACGGCCGCCCAGCCGGGTCCCCGCTGCTTCGCAGCGTCCCAGCGTTTGTGACCTTTCATCGTGCCACTGGCACGATGAATTCGCTGCGCGAACCGGTCACTTACCCCTGTTCCTGCATACGGTGAGCGATCGCCCGATGCAGATCGGGCGCAGCCGCGACCAGCGCCCTGGCCGCCTCCGACTGCGGATGATCGAGCACGTCACCGGTCTTGCCGCGCTCGACGATCCTGCCGTCGTGCATGACCAGCACCTCATCGGTGATGGCGCGGGCGACGGTCAAATCGTGGGTGATGAAGAGATAGCCGATGCCGAGCTTCTGGTTGAGCTCTGCGAACAGATCGAGGATCTGGGCGCGGATCGAGACGTCGAGCGCCGAGACCGGCTCGTCGGCGACGACCAGCTTCGGCCTGGTGATGATGGCGCGGGCGATCGACAGGCGCTGGCGCTGGCCGCCGGAAAACTCATGCGGATATTTGTCCATGTCGCTGGTGCCGAGGCCGACCTCGTGCAGCGCATGCGCCACCATCTCGCGCCGCTCAGCCGGTGTCGGCTTCGTCTCCAGTACATGCAGCGGCTCGGCGACCAGTTTTACGACCTTCTGGCGCGGGTCGAAAGAGCCGTAGGGATCCTGGAACACGACCTGCATGTCGCGCCGCGCGGCTTTGAGCTCGGCCTCGCTTTTGCCGGTTATGGTCTCGCCGCGAAAGCGGATCGTTCCCGATGTCGATTTGTCGAGCGCCAGGATCATGCGGGCAAGCGTTGACTTGCCGCAGCCGGAGCGGCCGACCAGCGCCACCGATTGGCCCGGCGCCAGCGACAAGGACACGTCGTCGACGGCGCGGATCGGAGCCGCTGACTTGAACAGGGAGGTGCGCCGGCCCGGATAGTCCCGTGTCACGCCTTCGACCTCAAGCAGCGGTTTGCCCTGGCCGGCGGCGTGAACCTTGGCGCGCGCGGGCACGTGCATGGAGGCCAGCGCCAGCTGGCGCGTGTAGGGATGCAGCTGTTCCGACAGCGTGCGTGCGGTGTCGCCGGCTTCCATCACCTCGCCATGGCGCAGAATGGTGATGCGGTCGGCCATTTCGGTGACGACCGCGAGATCGTGCGAGATCAACAGCAGGCCCATTCGGTTTTCGCTGACAAGGCCGCGCAAGAGGTCGAGGATCTGCGCCTGCAGCACCACGTCGAGCGCCGTGGTCGGCTCGTCGGCGATGAGCAGCTTGGGTTTCAATGCGCAGGCAATGGCGATGACGACGCGCTGGCGCTGGCCGCCCGACAGTTCGTGCGGATAGCGCGACAGCGGGAATTTGGCCTCCGGCAGGCCAACGCGGTCGAGCATTTTGCGCGCGCGGTCTTCGGCGTCGGCACGGCTTGCCCTAGTGTGCCAGCGTATGCCTTCGGCGACCTGCTCGCCGATGGTCTTGACCGGGTTGAGCGCCGTCATCGGCTCTTGGAACACCATGCCGATGTCGTCCCCACGCAGCGCGCACATCTGGTCCTCGGTTGCGGCCAGAATATCGATGCCGTCGAAGGTCACGCGGCCGGTGGCGCGCGCCGCATGCGGCAGAAGCTGCATGATGGTCAGCGCCGTCATCGATTTGCCGGAACCGGATTCACCGACCAGGCCCATCACCTCGCCGGGCGCGACGGAGAGCTCGACCCCTTTCAGGATCGGCGTGTCGCCGACGGCCAGCGACAGGTTCTCGATCTGCAGCAGGCTCATCGCTGCCGCCGCGATTTCGGGTCGAGTATGTCGGCGATGCCGTCACCGAGCAGATTGAGCCCAAGCACGGTGATGACGATGGCCATGCCGGGGAAGATCGCCATCCAAGGCGCCACCACCATGCGCGTCTGCGCGTCGAACAGCATGCGGCCCCAGCTCGGCATTGGCGGCTGGGCGCCGAGGCCGACATAGGAGAGACCGGCTTCGGCCAAAATGCCGAGCGCGAACTGGATGGTGCCTTGCACCAGAAGCAGCGTGGCGATGTTGGGCAGCACGTGCTCGATTGTAATCTGCGTCTTGCTCTTGCCGGCGGCGCGCGCGGCGAGAATGAACTCGCGTGGCCAGATCGCCAGCGCGCCGGCCCGGGCGACGCGCGCAAACACCGGGATGTTGAAGATGCCGATGGCGATGATGGCGTTGATTGCGCCCGGTCCGAAGATGGCGGTGATCATGATCGCCGACAGCAGCGCCGGGAAGGCGAAGACGAGGTCGTTCAGCCGCATCAGCGCCTCGTCGACAAACCCGCCGCGCGCCGCGGCGAAGGCGCCGAGCGGCACGCCGACGCCCATGCCGATGCCGACCGCGACCAGCGCCACGGCAATCGAGTTGCGGGCGCCGACCATGATCATCGACAGGATGTCACGGCCGAAATGATCGGTGCCGAACCAGTGCGCCGAAGAAGGCGCCAGCGTCTTGTCCGAGATCACCAGTTTGGTCACGTCGTAGGGCGTCCAGACGTAGGAGATGACCGCGATTGCAGCCACCAGCACCGTGATGGCGAAGCCGATGAGGAAGGAGCGGTTGCGGAAGGCCTTGGCCAGAATGCTGCCCAACGTCTCCTGCGGGATGTCGATGTGCAGCGTCATTGCCGGCCTCGAAGGCGCGGATCGACGATGGCGTAGGAGACGTCGACGACGAGGTTAACGGCAATGACGGCGACGACCAGCAGCATGACGATGCTTTCGACGACGATCAGGTCGCGCTGAGTGATCGCCTGGAACACCAGCCGTCCGAGGCCGGGGAGATAAAAGACGTTCTCGATGATGATGGTGCCGGCGAGCAGGAAGGCGAATTGCAGGCCCAGAATGGTCAGAACCGGGATCATCGCGTTGCGCAGCGCGTGCCGCCATAGTACGGCACGATAGGGCAGGCCCTTGGCGCGGGCGGTGCGGATATAATCCTCGTTCAGCACCTCGAGCAGCGCGGAGCGGGCAACGCGCGCCAAGATCGCCGCCTGCGGCAGCGCAAGTGCTACGGCCGGCAGCAGCAGCGATTTCAGCGCCGGCCAGACACCGGCGCTCCAGCCGGGAAAGCCGCCGGCCGGCACCAGCCGCAGCCAGACGGCAAAGAGGTAGATCAACATCAGCGCGAACCAGAAGTTCGGGATGGCAACGCCAAGCTGGGCGGCGCCCATGGCGATCGTATCGCCGGCCCGGCCGCGCCGGCTGGCGGAAAAGAGCCCGACGGGAATGGCGATGACGGTAGAGAGCGCCAGCGCGATCAGCGCCAGCGGCAGGGAAACCGCCATGCGTTCGCGGACAAGGTCGATGACCGGCACCGAATAAGTGTAGGAGCGGCCGAAATCGAGGCTGAGCAGACCGCCGACCCAGTGGAGGTAGCGCAGGAAAAGCGGCGCGTTGAGGCCCATCTGGTTGCGCAGGAGTTCGACCTGCTCGGCGCTGGCGTTGAGGCCAAGCATCAGCCGCGCCGGATCGCCGGGCAGGATTTCGAGCACGGTGAAGACGACCATCGAGGCCAGGATCAAGGTGGCGATGGCAATGGCGAGGCGTTGGAGGAGGTAGGCGGTCATGGTGGAGGGAATGGTGCGTTGCCAAGTGCGATGACTGAGCAAAGGCAGCGTTCTGTCACACCCCCCTCTGTCCTGCCGGACCCGGCCCTTCGCTGTCGCTTCGGGCGTTCGTTGTTCGGAAAGCCAAGCAGTTGGCTTTCCGTCCGCTGCGCGGACCACTCCTCACCCCCCGCAAGGGGGGAGATCAGCAGTTTCCGTGTCGTCGACCAGCGTTCAACGTTCGCGATAGGCGAAAGCGGAGATGATAGCCCGATCTCCCCCCTTGCGGGGGAGATGCCCGGCAGGGCAGAGGGGGGTGTGACGGAGCGCAAACGCCGCCCTTTGGCCCGCCGCCTCAATCCGCCCACTTCACCTTGGTCAGGTCATTCGCCTGGATCGGCGCGTTTTCCCACAGGCCCTGCAGCTTGGCGTCCCAGACGCCGACCTTCGGCAGTTCATAGAGGAACCCCACCACGGCGTCGTCGGCCAGGATCTTCTGTGCTTCGCCGAGCAGCGTGTTGCGCTTGGCGTCGTCGGAGGTGAGGTTCAGCTCGGCGATGATCTTGTCGAAGGCGGGGTTGTCGTAGTTGAAGTAGTAGTCCTTGCGCGAGTAGATATCGATGTCGTTGGGCTCGGTGTGGGAGACGATGGTCAGGTCGTAATCCTTCTTGGTGAACACCTGATCCAGCCACTGCGCCCATTCGACCGGAATGATTTCCAGGTCGATGCCGACGTCGCGCAGCTGCGAGGCGATGATCTCGCCGCCAAGCCGTGCATAGGAAGGCGGCGGCAGTTTCAGCGTCGCCTTGATGCCGTTTTCGAAGCCGGCTTGCTTCAGCAGCTCCTTGGCCTTGTCGACATTGTGCGGGTACAGGCCGGTGAGGTCGACATAGGCCTTGCTGGCGGGCGACATGTGCGAGCCGATCGGCACGCCGAGGCCGGCCGAGGCGCCGTCGATGATCGCCTTGCGGTCGAGCGCGAAGGCAATTGCCTGCCGCACCTCGAGCTTGTCGAAAGGCGGCTTCTTGTTGTTGATCGCCAGAATAGTCTCGCCCTCAGTCGAGCCGATCACCACCTTGAAGCGCGGATCGTCCTTGACCTGCGCGACGCTGTCGGGATCGAAGAAAGGGAAAGCCTGGATGTCGCCGGAGAGCAGCGCCGGCACGGCGGCAGCGGCGTCGGGAACGATGCGGAACTCGGCCTTGTCGAGGAACACCGGGGCGCCCCAGTAAGTGTCCGATTTCACCAGCGTGATCGACGAGCCCTTGGCCCAGCTCTGGAATTTGAACGGGCCGGTGCCGATGGGCTTTTCCTTGTTGGTGTCGGCGCTCTCGGGCGCCACAATCACCGCGTCGCCCCAGCCCAGATTGTAGAGGAACGACCCCTGCGGGTTCTTCAGCGTCACCTTGACCGTCGTCGGATCGACGACTTCGACCGTATCGATGGAGGCGAACAGGGCTTTTTGCGCGTTGACCGAATTGTCGGCGCGGGCGCGGTCGAGCGAGAACTTCACGTCGCCGGCGTCGAAATCGCTGCCGTCATGGAATTTGACGCCGGTGTGCAGCTTGAAGGTGTAGACCTTGCCATCGTCGGAAATGGCCCAGCTCTCGGCAAGGTCGGGCAGCACTTCGCCATTCGGACCGATGCGGGTCAGGCCCTCGAAGACGTTGGCGTAGAGCACTTCGTCGATCGCCGCGGCAGCACCGGCGGTCGGATCGAGATGTGGCGGCTCGAGCGTAATGCCGATCACCAGGTCGGTGCGTGCGGCAAATGCCTGACTGCCGGCCAGTGCCAGCACCGCGGCGGCAAGAATGGTTTTCCACAATTTCATCGTGCAACTCCCAAATGCTCGAACCCTGGTTCGATAGAAGCGTGATTTCGAGGTGGAGTAAATTGCGTTTCGTGCTCCGCAGCGGCGCGGGGAGGAATGTTTTTTCAGCGAAGTCGATGGTTCAGTCCGCGGCCGTGCCTCTGAGCAGCACATTGAGCCCGATCGCCATCACCTTGGCCGACTCCACCATATCAGAGATACCGACCCATTCGTCGGGCCGGTGGGCGAGGTCCAAAATGCCCGGGCCATAGGCGATGCAATCATAGATGTGGCCGATGCGGGCGATGTGCTTCTGGTCGTAAGTGCCTGGTGAAATGACATAATCCGGCTCGCGGGCGAAGATCGCCATGATGCCTTGCGCCACCGCCTTGACCACCGGCGCATCGCGCTCGGTCATCAGCGGCAGCACCTCCATCAGGTCGCGAATCTCGTAGTCGAACTTTTTGCGCTCGCGCTTCAGCCGGTCGAGGATATCGGTCACCTCGCTCTTGACCGTGGCAAGGTCCTCCTCGAGCAGGAAGCGGCGATCGATGGTCAGCCGGCAGGCGTCGGGCACGTTGGGTGAGGGCAGGCCGGGGCGGAAATCCTCAGTCTGGCCGCCATGGATCGAGTTGATGTTCATGGTCGAGCGCTTTGCGCCTTCGGGCACGACAGGCATGCGCGTCACCTTGCGGTCGAGCGCCGGAAACAGTTCATCCTCGAAGGCCTGCAGCACGGCGCCCATGTGGCGCACGGCATTGTCGCCGAGGAACGGCATCGAGCCATGCGCGATCTCGCCCTTGGTCTCGATCTCCGCCCACCAGACGCCGCGATGGCCAAGACAGATGCGGTCCTTGTTCAGCGGCTCGGGGATGATGACGTGGTCGACCTTGGGTTTCGAGAAATAGCCAAGCTTCGCCAGATGGGCGACGCCGCCGAAGCCGCCGGACTCTTCATCGACGGTGCCGGAGATTTCGATGGCGCCAGGAAAGTCGGGGAATACCTCCATGAAGGCTTCCGCCGCGATGATCGAGGCGGCCATGCCCCCTTTCATGTCGCAGGCGCCGCGCCCGTAGACCTTGCCGTCCTTCACCACGCCGGCAAAGGGATCGACGCTCCAGCCCTCGCCGGCTTCGACCACATCGATGTGCGAGTTGAAATGGACGCAGGCCCCAGGCGAGCGGCCGTCGAAGCGGGCGACGACATTGACGCGGGGATAGCGGTCGGTATCGCCGGGCGTGCCTTCGGCGCGGATGAATTCGGTTTCGAAGCCAAGCCTGCCTAGGCGCGCACCTATATATTCGACGCAGGGGCGATAGGCTTCGCCAGGCGGGTTGATGGTCGGGAAGCGGATCAGGTCGGCGGTCAGTGCGACCAAGTCATCAACACGGGCGTCTATCGCTTTGAAGAGTCGTTCGTTCATTCCCGGATTTGAGCAGGCAAGGGGGTGGTTTTGCAAGCATCGCGCCACTGGCGCCGAAACTTCGTGTCGCAGCGGCAACTATGGCGGGAAAATCGTTCAAATTCGCTGCTTTAGATTGGCGAATTTATCAAGGAGTGTGTGTTAGATCACTCACCTGTCGTTAAAAAGATGAAAAACCGCATGATGACAGGGCAGGCAAGGGGCATCAAAGGGGTTTGATCTCATGACTAAAATCGTTCTCATGGCAGCTGCTTTTGCGGCGATGCTGTTCGGCACGTCCATCGAAAGCAGGGCTGCCTCGCTGGTGGCCAGCATCGACGTCTCGTCGCAGACCATGACCGTCAGCCAATACGGCCAGGTGCTTTATCGCTGGAGCGTGTCGACCGCCCGCAGTGGCTATTTCACGCCGCGCGGCACCTATCGGCCGCAACGCACGGCGCGGATGTGGTATTCGAAGAAATACCACATGTCGCCAATGCCTTACTCGGTGTTCTTCCATGGCGGCTACGCCATCCACGGCACCGGCGCGGTCAGGCAGCTAGGGCGTCCGGCATCGCATGGCTGCGTGCGGCTGCACACCGCCAATGCCGCGATGTTCTATGCGATGGTGCGCGAAGTCGGCTTCGGCAATACGCGGATCGTTGTGACGAACTGAGGCTTTCGACGACTTAAGATTGACGCTGCCCCTGGCCGGTGGCGTTGGCCTGTCCGCGCCGGCGGCGACGCCGGCCCGAGATTTCCCACCTTTTGTGGAACCACATCCACTGTCCCGGATCCTCGCGCACCCAGCGCTCGACCACGTCGGCGAGCAGTTGGGTGGTGGCCGCGACATCGACGCTGCCGCTTTCATTGCGCGGCAAGGTCAGCTTGTCCTCGATCTCGAGGCGGAAGCGGTTGCCAGGCAGCCGCACACATCGCGCCGGATAGACGTCGCAATCATAGTGACGAGCGAGCATGCCCAGAACCGGATTGCTCTGGCATGGGCGATTAAAGAAGATCGTCTCCAGTCCGCTGGAGAATTTCTGGTCGACCAAAACGCCGATATTGCCGCCTTTCTCCAGAATCGACGCCAACGCGAAGGAGGCGCCGGTCGAAGACGGCAGCAAGGCGCCCATGCTCGAACGCCGCGTCGAATGGATATAATCGGCGAGGTAGGGATTGTTCGGCGGACGAAACAGCGCCGTGATCTTCATGCCGAACGTCGCGGCAGCCACCGGCAGCAATTCAAAATTGCCGAGATGGCCGGTGAACAGGATATGCGGTTTGTCCTCGCCAGCTATCTGATGGAAATGATCGGCGCCACCGACTTCGACGCGGCCGGGCGTCGCTGCGTTCGGATCATAGTCGAAGAGCGCGTCAAGAAAGATGTATTCGGCGGCGAGCCGGGCCATGTTGCCCCACATGTCGGAGGCGATGGCCTCGATCTCGACATCGCTCTTTTCGGGATAGGCAAGGCGCAGATTGCTGATGGCGACGCGGTGGCGCCCGACGCGCGGACCGATGCGGCGTGCGGCGCGGTCGGCAAAATTGAGCGCGCTGTCGGCGGNGCGGTGGCGCCCGACGCGCGGACCGATGCGGCGTGCGGCGCGGTCGGCAAAATTGAGCGCGCTGTCGGCGGGCAAAAGGCGCAGCAGCGAAATGATCGTCATCGCCGCACGCGCAACCAGCCAGTGCTCCATCTGGCGCAGCCGCCTGCCATAGCGGAACATGAAGTCCCGGCGGGCTTTCTTGAACACCTTGCCGACCATGGTCCTAAGAAACGCGCAGGATGATCTTGCCGAACACGTCGCGGCCTTCCATGCGCTTCAGCGCGGCGTCGATGCCGTCGAAGCCGACCTCGGTGTCGATAACAGGTGCTACCTGTCCCGCCGCCATCTTCTGCATGGCGTTGGCCATGTTCTCCATGCGGCAGCCGAAGGACCCGAGCAGCTTCAGCTGCTGCTGGAACAGCTGCATCAGATTGATCTGGGTCGACACGCCGGAGGTCGAGCCGCAGGTAACGAGCCGGCCGCCGCGCTTGAGGCACAGCATCGAGGCGGCAAAGGTGTCGGCGCCGACATGTTCGAACACGACATCGACGCCCTTCTTCCTGGTGAGCTTGCGCACGACGCCTTCGAAACGATCGTCGCGGTAGTTGATGACATGGTCGGCGCCGAGCGCCTTGGCCTTGTCGATCTTGTCGTTGGAGCCGACCGTGGTGATGATGGTGCAACCCATGCGCCTGGCCAGCTGGATCGCCGCCGAGCCGATGCCGGAGCCCCCGGCATGGATGAGGATGGTTTCGCCGGGCTGCAGATTGGCATTGTCGAACAGCATGTGCTCGACGGTGCCGAACGTAACGGGTGCGACAGCCGCGCCGACATCGCTCACGCCGGGAGGGGCCGGGACCAGCAGGCGCGCCGGCAGGTTGATCTTCTCCTGCGCAAAGCCGTCGAGATGGAAGCCGTGGACGCCCGAGACATGTTCGCAGAGATTGTCACGGCCTTCGCGGCAGGCGCGGCAAAGGCCGCAGGTGCGCGCGCCGTAGATCGACACCAATTGTCCGGGCAGCAGGCTGGAGACGCCGGGGCCGACAGCCTCGACCTCGCCGGAGGCCTCGGCGCCGACGACCAGCGGCAGCTTACGCTTGGCGAACGCCATCCCACGCCAGCCCCAGACGTCGATATGGTTCAGCGCCACCGCCTTGATGCGCAGCGTGACTTCGCCCAATGCGGGGGGCGGCGGGGGCGGCAGGTCCACCGTTTCAAGACGGCGGTCCTCGATAAGTTGCAGTGCGCGCATGGGGCCTGTCAGTTCAGTCTGGCTGAAAAAGGTCGCTTAGACCGGTTCCCGCGCCATGACAAGGCAAGTGTTCTGGCCGCCGAAGCCGAACGAGTTCGAGAGCACGGTGCCGACTTCGGCATTGCGCTTCTTGTTGGGCACCACGTCGAGCACGATTGCCGGGTCGGGATTGTCGTAGTTGATGGTCGGCGGAATGACGCTTTCGCGCATGGTCATCAGCGAAAACGCCGCTTCGACAGCACCCGCCGCCGACAGCGTGTGGCCGATCATCGACTTGTTGGACGAGACCGGCATCGAGCCGATGCGATCGCCGAACACGGTCGACAGCGACAGATGCTCCATCTTGTCGTTTTCCGGTGTCGAGGTGCCGTGAGCGTTGACGTAGTCGATCTCGTCCTTGCTCAAGCCGGCATCGGCAAGGGCGGCGCGGACTGCTGCGATCGCCGGCGAACCGTCGGGCTTGGAACGGGTGCGATGGAAATCGTCAGCCTTTTCACCGCAGCCGCGCAGGATGCCGAGAACGCTGGCGCCCCGGGCAAGGGCTGCCTCAAGCGATTCCAGCACCAGCGCGCCGGAGCCTTCGGCCAGCACAAAGCCGTCGCGGTCCTTGGAGAAGGGTTTTGACGCCTTTTCAGGGATGTCATTGTGGGTCGACAGCGCCGAGAGCAACGAAAAGCGGATCAGCGCCTCGGCGGTTGCCGAACCGTCGGCGCCGATGGACAGCGCCCGGTCGCATTCGCCGCGGCGGATCGCTTCGACGCCGAGCTGGATGGCGGTGGCGCCCGAAGCGCAGGCCGTCGACAGCGTGATCGGCAGGCCGCGCGTGCCAAAGCGGTCGGCCAGCCGGTCGGCGATCGCGCCGAACTGCGTGCTTGCGAACGTATCTGTTTCCTTCAGCCCGCGCGCCACCCTAAGCAGCCTTTCGGCGCCGGCGCCTTTGCCGTCGGAATTGTAAAGCGCGAAGCGGTCGTGCCAGTCGAGTTCGACCGGCGGCGAGGCGAGGAAGAGCGGGCCACCGAAATCAGAGGAATCGAGGCCGGATTCGGCCACCGCCTCATTCGCGGCGGTTTCGGCCAGTTCGTAGGTCAGCAGGCTGGCGCCTTTCGAGCTTGAGTCGAGGAAATCGACCATGCCGGAGATGCGAGTGTTGAGGTGGTCGACGGGAAAGCGGGTGATCGGGTGGATGCCCGATTTGCCGGAGGTCAGTGCCGCCCAGTTATCGGCCTTGCCGATGCCGAGCGAGGTTACCACGCCGATGCCGGTGACGGCGACGATCGGCCTGCCCATGTGATCTCTGAGATTGGCCATCCGGAACCTCTTACTTTGCAGCATGATCGCGCAGCGCTGCTTCAAGCAGCGTTGACCAGCGCCATGCCCTCGAATTGGTGATAGCCGATCGCCGTTGCGAGCACGGTTTCGGGAATGCCTTCGAACCGCTTCTCGGCCGCGGCGTCGAAAACGGGGTAGGCGGCCTTGCGGTCGACGGCCAGGGCGGCGAGGGCGACCGCGAATGGAAACTGCGCTTCCTTCATATGCCCGGTCAGCGTGGCGAAGCCGCGCGCCGATATCGCCGGATTGGCATCCAGCGCTGACTTTTCGGCTGACGTTGCGGTATGCGCCCCGGATGCGCCCGACAGGGCCAGCAACTTGCCGTTCGGGAGAGCCGCCTGTTTGAGCAATGCCGCGATCTCGGCGTCAAGCTCGCCGCGCGAGCGCCGGGCGCGGCCTGAGACGACCAGTCCGAGCTCGGCATAGATTTTCCGCCCACGCCTTTGCGCGTGTTCGCGCTGCTCCAGCACCAGGAAGGCGCCACCGGAGCCGGAGACCAGGCCACCGCCCTCGGCGCCCTGTCTCTGCCAGACCGGCTTCCATGGGCCGCGATGCAGATAGCCGGCCAATTCATAGCCGAGCAGCATGTCGGAATGTTCGGTCTGGAAGGCGCCACCTACCAGTATGTGGGTCGACTGTCCGGAGCGGATGCGCGCCGCGGCGGTCTCGACGGCGGCGACGCCGGCACCTTCCTCGCCCATGAAGGTCCTCGACGATCCCGTCACCTTGTGGACGATGGAGATGTTGCCGGCGAGCAGATTGGAGAGCTGGGCCAGGAAAAGCGTCGGCCGCAATTCGGTGGTCAGCTTCTCGTTGAGCAGCACGTCGCGGTCGTTGCGGCTCTCGGACGCGGCGAGGATGGCGGCATCGACCGCCTCGTCTCGCTCGCCGCCGCCGGCAGCGACAACCATGTCCATGGTCGTGCAGAGCTCGTCATTGCCCTTGATGCCGGCGTCGTCCAGCGCCATGCCGGCGGCATAGGTGCCCAGCCTCTGCCATGTTTCCATCTGCCGCTGGTCGCCGCGCTTGGCGATCTGCAGGTTCCAGTCGATCTCCGGCAGTGGATGCACGGTGTAGGGCGCAAAGCGCGCGGCTTCGAGCACCGGCTGCAGGCCGGGCTGCGCCAGCTTCTGCCAGTGGGTATCCGGACCCTCTCCCAGCGAGGAGACAAGGCCGATACCGGTGATGACGACGTCGCGAGGGCTGCTCATGAGCGGCTTTGTGGGTCAGGCGGCGCAGCCCGTCAAGGCCGCGCGCCAGCCGGTATCAGGCGGTCTTGGCGGCGACCAGCGCGTCGATCTTGGCGCACAGGTTCTTCATGACGAAGTAATCGTCGGTCGAAGCCTTGCCGTCATTGACTTCCTGGGTCCACTTTTCCAGCGGCACCTTGATGCCGAATTCCTTGTCGATGGCAAAGACGATATCGAGGAAATCGAGACTGTCGATGCCGAGATCGTCGATCGTGTGGCTCTCGGGAGTGATGGTGTCGATATCGATCTCGCTGGTGTCGGCAATGATCTTGGCGACTTTGTCGAACGTGGTGGACAAGGGCTCTTCCTTCGGTTGCGGGCGGAATCTGTCCGCATCTGGTTTGGGCGCTGTCTAATCGGTTTTTCCCGGCAGGAAAAGGCCTGATGCGCGGGGCGCAGATGGTATGGCCTTCCCATAAAGACAAGAAGGGCTGCCCGACAAGCCGGCGGCCCTTCCAGTTGACGTTACGTCAGATCAGTTTTTAGGGAGCTTGACCACTGGCTTTCTCAGAACGTGACGCGGCCGAGCACGCGCAAGCCATCGCCCTGCGGCTCGACCACCACCGCTTCGCCCTCGCGCGGCGAGACGCCGGTCAGCGCGACGATGTTTTCGAGATGCGTGACCATGACCAGATTGTCGGAACCGGTGTAGGCGCGGATTTCCTTCATCACCGCGTCGAGCTGCGCGGCCTTCTCGGTCGGATCGCTCCTCAGGAGGTCGAGCGGCGCAAAAAGCTCCGGCTCCGCTTCGAAGGCGATGCGGGCAGTGTCGAGGCAGCGGCAGTAGCGGCTGGACAGCACCCGCTCGATGGGGGCGGCACGGGCGCCGAACAGCGCGCCGATCTTGCTCGCCTGCTGCTTGCCGCGCGCCGATAGGTTGACCTGGGTGGCGCAGTTGTCGATGACGAAATTGGCGGGGTCGGTGGTGCCGGTGACCAGTGCGTGGCGAAGCAGCACGACATGGCCGCCGTCACGCAGCAGCGCCCAGCCGGCGTCGGTCGCGTGGGCAACGGCGGGAACAGCAAGCAGGAACAGCGACAGCACAAATCGAATCATCGAAACCTTTCCGGGAGCCGGATGCCGGCTCCGGTCATTCTGATATAGGGATCGGAAAGCCGGCACAAAGACAAGCGAAAGGCGAACCCTCGGTTCGCTTCACATTTTCGCCATTTGCTTCTTCGCCAGCTCGATCTTCTGATCGGTGAGCGGGATAGGGATCGTGTAGCCGGCTTCGGTGAAGCCCTGCTTGGCGTTCTCGAAGAATTCGATCGCCTTGAGATATTCCGGCTTGCCCGCGCCATAGCTGGCGCGGTTCCAGTGGACGTCGCCGATATTGTTCTGCTCGAAGGCCCACTGCAGCGGCTGACTTTCGCGCGTAAACACCTTCAGCGCCGCCGTGAACGCCGCTTCGGCGTCGTTGAGATATTTGTCGGTCCGCTGGAGATTGCCGAGGTTGAGCAGGCTCATACCGATGCCATTTTGAGCGTTGGCCCAGTCGACCGGCGCGGCCTCGATGGTGAGTATTTCGAGCGCTGCCCGCCGCGCCGCAATCGAATCCTGCAGGGTCTTGGCATCGCCATTGCTCATGCTCAACCAGTGCAGCGTCGAGCCCAGGCCGGCCTGGGCCATTGCCCATTGCCGCGGGTTCGTCTCGCGCTTGTACTCGCGCAACGCATTGCCGTAGGCGTCGACCGCCTCGCTGTAATGCTCGGGCTTGTCGGTGACGCCGCCGAGAAGCTGCAGCGTGTTGCCGAGATTGTAGTAGCTCATCGCCCAGTCCTGCGGGAACTTCCGCCTGACATAGACCTGCCGTGCCGCCTGGAAGGCTGCCGCCGACTGTTCCAGCTTGGCCGCATCACGCGTGCGCTGGCCCAGCGTCTGATAGATCGAGCCGAGATTGTTCTGGGCTGACGCCCAGTCCATCGGGAAGCGCTTGCGGGTAAACACCGTCAGAGCGTCGTCATAGGCAGCAGCAGCTTCTTCGAGCGTAGCCGTGCCCATATCGAAGCGGGCGATACCGCTCAGCGCATTGCCCAGGTTGAGGCGACTGGTCGCCCAGGACACCGGGAAAGTTTCGCGGGTTCGCACTTCCAGCGCGGCGCGAAACGCGTCGGCCGCCTCGTCGATCTTCGCCTTGTCGTTGAGCTGGATGCCAAGCGTTACAAGCGTGTTGCCGAGATTGTTCTTGACCATCGCCCATTCCACGGGTGCTTTCTCGCGTGTGTATTCCTCAAGCGCCAGCCGGTAGGCTGCTTCCGCCTGGGTGAGATGCTCGCCGGCAGACTCACGCTCGGAGAGTGCATAGAGCGCGAGGCCTAGATTGTTCTGCGAACCGGCCCAGTCCAACGGCAGCTTGTCGCGCGGACGCTTCTCAAGGGTGGCGCGCGTCGCCGCCACCGCTTCATTGAGACGCTTCGGGTCGCTCTCGCGTTCGCCGATCTTCAGAAGCACGTTGGCCAGGTTGTTCTGCGCCGCGGCCCAGTTGCGGTCGTCCTTCTCGCGCTCGAACACCACCAGCGAATCGCGGAAAATCACCGCCGCTTCTTCGAGATGCGCAGTCTCGGTTTCGCGCTCTCCAGTGGTCTGCAGCACCACCGCCATGTTGTTGCGGGTGATTGCCCAGTCGCGATTCTGTTCGCCGTTGGGGATGAAGTTCAAGATGGTGCGATAGGCCTCGATGGAGTGCTGCAGCGCATCGAGGTCGCCGGTGGCGTAGCCATGAGCGTTCAACGCCTCGGCCTCCTGGTTCTTGTAGTTCCAGCGCAGCTTTTCGTCCCACTTCTCGACCAGAGAATACGCCTTGGCATAGTCGTTGGCGGCGGATTTGTAGTCGAAGACCAGCGCGGCGGCGTCGGCGCGTTTGGCATAGATGGCGGCGTCGGCGATGCGCTTTTGCCGGAGCAGGTCCTCGGCCTCGTCCACCGCACCGCTGTTTTCCTCGATCCGGCCGACCGCGTCGTCGAGGAATTTGCGCGCCGTCACCATGGCGCCCTGGCCGATGGCTTTGTCGGCGGATGCGACGAGGCGACTGATCTCAGGATCGTCGGTGCGCAGCGCGGCGCGCTCGGCCATCATCTTCTTCAGACGCTCGGCCTGGCTGTCCAGCACCTTCTGCAGGTCGTTCGGGTCCTCCGGGATCTTTTCCGTGCCGAGCGCCTTGAGCACGCCGTAGAGAGCGTCAAGGGGCACGCCGTCCTGCAGAGAAGCCAACTCCACCTGAGCCCGCTTGGGATCGGGCAGGTCGGAAATGGTCAGCAGCAATTGCCGCCGCTCACCGGTGATCAGCCCGTCGTCGCCGGTCGGTTCCGGCGGCGCGACGCCGAAATAGAGCAGGCGACGCAGGCTCTCGCTGACCCAAGGTCGCTGCTTTGCCTTGGTGTCGAGATAGACCTCCTCGGTGACCATGCGCATGACCGAGCCGAATTCCGTGCCTTTCATCGCGGTGAGGTGGCGCAGCAGGGCGGCGGCGTAGGGGCTGTTTTCGCCGGCGGCGCCATCAAGTGCGGGTCGGCCCGGCTCGGCGGCGAAGCCGACCACGGTTCCCAGGCTGGCATCATCCACTGAGGCACTGGCAAGCGCCTTGGCGCCGCGCACCGGTTCCAGCCCGCCGGCGCCGACAGGCTCGGCGGAAGCCGTCGGCCCGCGTCGCACGACCGCGTCCGGCGGAAACGGGTTGGTGCGGCAGGCGTCAAGCAGCACGATCGTCACCGGCACGGTCTTTTTCAGCTCGTCCATGACGGCTGAAATCGGCACCAGCGCCTCACCGGCATTTTTCAACGACGAGACGTCGGCATCGACCGGCACCAGATAATTCTCGCCGCCCGCCTCGATGCCGTGGCCGGAATAATAGATGAAGGCGACGTCGGCGCCTTCGGCGTCCTCGACAAACCGATCGAGATCGCGCTTCAGCTTGGCGGCATCGCGATCGGTGACGTTGCGGGCGTCGAAGCCGAGGTCGGTCAGCATCTTGGCCATATCGCGGGCGTCGTTGGCCGGGTTGGCAAGGGCTGCGATGTGTTCGTATTTCGACTGGCCGATGATCAGCGCCACGCCCTTGAGACTTTTGGTCTCGGCGGCCTGGGCCACAGATACGCCAAGGCAAAGCAGCATAGCTACGAAAGCCGCCAGCCACCCCTGTCTGACCAGCCACACTTGTCTGACCAGCCACTCCTGTCTGACCAGCCACTCCTGTCTGAAATGACGCTGTTTCGGCGTCGCAACCATTCGCTGTGTGTCCGCCCTGATGATCCCAAGCCTGTATAGCGCTGCCACCCGACCATGATCAAATTCAGGCGCCGGGCGGATCGAGGATCAGTTTCTGAAGATCATGGCGATTGCGCTGGAATCCGGGCTCGCCTATCCCTGAAAAAATGTCTCCGCTTACCGAAACCGTTCTTTTCGTCTTCAGCCTCGTCGCGCTCGGCTATGTCACCGGGCTCACCGGCTATCTGAAACCGGCCAGCGGGGACGGCATCTCCGAATTCGCCATCAACGTGGCGATGCCGCTGCTGCTGTTTCGGACGATGGTGAATTCGGATTTCCACGGCGTGGCGCCTTGGTCGCTGTGGGGTGCTTATTTCGCGGCAGTTGCAATGACATGGGCCGCCGGCCATCTGGTGACGACACGGATCTTCGGGCGGGACGCGCGCACCGGCATCGTCGGTGGAGTGTCGTCATCCTTCTCGAATGTGGTGTTGCTGGGCATTCCCTTCGTTCTCGGCGTATTCGGGTCCAGCGGATTCGAAGTGCTGTCGCTGCTCGTTTCCGTGCATCTGCCGACCATGATGATGGCTTCGATCATCATGTTCGAGATATTTGGCCGCGGCGGCAGCGAGCCCGTACACCCGCTGCGCATCATCCAGAGCTTTCTGAGAAGACTGTTCACCAATCCGTTGATCATCGGCATCCTGGCCGGGCTGGCATGGCGCCTCACCGGCGCGCCGCTGCCGAACCTTGCCACGCGGCTGGTCGATGCGCTGGCTAACACCGCCGGGCCGGTGGCGCTGTTCGCCATGGGGCTCAGCCTGCGCCGTTTCGGCATTTCCGGTAACATCCGACCGGCGCTGGCGCTGTCGACGCTGAAACTGTTCCTGATGCCGGCGCTGGTCCTCGGCCTGGTCTGGCTGTTTGGCCTGCCGCCCTTGACGGCCAAAGTGGCGGTCGTGGTGGCGGCGCTGCCGTCCGGCATCAATTCCTATCTCATCGCCGTGCAGTTCAACACCGGCCAGGCGCTGGCGTCGAACCAGATGACCATCGCCACGGCAAGCGCGGTTGTTACAACCGCCTTTTGGCTGACGGTGGTGGTTCATGTCTTTGGGTAGGCTTGGTCTTTTGTAAGGCTGTCTTTGGCAAGGCTGGTCTTTGGCAAGGCTGGTCTTTGGCAAGGCTGCGGCCCAAACTAATTTACATGTGAATTTTCTCTGGCGTTTGGCTGGCCCAAAGCCTATATGCCATCTTGCAATTGCTTGCCGAGCTTGCCCTAGGTAAAGAGCAGTGGCTCAGCGTGTCGGGCATCCAGGCCATTGCGCGCGCTCATCGAAGACATCCACAGACCGGCCCGTCAGTGCGCCGAACGGAGGCTAGACCATGCTGCAGAAAACCAGCCATTTCATGCGCCAGGCCAATCTCATCAATGGCGAATGGGTGCAGGCCGACAGCGGCCAGACGGTCGACGTCAACAACCCGGCCACCGGTCTCAAGATCGGCACCGTGCCGAAGTCGGGCAAGGCGGAAACCCGCCGCGCCATCGAAGCCGCAAGCGAAGCCTTCAAGACCTGGCGCAAGACGACCGCGCTCGAGCGCTCGAAGCTGTTGCGCAAGCTGCATGACGCGATGATGGACAATCAGGATGTGCTGGCCGAACTGCTCACCATCGAGCAGGGCAAGTCGCTCGCCGAATCCAAGGGCGAGATCGGTTCCGCTGCCGCCTACATCATGTGGTTTGCCGAGGAAGGCCGCCGCACCTATGGCGATGTCGTGCCATCACCATGGGGCGATCGCCGCATCCTGGTGACCAAGGAGCCGGTCGGCGTCATTGCCGCCATCACGCCGTGGAATTTCCCCTCCTCGATGCTTGCCCGCAAGCTTGGCCCCGCGCTTGCCGCCGGCTGCACCGCCGTGGTCAAGCCGGCCTCGCAGACGCCGTATTCCGGCCTTGCATGGGGCGCGCTCGCCGAGGAGGTCGGCTTCCCAAAGGGCGTCATCAACATCCTGACGGGTGCTGCCGGCGAAATCGGCGACGAGATCTGCGCCAATCCGCTGGTGTCGAAGATCACCTTCACCGGCTCGACCGAGATCGGCAAGCTGCTGATTCAGAAGTCGTCCGTCACCGTCAAGAAGGTCTCGATGGAACTCGGCGGCAATGCGCCGTTCCTGGTCTTCGACGATGCCGACCTCGATCGCGCCGTCGCCGGCGCCATCACCGCCAAATACCGCAATTCAGGCCAGACCTGCGTGTGCACCAACCGCTTCCTGGTGCAGGCCGGCATCTACGACAAGTTTGTCGAGAAGCTGGCTGCTGCCAGTAATGCGCTGAAAGTTGGCTCGGGCCTGGAAGAGGGCGTGCAGCAGGGACCGCTGATCGACGTGAAGGCGGTCGAGAAGGTAGAGGAATTCATCGCGGACGCCACGTCGAAGGGCGGCAAGGTCGTTGCCGGCGGCAAGCGCCATGCGCTTGGCGGCTCATTCTTCCAGCCGACCGTCATCGCCGATGCGAAGCCTGACATGCGCTTCATGAAGGAAGAGATTTTTGGCCCGATCGCCCCGGTGTTCAAGTTCGAGACCGAGGAGGAAGCCATTGCACTCGCCAACGACACCGAGTTCGGCCTGGCCGCCTATTTCTACACCGGCGATCTCGGCCGCGCCTTCCGGGTCATGGAAGGCCTGAAATACGGCATGGTCGGCGTCAATGAAGGCCTGATCACCACGCCGGAAGCGCCGTTCGGCGGCGTCAAGGAATCGGGCCTCGGCAAGGAAGGCGGACATCAGGGCATCGAGGATTACCTCGACACCAAATATGTCTGCATCGGGGGTCTCGGCCTCTAAATCATTGACGGGGCAGGCCGCGCGCCTGCCCTTGCCAGACGACATTCAGCCGGACTGGAGCGGTTCAGCGTTTCACGGAATCGCCGAACCGCTCCAGTTCTTTGTTTTTTGCAATTCCGGACGGAAAACCGTTTCACACTTTTCCTGGAATTGCTCTAAGTCGATAGATCGACGAATTAGCATTTGGACATAGCGATGAAGGACGGCGAAGTCTTCGGCACGACGCAGGCAGGCGAATCCGTTCGCCGTTTCACCATCCGGGGCGGCGGCATCAGCGCCAACATCATCGGGCTCGGCGCAATCATCCAGGATCTGCGGCTCGCCGGCCACGATGCGCCGCTGGTGCTGGGCTACGATCGCTTCGAGCCTTACGAGACTGACCGGGCCTTCTTCGGCGCGGTCGTCGGCCGCTATGCCAACCGCATCCGCGACGGCCGCTTCACCATTGCCGGCCAGCGCTACCAGACCGAGCGCAATTTCCTCGGCAAGCACACGCTGCATGGCGGCTCGGAGGGCTTCTTCCACCGGCCGTGGACGGTTTCGCTGCACGGCCGGGATTTTGTCACGCTGACCCTGCACGATCCCGAGGGCACGATGGGCTTTCCCGGCGCGCTCGACGTCACCTGCACCTACCGGCTGAAGATTCCCGGCACGCTCTCGATGGAACTGACCGCCACTTGCGAGGAGCCGACGCTGTGCAATCTGGCGCAGCATTCCTATTTCAATCTCGACGATGGCGGCGCCGGTGACATTCTCGACCACCGGCTGATGCTGAATGCCGGCGCCTATACGCCGATCGATGGCGAGATGATCCCGACCGGCGTGGTCAAACCTGTCGACGGCACGCCCTTCGACTTCCGCCAGGCGCGGCCGCTGCGCATGGAAACGGAAGGCGAGCAGCTTCCCTACGACGTCAATTTTTGCCTGGCGTCAGCCCGGGGCCCGCTTCACCAGGTGGCGTGGGCGCAAGGCGCCAATTCCGGCGTCGAGATGGAGGTCTGGACCACAGAGCCTGGCCTGCAGCTTTACACCGGCCAGTATGTCGCGCCGACCTCGGGCGGCCTGGACGGACGGCGCTACAAGGCGTTTTCCGGCTTTTGCCTGGAAGCGCAGACCTGGCCCGACGCGCCGAACCGGCCCTATTTCCCACAGGCCACGCTGTGGCCGGGCCAGATCTATCATCAGGTGACGGAATATCGTTTCAGGCTTCCCTAAGGTCTTAGCCCTCGAAAGCGGTTCTTAGAACCTCGAACGGCGCCAGCGCGCCTCGCACCTGGACGACTGTGGCGGCGACGCGATGCGCGCGCTGCACGGCATCCGCCGGGGCATGGCCGGCCAGCCGGGCGGCGAGATAGCCGCCATTGAAGGAATCGCCGGCGCCGGTGGTGTCGACCGGGGTGGCGACATGCTGGGCCGGAACCGGCTGCAGGGCTCCGCCAGTGGCGATCAGCGCGGGTTCCTCGCCATTCTTGACGACGACTTCGCCGACCAGTTTTCCGAACCGCTCGGCGGTCGCTTGCGGTGCCGAGTCGCCGAACAGCATCTGCTCGTCGGGAAAGGTCGGTAGCGCGATGTCGGCGACGGCAAGCGCGTCGAGGATCGCGGCTTGCGCCTCCTCGCGGCTCTGCCACAGGCGCGGCCGGTAGTTGGGGTCGAAGGCGACGAGCGAACCGGCAGCCCGCGCCTTGGACACTTCCGCCAGCAACGTCTTGCGCGCGGCGGCATCCAGAATTGCCAAGGTGATTCCGGAAAAATACACAAGAGCCTGGTTTTCAAGGCTTTTTGCCAAGGCGGGCGGGTCCGAGGCGAGCCGCCTGGCCGCCGCGTCGCTGCGCCAGTAGGTGAAGGCGCGTTCGGCGCCGGTCAAGGTGATGGCGTAGAGGCCGGGCCGCGCGCCTGGGATGACCGGGCTGGCGCCGATGTCAATGCCGTTTTCGGCGAAGAACGAAATCTGGCCCTGCGAGAAGGGATCGTCGCCGAAGGCCGAGACATAGGTCGCCGGCCGCTCGCCGCTCAGCGCATGCAGCGCCCACAGCGTGTTGAACGTGTCGCCGGCAAAGCCCATGCGCCAGTTCGGCCCGGCCTGGCCGGACAATTCGAGCATGCATTCACCGATCGAAGCGACGCCGTCTGCTGCCATGTATCTGTCTCCGGATCAGTTCGCTGCTGTAGCTTTTTGCGGCCGGCAGCGCCATGCTTGGCGGCGGCGGTTTTTTGCGCCAGAAGCGTTTTCCCACAGAAGCGGGGACGCGAATTGCTTCCCGAGACGTTATGCCCAGAAGAGGAACCGGTTTGGCATCGATATGGCGTTATCTTCTTGCGGGCGTTGGTCTGGCCGCCTTGCTGGCTGGCATATTGGCGATCGTCTATCTGACCGCGCCGCAGTCGGCGCCGAGCCCCGATGTTTCGCGCTCGAAGAAGACGGCGAACGGCTTGTTTGTCGCCAGCATTCAGCCGGAACGCGGCGTTATCCGGCAAGGCGAACTGCAATCCTGGTTGCTGACCCTGAAGACGGTCAACGGCGATTCCGTGGAAGGTGCGGCGATCTCGGTGTCCGGCGGCATGCCGCAGCACAATCACGGCTTGCCGACCAGTCCGCAGGCGACCGATTATCTTGGCGAGGGGCGCTACAGGATCGAGGGGCTGAAATTCACCATGAGCGGCGTGTGGCAGTTGCGCTTCGCCATTTCGGCGGCGGCCGGTTCCGACACGGTCGTCTTCAACGTGGTGCTGTGAGCGGATGAACGGCCTGTTGCGCCTTCTGGCATTGGCGGCGGTCGTGCTCGTTGCCGGCTGCGGCAAACCGGATTTTTCCGATGCCGAGAAGAAGACCATCGCTTCGCTGGCGCTGAACACCTTGCCGGCGCTCAAACCCGACACCACCAACCGCTTCGCCGACGTGCCGGCCGCCGCCGCCCTGGGCTCCACTCTGTTCTTCGACCAGGGGATGAGCCGTGACGGGAACGTATCCTGCTCGACCTGCCACAAGATCGACCGGCAGTTCCAGGATGACCTGCCGCAATCCGTCGGCGTCGGCCGAACCAACAGGCGCTCGATGCCGCTGGCCGGCATTGCCCGCAATCCGTGGTTCTTCTGGGATGGGCGGCGCGACAGCCTGTGGGCGCAGGCGCTGACGCCGCTGGAAAATCCGCTCGAGCAGGCGGGAAACCGCGCCGCCTTCGCCCATTACATCCAGAAGCGCTTTGGTGCGCGCTACGAGCGCATCTTCGGGCCACTGCCGGATCTTTCCGCCGTGCCGGCCCACGCCAGCCCGCTTGGCAACGAGGCCGAGCAGGCGGCCTGGAAGGCGATGACCCCAACTCAGGCTGAGGGCGTCAACCGCGTCTTTTCCAATATCGGCAAGGCGATCGCCGCCTTCGAACGGTCGATCGAACCGGCACAGACGCGCTTTGACCGCTTTGCCATCGATCTTGCGTCAGGCGCCAAGCCGAAAGCCGACGATGCCTTTTCGCAGGAGGAGATGCTCGGGCTGAAACTGTTCATCGGCAAGGCCAATTGCGTCACCTGCCATAACGGCCCGCGCTTCACCGACAACGCTTTCCACAACACCGGCGTGCGGCCGGTCAGGGATTTGCCATTGGATCGCGGCCGTTTCGATGCGGTGGCCCAGGTTCAGGCCGACCCATTCAACTGCTTCGGCGCCTTCCGCGATGGCGACGCCGGCGCCTGCGGAGAACTGCGCTTCATCGTCAAGGCAGCACCCGAACTGATGCGTGCCTACAAGACGCCGTCGCTCAGGGGCGCGGCGACGCGGCCGCCTTATATGCATGCCGGACAGTTTTCCTCGCTGGAGGAGGTGGTGGCGCACTACGCGAAGGCGGAGGCGGCCGTTGAAGGCACCTCCGAAGTGCACCCGTTGCAACTGTCGGATCGCGAACGCGCAGCGCTGGTGGCGTTCTTGAAGACGCTGTCGGACTGAAGAGTCAGCGATCCTTGACCGTCTCCATCGCCACGAAGGTCGAGGTCTGGGCGACGTGGGGGAGCGCCGAGATGCGCTCACCGAGAACACGGCGATAGGCGGCGATGTCGGTGGTACGGACTTTCAGGAGATAATCGAAGCTCGACGCCATCATGTGGCACTGCTCGATCTCCGGCACGGCCTGCACCGCGCGATTGAAAGCATCGAGCGCGGCCGAGCGTGTGTCCGACAGTTTGACCTGGACGAAGGCGACATGGCCTTCGCCCATGCGCTCGCGATCGATGATCGCCTGATAGCCCCTGATATAGCCGTCCTTCTCCAGGCGCTTCACCCGCGCCTGCACCGGCGTCTTCGACAGGCCGACCTTGCCGGCCAGTCCAGACATGGATAGCCGCCCGTCGCGCGCCAGCGCCGACAGGATGTTTCTGTCGATGCGGTCCAATTGGTCTTCTGTCACGGATATCATAGTCCACCTGATAACGATTCAACCGTAATGATAGACCGATCGGCCTGCCATGTCGATTTCTTTGGACCGGCCGAAAATGCGGCTCTGTGCTAGCTTGCGCCATTCGGTCCGGCGACCGCCGGCCCGCTCCCAGATGCTTGCTCAGCAGGGACCGCCATGCCGCTCGACACCATTCGCCAGCAGATCCGCGCCAACTACCTGCCCGACGAAGACGCGGCTGTGAAGCGCCTGGCTGCGGCGACAGAACTTTCGGCCGATGACCGCAAAGCCGTCTCGGCCCGTGCCGCGGATCTGGTGCGCGCGGTGCGCGGCTCGTCCGACCCGCGGCTGATGGAGGTTTTTCTCTCGGCCTACGGCCTCTCCACCAAGGAAGGCGTGGCGCTGATGTGCCTGGCCGAGGCACTGCTGCGCGTGCCTGACACCGAGACCATGGACGACCTGATCGCCGACAAGATCGCACCGCATGACTGGTCGGCGCATTCGGGCGGTTCGAGCTCGATCTTCGTCAATGCCTCGACCTGGGCGCTGATGCTGACCGGCCGTGTGCTCGATGAGGGCGAGGGCGGCATTGAAGGCACGCTGCGCTCGATGGTTCGCCGGCTGGGCGAACCGGTGATCCGCAAGGCGGTCGCCGCCGCCATGCGCGAAATGGGCGAGCAGTTCGTGCTTGGCCGCAATATTGCGGAAGCCGTCAAGCGCGGCAAGTCGATGATCCAGAAAGGTTATCTCTATTCCTTCGACATGCTGGGCGAGGCGGCCCGCACCGAGGCCGATGCGCTGCGCTACCATAAGGCCTATGCCGATGCGATCTCCTCGCTCGATTCAGGCTCCAACGGTCCCGATATCCGCCAGAACCACGGCATCTCGGTCAAACTGTCGGCGCTGCATCCGCGCTACGAAGAGGCACAGAAGGAAAAGATGCTGCCGGTGATGGCCGAGCGGCTGCTGTCGCTGGCGCTGGCCGCACGCCATTCGCGCATGGGCCTCAACATCGACGCCGAGGAGGCCGACCGGCTCGACCTGTCGCTCGATGTGATCGAGCGTGTGTTGTCCGAGCCGGAGCTTGCCGGCTGGAATGGCTTTGGCGTCGTCGTCCAGGCCTACGGCCCGCGCGCGGTCTTCACCATCGACTGGCTCTATGCGCTGGCGGAAAAGTACGACCGCAACATCATGGTGCGGCTGGTCAAGGGCGCCTATTGGGACACCGAGATCAAGCGGGCACAGACGCTGGGGCTTTCCGGCTACCCCGTCTTCACCCGCAAGGCCAACACCGATGTTTCCTACATGGCCTGCGCCAAAAAGTTGCTGTCGATGACCGACCGCATCTATCCGCAATTCGCCACGCACAACGCCCATACAGTCGCTGCCGTCCTGTCGATGGCTGACAACCGTGACGCTTTCGAATTCCAGCGCCTGCACGGCATGGGCGAGGCGCTGCATGAGACGGTGCGCCAGGCCGAAGGCACGCGCTGCCGCATCTATGCGCCGGTCGGCGCGCACTCCGACCTCTTGGCCTATCTGGTTCGCCGCCTGCTGGAGAATGGCGCCAACTCCTCCTTCGTCCATCAGCTCACCGACGAGGACGTCGAGCCGGAGGATATTGCGCGCGATCCGCTCGAGACGGTCGAGAGCCAGGGCCCCGCCGCCAATCCGGCAATCGCTCGTCCTGCGACGATCTTCGGCGCTGGTCGGCGCAACTCGAAGGGGTTCGACATCACCGATCCGGTGACGCTGGCGGCGATCGACAAGGCCAAGGCGGCCTTTGCCGGGCCCGAGCGCTGGCATGCCAAGCCGATCACGCGCGCCGCCGGCTACGGCAAGCAGCGCCCGGTGGTCAATCCGGCAAAGCCTGCCGAGATCGTCGGCACGGTCGCCGAAGCCGCTGCCAAGCAGGTCGCGACCGCGGTGCGCTTTGCTGTGGAAGCGCAGCCGGCCTGGGCGAAGCGTCCCGTCGCCGAGCGCGCCGCCATCCTCAACCGCGCCGCCGACCTCTATGAGGCCAATGCGGTCGAGTTTTTCGCGCTGGCTACAAGGGAAGCCGGCAAGTCGCTGGCCGACGGCGTGGCTGAAGTGCGCGAAGCCGTCGACTTCCTGCGTTACTACGCTGCCGAAGCGGCCAACAACGAAGCGGGCACCGAGGCGCGCGGCGCGATCGTGTGCATTTCGCCGTGGAATTTCCCGCTCGCCATCTTCACCGGCCAGATCGCGGCAGCGCTCGTCACCGGCAATTCGGTCATCGCCAAGCCAGCCGAACAGACGCCGCTGATCGCCTTCCGCGCCGTCGAGCTGCTGCGCGAGGCCGGCGTGCCGGAAGATGTGATCCAGCTTCTGCCGGGCGACGGCCCGTCGGTCGGCGGACCGCTGACCGCGGATCCGCGCATTGCCGGCGTCTGCTTCACCGGCTCGACCGAGGTTGCAAAGCTGATCGAGAAGCAACTGGCCGAGACAGCTGCGCCCGACGCCATGCTGATCGCCGAGACCGGCGGTCTCAATGCCATGATTGTCGATTCCACAGCACTGCCCGAACAGGCGGTGCGCGACATCCTGGCGTCCGCCTTCCAGAGTGCGGGCCAGCGCTGCTCGGCGCTGCGCGTGCTTTACGTGCAGAAGGATGTCGAGAAGAAGATGCTGGAGATGCTGAAGGGCGCCATGGAAGCGCTCACCATCGGCGATCCCTGGCAGATTTCGACCGATGTTGGGCCGGTCATCGATGACGAGGCGCAGAACTCGATCCGCGAGTATTGCACCAAAATGGGGCTGCAGGGCCGGCTGATCGCCAAGCTCGAAGCACCCAAAGATGGCCGCTTCGTTGCGCCGCATGTGTTCCGGGTCAAAGGCATCGAGGAGATGGAGCGCGAAGTGTTCGGTCCGGTGCTGCATGTCGCCAGCTTCGACGCCGACGGGATCGACGCCGTCATCGCCGCCATCAACCGCAAAGGCTATGGCCTGACCTTCGGCCTGCACACCCGCATCGAAGGCCGCGTCCAGCATTTCGTCGACGGCATCCATGCCGGCAACATCTATGTCAACCGCAACCAGATCGGCGCCGTCGTCGGCTCGCAGCCCTTTGGCGGCGAGGGGCTTTCGGGCACCGGGCCGAAGGCCGGCGGGCCGCATTATCTCCGGCGGTTCCGCAAGGGGCCGGAGGCGGGCACGGAGATTGCCGAGGGCCACAAGGTGACGGCGACCGAACTGGCCGACAATCTGCCCGATCCGACGCTTGGCGGCTGGTCGACGCGGCCGGACCGCATCGCCATCTTGAGAAAGCATCTGCGCGGCAAGGGCGCTGCAGCGATCGGCGCTGCAGCCGCCATCGATTTCGGCCAGGTCGACCTGCCCGGACCGACCGGCGAGGCCAACACGCTGTCGCTGTCGCCGCGTGGCCGGGTGCTGTGCCTCGGTCCGGACGCCGACACGCTGCTTGCCCAGACGATCCAGGCGCTGGCCGCCGGCAATGCGG
>NZ_AYVK01000019.1:0-89997 GCF_000503155.1 Mesorhizobium sp. LSJC285A00
CAGCGTCAGCGATATTGCCGAAGGCTCGGCCTGCGCGGATGCACCGGGCTGGTTTGCCGGCTGGGGCGCGGTCGGCGCCGCCTGCCCGGCAGTTGGCGAAGCCGGCGCGACAGGCGCAGCCGGTGCGGGCTGTTCGACTACGGTTGGCGCCGACTGGGGATCTGCAGCGGGCACCGTCGTCACCCTGGGCTGCGTGTTTGGCTGCTCTTGCGCAGCAGCGCTGCCGGCCGACAGCATGACCGCGGCCAGCGCCGCCAACAAACCATTTCTGGACATGCTTCGTCCTCGCTTCGTCATTGCACGTAACCGATCGGCTGGCCGGTGACGGGATGCGGGAACACCCCCATCTCGACCCCGAAAACTCCAGCCACGGATTCTGGCTTCTCTCAAACGCGGCACCGCCGCTGGAAAACAATTCAGGCGGCCGAGTGCCCCTGCTTGACTATAAAACATGAGCTTTGTAGTCAACAAACAAGATGGCTTTTTGGCCGACGATTGTGGGCGCGATGTCTCAACGGCACATCGTCCTGGCATCGGCCTACCTGGTGTCGTCGCACCGAGGGATGGACGGCCCAGGGTTGCTGGGCCACGATGCCGAGCAGCAATTGAGGCAGGCTGCGATGATCAAGGCGATACCGTTCGATTTCCCCTATGACGGCCGGCTGGTGCCGGCAAACACCGCGCTGCTGGTCATCGACCTGCAGGAGGATTTCCTCTCGCCGACCGGCTATTTCGCCAGGAAGGGTTATGACCCCGCGCCGCTGCGCGCCATCCTGCCTACGGTCAACCGACTGATATCAGCGGCACGCGCGGCCGGCCTCACCATCATTCACACCAGGCAGGGATATCGCGGCGACATGGCCGACATGACGCCGTACGAGAGATGGCGCCGCAAGCGGGCGGGTCTAGAAGGCACCGACGTGCTGCTGCGCTCCGGCCCCGGCTTTCAGATCGTCGCCGAGATCGACGTCGCGCCGCACGACATCATCGTCGACAAGACCTGCAACAGCGCCTTCACCTATACGGATCTGGAGCTTGTACTGCGCGCACGCGGCATCACCCATCTGATCTTTTCCGGCTGCACGACCGATGTCTGCGTGCACACGACGCTGCGCGAGGCCTGCGACCTCAATTTCCAGTGCCTGACCATCGCCGACGCCTGCGCCAGCGGCGACCAATACGCGCATGACGCGGCGCTGCATATGGTGACGGTGGAGGACGGGGTGTTTGGTGCGCTGACGGAATCTGGCGCGGTGCTGGAGGCGCTGGAGCGGTCGAGTGGGAAAGCTGGTTAGATTACCAAAGCGAAGGCGTTGGGAACCATTTGACGCTGGAGGGGCAGCACCCCCCTCTGGCCTGCCGGCCATCTCCCCCGCAAGGAGGGAGATCAAGTGCTCAACCGCTTTCGCCACTCTCCAACGTCGAAGAGCTGAGCGATACCTCGAAGCTGCCAATCTCCCCCCTTGCGGGGGAGATGCCCGGCAGGGCAGAGGGGGGTGTGAAGGAACGCTACGAAATAGCTTTCATTCCACCCGCAAATTCACCCTGCGTGAATATCCGACCCGCCCCGCGAGGCAAACGCGCCGGGCTGCGGCACCTCCGCCTCCCGGCGTGCCAGCGAGTTGCGCAAGAGCGCGATCGTCTCGCGGCCGACGCTGGCGATCTCGCGCGGCCGGTCGACACCGACGATCATGAACTCGCTGATGCCCAGCGCCGCATAGGGCAGCAGCGACAGGGCGATCTGCGCCGGTGGTCCGGAAAGTTCGACCGCCTTGTGGCCGACGGTAGAGGCACCACCCTCCGAGCGGACCCGGACCGGAAGCGCAAAACGCAGCTTGCCGGCGCGGCCATGCTCGGCGGCGGCGCTGCGCGCCCGTTCCATCAGCTGGCGGATCTCGTCGAGCGAACCAGCCGTGAGTTCAAACACGTCGGCATGGCGGCCGGCGACCTTGAGCGCGGTGCCGGACTGGCCACCCATGCGGATGATCACGTCGACGCCATGCGGCCCCTTGCGCGGCACATAGCCACCCTTGATGCTGTAGAATGCACCTTCATGGTCGAAGGGCCGGTCGTTCGACCACAGGCGCTTCAGCAGCACCAGATATTCGTCGATGCGCTGCCAGACCACGGTGTGGCCGACCGGACGCGTCTCGGCATCGTCGTCATCCAGNTGACACAAGTTCCTTGAAGATAGCAGCACCAGATATTCGTCGATGCGCTGCCAGACCACGGTGTGGCCGACCGGACGCGTCTCGGCATCGTCGTCATCCAGCGGCTCGCTCAGCATCCTCAGCGCCAGCCGGCCGCCGCTCCTGGCGTCGAGCGCCGCCAGTTGCCGCGCCGCAACGGCTGGCGCGATCACGCCGGCCCAGTGCGTCAGCACCACTTCCAGCGACGAGGTGCGGTCCAGCGCCTGGGCGGCGATGTCCATATTGGTCAACAGCCCGGCCGGGTCGTCGACGACGATGTTCTGGAAGCCGGAATCCTCGATCAGCGACAGCTTGGTCGCCGTCTCGACGAAATCATAGAAGAACGGTACGGCCGAACCGGCATCGGCGGCGTGCGTTTTACCGGGAACATGCGTGAACTCGATCGGCATTGCCATCTCCTCCATCACGTTGGATGTATGTCGCCCCCGGTTTTGAGACGACGACATGCGTAAAAACAAGCATCAGCGCCAAAGCGCGTCCGCGTTCGGTTCATCAACTCCGGTCACTCACTGAAAGCGCTAGGTCGCCACCCTTTCGGACTGATCGGTCAGGGAATCAAGCCGAGCACGACTGCCCCGGTGAACACGAACGCAAGGGCAAAGACGAGATAGGCGAAAGCGCCGGCATAGGCCGGGCGGAAAGCCTGGCTATTGGCCAGCCTCTGGCTGGTGCGGTCCGTCTCGGCGTTCTGGATATAGGACATATCGACCTCCGTCTTGCGGATTAATCTATAAAATCAGTAGACTTTGTCGAGTGCTATTTTTTGGAGATATGTAGAATGATTTTCTCAGTATTCCTTATTATTTGGTTTGGCATTGCTGGGAGACCCCTGTTGGAGACAAGCGAGCGACAAGCTTGGCCGACGTCTGCATAGGCGATAGCATCGCCATTCCGGCGTAAATGCGGATTATTTCGATCGGGAACGGGGAACAGAACATGGGTACAAGACTAGCCGGCAAGATTGCAATCATCTCGGGCGGCGCGACCGGAATGGGCGGAGCGGCCTCGGAATTGTTCGCCGCCGAAGGCGCCAAGGTGGCGATCATTGACCGCAATGGTGAGGCGGCGGCAGCCACTGCGGCGGCGATACGCGCGCGGGGACATATCGCCGAACACTGGGTGGCCGACGTCTCGGACGAGGCGCAGGTCGAGGCCGCAGTGAAGGCGGCGACTGCCAGGTTCGGCCCGGCCACGGTGTTGTTCAACCATGCCGGCACCATCGTGATAAAGCCGTTCCTGGAGACGACAGTGCAGGAATGGGACTGGCTGCATGCGGTCAATGTCCGCTCGATGTTCCTGATGACGCGCGCCGTGTTGCCGGGCATGATCGCTGCCGGTGGCGGTTCGATCGTCTGCACCTCGTCGATCTCGGCTGTGGCGGCCACACCCATGGAGGTGCTCTACGACACCACCAAGGGCGCCTGCCACATGTTCGCGCGCGCCATCGCAGTCGAATTCCGCGACCGCAACATACGCTGCAACGCCGTCTGTCCCGGCTTCATCCGCACGCCGCACGGCCTGCGCGAGGTCGCCGATCTCGGCAAGCTCGGCGTCGACGTATCGGACGCCGCATTGGCCGCACAGCAGGGCCGCATCGGTGAGCCTGAGGAAGTGGCCAAGGCAGCGCTGTACCTCGCCAGCGATGAGTCCAGCTTCGTCAATGGCACGCATCTGTTTGTCGATAATGGTTTTACGGCGATGTGAGTATCCCAGGCTTGGCCTACTCGCTTACCGCTCTTCTCGTCGAAACGGCTTCAGCAGCGCCGACGGCGCAACCGCGTTGCGTGACATCACGGCCATCGCGACGATGGTGAAAATGAAGGGCAGCATCAAGAACGCCTCATAGGGAATATGCCCGAGGCCGCTCGCCTGCATGCGCAATTGTAGCGCATCGACGAAGGCGAACAGCAGCGCCGCGCCCGCAGAGCGCCACGGGTCCCAGCGGCCGAACACGACCAGCGCGATCGCCACCCAGCCACGGCCCGACACGACACCAAAGGTGAAGGCGTTGAACTGTGCCATGGTGAGGAAGGCGCCCGCAAGCCCCATCAGCGCACCGCCGAGGATGACCGCCTGGAAGCGCGTGGCGATGACGCTGACCCCAGCGGAATCAGCGGCGCGCGGGTTCTCGCCGACCATCCGCACCGACAGCCCCCAAGGCGTGCGGTAGAGCACGAAAGCAGCGACCGGGATGGCAATGATTGCCAAGTAGACCAGCGCAAACTGGTTGAAAACCGCTGACCCCAGAACCGGAATATCCGACAGCAGCGGGATCGGCACCGTCTGAAAACCCTTGATGCTGGGCGGCACCGATTGCTGGCCGAAGGTCAGACGGTAGAGGAAATAGGCAAGGCCGGACGAGAACAAAGTAACGCCGATGCCGCAGACATGCTGGCTGAGGCCGAGCGCCACCGTGAACAGCGCATGCAGCGCGCTCATCGCCATGCCGGTCAACACCGCGGCCAGCACGCCGAGCCACAGGCTGCCGCTGAGGCTGGCGGCGGTGAAGCCGGTCATCGCGCAGAGCAGCATGATGCCTTCGATACCGAGATTGAGCACGCCGGCCCGCTCGGAGAACATCTCGCCCAGCGTGGCAAATGCCAGCGGCGTGGCGATGCGGATAATGGCGGCGAGGAAGCCGACCTGAAAAATCTGTTCGAACACCGCGCTCATAAGGCGCCGACGCGGCGGATGCGATAGGCCGTGAACAGCAGCGCCACCAGCATGGCGAGCAGCGCCGTGCCCTGGATGACATCGCTGAGGAACGCCGGCACGCCGGTGGCGCGCGACATCGCTTCGGCGCCGGTCATCACGGCGGCCAGGAAGATCGCCGCCGGTACGACGCCGAGCGGATTGAGCCTGGCCAGCATGGCAACGACGATGCCGGAATAGCCATAGCCCGGCGAAATGTCGCTCATCACCTGGAAATGCACGCCGCCGACCTCGCCGACGCCGGCAAGCCCGGCCAGCGCGCCCGACAGCAGCGCCGTCGAGATCAGCACCCGCTCGACATGTATGCCGCCATAGCGGGCGGCTTCCGGGCTTTCGCCGGTGACCCTGATCCGGAAGCCGAGCGTGGTGCGCACGATCAGGAACCAGATCAACGGGGCCGCGATCAACGCGGCGATGACACCCAGATGCAGCCTTGTGCCTTCGAGCAGCACCGGGAAATTCGCCGAATCCTCGATCGGCGGCGAGATCGGATAGCCGCTGAACGAGTCCTTCCACGGCCCCTCGATCAGCGCCATCAGCGCATAGTAGATGACCGAATTGAGCAGCAGCGAACTGACGACGTCGTCCACCTTGAATTTGACCCTGAGCGTCGCGGGCACCAGCGCTACCGCGGCACCGGCAGCAGCGCCCGCCAGCGCCATCGACAGGATCGCCAGCGCGCCCGGCATTGGGATGGCGCCGACGAAGCAGCTGGCCACGGCGCCGGCCAGCAATTGGCCCTCGGCGCCGATGTTCCAGAATTTGGCCCGGAAGGCGACGGCCACAGCCAGCCCGGTGAAGATCATCGGGGCGGCGCGCACCAGCGTTTCGGTGATGGCATAGCTGTCGCCGAACGAGGCCGACAGCATCACGCCATAGGCCTCAAGCACGCCGGCGCCGGCCAGCGCGATGAGGCCGCTGCACAGGGCAAGCGTGGCGCCGATGGCCAGCAGCGGCAAAGCGAGATTGAACCAGGCGGGGGTGGAACTGCGGGCTTCGAGGCGGAACATCAGCTATGCCCCTCCGCCGCCCAGACGGTCGCGCCGCCCCTCATCCGCCTGCCGGCACCTTCTCCCCGTGTAGACACGGGGAGAAGGGATCCGGGCCCTATGGCAACTCCCCTCTTGCAGCTGTGGCGATTGGCGAAACCATGGGTGAGAGCCCCTCTCCCGTCTCTATACGGGGAGAGGATGCCGGCAGGCAGGTGAGGGGCAGCGCTGACGCTTAAAGTCAGCCAAAAGCGGGCAGTATTATTTGAGGTTTCTGCGAGGAACCGAGTGAGAAAGTCCATCTAGGCTCTGCCCTCCGCCCCGGTCATCAGCAGCCCAAGCCGCGCGATGGTCGCATCGGCGCTGCCCAGCGTGCCGGCGATGCGGCCCTCATACATCACCGCGATGCGGTCGCAGAGCACCAGCAGCTCTTCGAGATCCTCGCCGATGACGATGATCCCGCAACCCTTGGCACGCATGTCGAGGAATTTTTCGTGGATGAAGCGGGCGGCACCGATGTCGAGGCCGCGCGTCGGCTGCGAGACGATCAGCACCTTCGGGTCGAAAGCCAGTTCGCGCGCCAGCAGCGCCTTCTGCAGATTGCCGCCCGACAGCGCGCCGGCGCGGGTCATCGGCCCGGGGCACCTGATGTCATAGGCCTTGATCTGTTCTTCGGCGAAGGCGCGGATCGCATCTGGCTTGAGCAGGCCCCGGCTGCTGAAAGCCGCAGTACCAATGCGCGGCAACACCATGGAATCGGCGAGCGGCAGATTGGTGACCAGCCCGGTCGTCATACGGTCTTCCGGGATGCGGCCAAGGCCGAGCGCCTGCACCTCGCGCGGCGAGAACCGCGTAACAGGTTTGCCGGCTATCGTCATCGCGCCGGCGTCGGGCGCGTGCGTGCCGGAAATCACCTCGGCCAGTGCCCGCTGGCCATTGCCGGAGACCCCGGCAATGCCGAGGATTTCGCCCGCGCGAACGGCAAGCGATACATCGCGCAGCGGCGTCCCCGAATGCCGTGAGGTGGAAATACCGTCGAGCGTCAGCACCGCCGCGCCTGGGGTCGAAGGTCCTCTTGCCGGCGGCACGATCTCATGGCCGCACATCAGCTGCGCCATTTCTGCCGATGTCGTGTTCGCCGGATCGTCGACACGGCCGGCGACGCGGCCGTGCCGCAACACGGTGCAGCGATGGGTGAGCGCCCGCACCTCGTTCAATTTATGCGAGATGAAGATGATGCCGAGCCCCTGCGCCGCCATCGAGCGCAGCGCCGAAAACAGCCCGTCGACCTCGCTCGGCGCCAACACCGCCGTCGGCTCGTCGAGGATCAACAGCCTGGCGCCGCGAAACAGCGCCTTGACGATTTCGAGCCGCTGCTGCTCGCCGACCGACAGCGCGGAGACAGGCAGGTTGGGGTCCAGCGTCAGCCCATACTGACGGCTGATGTCGGACAACCGGTCAAGTCCGCCGGCGCGGTCGATGCGGCCGGATTTGCCGGGAATGCCAATCAGAAGGTTTTCCAGGACCGTCAGCCTTGGCGCCAAATGAAAATGCTGGTGCACCATGCCGATGCCGGCGGCCAGCGCATCGGCCGAACTGGTGATCCGCACGGTCTTGCCCTGGATAAGAATTTCGCCGGCATCGGGCGCATAGGCGCCGAACAGCACATTCATCAGCGTCGTCTTGCCGGCGCCGTTTTCGCCCAGCAGGCCGAGGATCTCACCTGGGGCGACGCTTAGATCGACAGCCTCATTCGCCTTGACGGCGCCGAAGCTCTTGGTGATGCCGCGCATTTCGATGAGAGGGGCGGACAAGGATGCTCCTGCGGAGATACCCCTCCCCCTCGAGGGGAGGGTGCCGAGCGAAGCGAGGCGGGTGGGGTCACCTCAACTGCCTCAACCCATGACTTAGCAGGATGGAGCACTTCGCGGAGGACCCCACCCGGCCCTGCGGGCCACCCTCCCCTCAAGGGGGAGGGTACGCCGAGCTAATCCGAAACCGGCGTGTTCTCATCCACATCCACCCGGAAATTGCCTTCCAGGATCTCGGCCTTCTTCTTCTCGACCAGATCCTTCACATCCGCCGGCAGCGTCTTGTCGAATTTATGGTAGGGCGCCAGGAACGACCCGCCCTTGGCCATGCGCGAGAAATCGCCATAATCCTGCGCGGTGAAGACACCGGCCTTGACCAGCTTGATCGCCTGCTCGACCGTCGGGTACATGTCCCAGACCGGCCCGGTTATGACCGTGTCGGGGCCGAGGCTCGACTGGTCGGACATGTTGGAGATGGCGAGGATCTTCTTGTCCACCGCCGCCTCGATGACGCCGAAGCGCTCGGCATAGATGACATCGACGCCGGCATCGATCTGGGCGACCGCCGCTTCCTTGGCCTTGGGCGGATCGAAGAACGAGCCAATGAAGGCGACCTTCTTCTTGATGTTGGGATTGACCTCCTTGGCGCCGGCAAAGAAGGCGTTGACCAGCCGGTTCACTTCCGGAATGCCCATGGCCGCCACCGCGCCGATCGTGCCCGACTTCGACATCTTGCCGGCGATCATGCCGGAGAGATAGGCCGGCTCGTGGATCCAGTTGTCGAAGACGCCGAAATTGGGCTCGGCCGGGCCGGCGCCCGAGCCGAACAGCCATGCCGTCTTCGGGAACTGCTTTGCCGTGCGGCGCGATTCACGCTCGGCGGCGAAGGCGTCGCCCAGCACCAGCTGATACCCGCCTTGCGCATATTCGCGCATGACGCGGCTGAAATCGGCGGTCTGCACCTTTTCCGACCATTTGTATTCGATGCCGAGTTCCTTCTCGGCCTTCTGCAGGGCGACGTGGATCTGGTTGTCCCACGGCTCCTCGATCGGCGTGGCGAAGATCGCCGCCACCTTCAGCTTCTTGTCCTTGGCGAAGGCTGCACCCGGCAGCATGGCTGCGGCCAGGCCAAGTGCGCCGAGTTCCAGCACGTCGCGCCGCGACAGGCCGGTCGATTGCGATTTGTTTTTCCGGTTTTCCATCTAGTGCCCCTCTGTTTGACAGCCGTGTCGAGCCGGCTGTTCCGAAATCAGACGCGGAACTATGGAACGGGTGCGGACTTTTGTCCACATGGTCAAATTTGGCGGTGTCGCTGGCAGGAGCCGGCGCTAGCGTACCGCCTTCTCGCCACCGGCTACGGTGATGACGCCGACGATGATCAGCCCGGTCAGCAACAGCCGAACGCCGGCACTGACGCCGAACGTGTTGAGCATGGTCAGAAGCAGCACCAGGAACAGCGCCGCGCCCCAGACACCGGGAACATTGGCCTTGCCGCCGGCGACCGAGGTGCCGCCGATGACGACGACGGCGATCGAGGCCAGCAGGTACTCGTTGCCGATATCGACATTTGCGCCGCGGAAATAGCCGGCGAGCAGCGCCCCGTCCATGCCGCCGAGCGCGCCCGACAGCGTGTAAGTGAGGAAGCGGGTGCGGCCGACATTGACGCCGGCAAGCCACGCGGCGCGGATGTTCTGGCCGATCGCCAGCACCGAGCGGCCATAGATCATGCGCTGCAAGGCGATGGCCGCACCGATGGTGAACAATACGGTAAGGATCGCCAGCACTGGAATGCCCAGGATTTGCCAGTTGGCAAAATCGGCAAAGCCGGGCGGCGGCTTGATCTGCAGGCCACGCCCATAGCTGATGTCGATCGACTGGATGATGAAACTGGCCGACAGAGTGGCGATGATCGGCGGGATCCTCAGCGCCCAGATCAGGAGATAGTTGACGGCACCGATGGCAGCGCCGCAGGCGAGCGCGGCGAGCAGCCCGACCACGATCATGGAATCGCTGCCGCCCATGACCTTCATGGCGACGGCGCTGGCGAGCCCGATATTGGCCGGCAGCGACAGGTCGACATTGCCTGGCCCGAGCGTGATGACGAACATTTGGCCGACGCCGACGATGACGGTGAACACGGCAAGCGAAAGTGCCGCCGTGATCATGCCGCCGCCGCCATAGCCGCCGGTGAAAGCGATGGTCGCCAGCCAGACGAACATCGCGCCGATAAACGACCAGATCCAGGGTTTGGCGACAAGCGATTTAACCAATGTCATCGCTACCTCTCCCTGCGGCTGATCAGGACGCGGGCTGCCAGCACGATGATCAGGATGGCGCCGTTGGCGGCGACCTGCCAATCCGGCGGAATGTGCATGAAGGTGAGCAGAGGCGATGCCGCCAGCGCCAGTGTCAGCGCGCCGAGCACGGTGCCGATCGGCGACACCCGGCCGCCGACGAACTCGCCGCCGCCGAGAATGACGCCGGCGATCGCCAGCAGCGTGTAGCCATTGCCGATATTAGCGTCGGCCGAGGTGGTGATGCCGATCAGCGCCATGCCGGACAGAACGCCGAATAGGCCGGTCAGCGCAAACAGCACGATCTTGGTTCGAAGCAGCGACCAGCCAGCGCGCCTGAGCGCCGCCGGATTGCCGCCGGATCCCCGCAGGATGACGCCATAGGAGGTGCGCATCAGCCCAAAATGCACCACCGCTGCGATCGCCAGCGCGGCGATGATAGGGAACGGAATGAAGGGCGGCTTGAAGGCCATCAGCGACAAGAGCCAGTCCGGCGCCTTGCCACCGGGCTTGGGCAGCACCAGAATGGCAAGCCCCTGCCAGACGAAGCTCATGCCCAGCGTCACCACGATCGACGGCAGATTGCGCAGATGGATCAGTGCGCCGAGCAGCGCATAAACGCCTATGGAGCCGAGCAGGATGATCACGCCGAGCAGCGGCGCGTCCTTCAGCCAGGTCGCGGTGACGCAGCCGACAAAGCCGACAAAGGTGCCGATCGACAGATCGAGCTCATTGCCGGCGATGACGAACATCTGGGCGATCGTCGCCAGCGCGATCGGAATAGCGAGGTTCAACATCAGGCTGAAGCCGAAATAGCTGATGGCGCGTGGGTTGAGCCAGGCGATGGCGATAACCACCAGCGCCAGCGACAGCGCCGGCAACAGGCTGCGCAGCAGGCGCGCGCGGGCCGCGCTGCTGCGCGGCGAGGACGTAGGGCCGAGAGCGACTGCCGTCATCTCAGGCCGCGTCGCCGAATGAGGACTGGATGATCTTTTCCTCGGTCAGCTCGTCGCGCGTGAGATTGGCGACGATGCGGCCGTTCTTGAAGACATGGATGTGGTCGCAATTGTCGAGCTCTTCGGTCTCGGTGGTGTACCAGAGGAAGGTCCGGCCCTTGGCCGCCTCCTCGCGCACGAGATCGTAGACCTCAAGCTTGGTGCCGATGTCCACGCCGCGCATCGGATCGTCCATCAGCACGATCTGCGCATCGGAACCCAGTGCGCGGGCAAACAGCGCCTTCTGCTGGTTGCCGCCGGACAGCGAGAAGATGTTGTTGGTCATGTCAGGCGTGCGGATGCCGATCTTCTGCTTCCAGAACTCGGCAAGCTCGGCCTCGCGCTGCGGCGAGATCAGCAACCCTTTGCGCAGCCGCGCCAGCGAGCGGATGCCGATGTTTTCGGCAATAGACCATTGCGGGAAAATGCCGTCCGATTGGCGGTCTCCGGCCACCAGCGCCACCGGGGCGGTCACCTCGATATCAAGCCTTCTACGCGTCGCGGCGGCAAAGATCGCCAGCAACAGGTCGGTCTGGCCATGGCCGGCAAGCCCGGCAAGCCCGATGATCTCGCCGGCGCGAGCGACAAGCTCCTTGCCATCCTGCTGCCGCTCGGGCCGCGCCCGCACCCTGAGCGGGCCCGCCGCCGGCCTGGCGGCGATCTCCGCCGCGATCTTCTCGCGCGCTTCCGCGCCGCCCATGGTGGCCACCAGCCGGTCGCGGTCGAACGCTTTTGCAACGTCCGTGGCGACCACCTTGCCGTCGCGCATGACCACGATGCGGTCGGCATTCTGCAGCACCTCGCCCAGCACATGCGAGATCAGGATGCAGCTGCCCCCGGTGGCTACGAAACGGCGCACGAAGGCAAGCAGCTGGCCCGCAGTATGCGCGTCCAGCGAAGAGGTCGGCTCGTCGAGAATGACCAGGTCGAGCGGATCGCGCGTCACCGTGAAGGCGCGCGCCACCTCGACCATCTGCCGCCGGCCGATGGAGAGATCGCCGGCAATGTCGTCTGCCGAGATGCCGTGATCCGGAAAGATTTCGTCCAGCTTGGCGGCAATGAGAGCAGCCGCCTTGCGTCGCCAGCCGAAGCCGGTGAGCGCCGGATGGTTGATGCGCGTATTCTCCGCGATACTGAGGTTAGGGCAGAGCGACAGTTCCTGGAACACGCAGCGTATGCCGAGTTTCAGCGCGCGCGCCACCGAGTAGTCGGTTTCGNAGAGCGACAGTTCCTGGAACACGCAGCGTATGCCGAGTTTCAGCGCGCGCGCCACCGAGTAGTCGGTTTCGGCATTGCCACGCACCGCGATCTCACCGCCATCGGGCTGCAGCGTACCGGCCACCATATGCATCAGCGTCGATTTGCCGGCTCCGTTGTGGCCGACCAGCCCGACGCATTCGCCTGATACAACATGGAAGTCGACGCCGTTAAGCGCCCGAACGGCGCCGAAATGTTTTTCGGCGCCGTTCAGCCTGATGATGTCCAAATGGGCGGCGCCGAAATGTTTTTCGGCGCCGCCCAGTCTGATGATGTCCGTATTGGCCTCAGGCATGCTCAACGATATCCGGTCGGTCATGCCGCTGGCAATGAATGCAATGCATCACTTGATATTGGCTTTGATCGCCGCGATTGCGTCTTCCTGGCTGTATTCGTGGGTGGCGACGCCGCCCTCCTTGATTTTCGGCAGCTCGGTCTCGAAATTGTCCTGGGTAAAGGCGAGATACGGCACCAAAAGGTCATGCGGAATGTCGGTGCGGCCGTCGAGCACCTGCTGCGCCACCCAGAAGGCCAGCGACGACACGCCGGGCGCGATCGAGGCCGACCAGGTCTGGTAGCCATCCTTGTCCTTCTGCTCCTTCCACCATTTCAGCTCGTCCTGGCGGTTGCCCATGATGATGGTCGGACGCGGCTTGCCTGCGGCGGCAAAGGCTTGTGCCGCGCCATAACCGTCACCGCCCTGGTCGACGATGCCGACGATGTCGGGCAACGAAGGCAGGATCGTCGCGACCGCCTTCTGCGCCGTCGTCTGGTCCCAGTCGCCGGTCACCGAACCGACGATCTTGAACTCGGGATGGGCGGCGACGCCTTCGAGGATGCCGGCATGGATGGCATCGTCGATCGAGGTGCCGGCAAGGCCGCGGATTTCCAGCAAATTGCCGCCCTTGGGCTGGAACTTGGCCATCTGCTCGACTTCCTGCTTGCCCATGTCCTTGAAGTCGACGACGACGCGGTAGGCGCAAGGTTCGGTGACCGTCCCGTCGAAGGAGACGACGACGATGCCGGCATCGCAGGCCTGCTTGATGGCGCCGTTCAGCGCATCCGGCGATGCGGCATTGATGACGATGGCGTCATAACCCTGCAGGATCAGGTTCTGCACCTGGGCAGCCTGGGTCGGCACTTCCTTGTCGGCGGTGGTGAAGATGTCGGCGGCGCCGACGATCTTATCCTCCACCGCCTTCTTGGTGACGATGCCGTAGCTGTCGAGCATCGCCTGGCGCCACGAATTGCCGGCGTAATTGTTGGAGAAGGCGATCTTCTTGCCGCTGGTGTCGGCAAGCGCCGTGCCCGAGGCGAGCATCGCCGCCAGAGCGCTCAGGACGAGCAGTGTCTTCATGTCATAATCCTCCCATGGATTGTCGGCCCCGCCGACTGTTGCAGATGGTTTTGGCGTTGTCTGCCTGTTTTTTATCTATTGTCAGACAAATTCAGATACGCCCGCTTGTCAACTGCGATCGATCACGCTTGGACGATCAACTTCAGGTGCGGCGGTTGAAAAGCCTTCGCGTGCTGGTCTAGGGAAGGGTCCAGGAGACCATGCATGGCAGCGATGCCGCCGACCCTTCCCCCCAGTGCACCCAAAAGAATGGGCGCCCCCGGAATTCCGGCGCGCTGGACGTCAAGCGCCAAGAGCGGCGTAGGTGCCGCGCTTTCGCCGGCGAGCCGCGTCTGGTTCACGCTCAGCCATGGCATCGTCAACGAGGTCTATTATCCCGGCCTCGACAGCGCCTGCACGCGCGACATGGGACTGCTGGTCACCGGTCCCGGCGGCTGGTTCTCCGAGGAGAAGCGTGACGCCACGCATGCCATCGAGCCGTTCGAGGACGGCGTGCCCGCCTACCGGCTGGTCAACGCGACGGCGCGTTACCGGATCGAAAAGCGCATCCTGGCGGATCCGGCGCGCCCGGCCCTGCTGCAGGAAATCAGCTTCACGGCACTCGAGGGCGTGGCCACGGACTACCGCGTCTACGCCCTGCTGGCGCCGCATCTGGTCAATGCCGGCATGGGCAACACCGCCTGGATCGGCGTGCACAAGGGCAAGCCGATGCTGTTTGCGTCCGGGCACGGCGCCTGCTTGGCGCTTGCCTCCTCGCTGCCCTGGGGCGACTGCTCGGCCGGCTATGCAGGCTTTTCCGACGGCTGGCAGCAACTCAGCCGCGCCGGCCGGCTCGATCCGACCTGCCAAAGGGCGGAGGACGGCAATGTCGCGCTGACCGGCGAGATCGGCTTTTCCTTACGCAACAGCAAAGCCTTGCTTGCGCTTGGGTTTGGGGCAACGCCGGATGAAGCGGCCGAAAACGCCGCCGCCAGCCTGAAACGCGGTTTTGAGCCGGCGGCAAAGGCCTATGTCGCGAAATGGCGGAAATGGCAGGCAGGCCTGACGCCGCTCGACCACCATGATGCATCCGGCCTCAACACCTACCGCGTCAGCACAGCGGTGCTGGCGACGCACCTGTCGCTGGCGAGGCCCGGCGCGGCCGTTGCCAGCCTGTCGATCCCGTGGGGAGCGAGCAAGGGCGACGACGACCTTGGCGGCTATCATCTGGTCTGGCCGCGCGACCTTGTGGAAACCGCGGGCGGCTTGCTCGCCGCCGGCGATCCGGCGCAGGCGCTTGAGATCCTCGCCTATCTCCGTTCCATCCAGCAGCCGGACGGCCACTGGCCACAAAATGTGTGGCTCGACGGCTCGCTCTATTGGCCGGGCATCCAGATGGACGAATGCGCCTTCCCGCTGCTGCTTGCCGATGCGCTGCACCGCGCCGGCCACCTGCCGCGCGCCAAGCTCGCCGCCTTCATGCCGATGGTCGAGAAAGCAGCGTCCTATGTCGTGCGCAATGGTCCCGTCACCGGGCAGGACCGCTGGGAAGAGGATGCCGGCTACAGCCCATTCACGCTCGCCGTCGAAATATCGGCACTGCTTGGCGCCGCCGATCTGTTCGACGTTGACGGCAAACCGGAGCCGGCTAACTATTTGCGCGAGGTCGCGGATTGCTGGAACGACCAGATCGAGCGCTGGACCTATGTCAGCGGCACACCGGCGTGCCACGAGGCTGGCGTCGACGGCTACTACATCCGCATCGCGCCGGCCGACGGTTCAGGCGCCGCATCGCCGAAGGACGGCTTCGTACCGATCAAGAACCGTCCGCCGGGCGATACCGACAAGCCGGCCGAAGCGATTGTCAGCCCGGACGCGCTGGCGCTGGTCCGCTTCGGCCTCAGGGCCGCGGACGATCCGCGCATCGTCGGCACGGTCAAGATCATCGACGCGCAACTGCGCTGCGACCTGCCGCAAGGGCCTCTATGGTACCGCTACACCAGCGACGGTTATGGCGAACACGCCGACGGCGCCCCCTTCGACGGCAACGGCCAGGGCCGACCCTGGCCGTTGCTGGCCGGCGAACGCGCCCACTACGAGCTGGCCGCCGGTAACAAGGACAAGGCGGCAAGCCTGCTCAGGACATTCGAGGCTTCGGCTGGTGTGGGCGGTCTGCTGCCGGAACAGGTCTGGGACGGCGCCGACATACCGGAGCGCGAATTGTGGCTGGGCAGGCCGTCGGGCAGCGCCATGCCGCTGGTCTGGGCGCATTCGGAACACATCAAGCTGTTGCGCTCGCTCCGCGACGGCGCCGTCTTCGACATGCCGCCGCAAGGCGTCAAGCGCTATGTCAGGGACAAGACCGGCTCGCCGCTGAGGATATGGCGCTTCAACAACAGGCTGCGCACCCTGGAAGCCGGCAAGACGCTGCGGGTTGAACTGCTGCAGCCGGCACTGATCCGCTGGAGCGGCGACCAGTGGCAGACCAGCCATGAAATCAACACGTCCGTGAATGTCTTTGGCGTCCATCTGGCGGATCTGCCGGTGGCCGATATTCCGCGAGGTAATACGATCGTCTTCACTTTTTTCTGGCCCGACGGCGACCGTTGGGAGAATGTCGACTTCACCGTCGGCATTGAGAACTAACTCGCCCACAATTTTCTTTCCTCAAGCGACTAGGACAAGACCATGCAGATCGGAATGATGGGACTGGGCAGGATGGGCGCCAACATGGTGCGCCGCCTGATGCGCGACGGCCATGAATGCGTCGTCTACGACATCAACCCGGCAAGCGTTGCCGCCCTGGTTGCCGATGGCGCCATCGGCGCCGCCTCCATGGAAGAGTTCGTCGGCAAGCTGTCCAAGCCGCGTAGCGCCTGGCTGATGCTGCCGGCGGCGATCACCGGCAGGATCGCCGACCAGATGGCAGCATTGATGGAGCCCGGCGATATCATCATCGACGGCGGCAATTCCTATTATCACGACGCTGTCGACCAGGCGGCCGAGCTCGCGGCCAAGGGCCTGCACTATGTCGATGTCGGCACCAGCGGCGGCGTCTGGGGCTTGGAGCGCGGCTATTGCCTGATGATCGGTGGCCCCGACACGGCGGTCAAACACCTCGACCCGATCTTCGCCACGCTGGCGCCCGGCGCCGATGTCGGCGCCACGCCCGACAAGGCGGGTGGAACCGCACCCTTTGGCTACCTGCATTGCGGACCGAGCGGCGCCGGCCATTTCGTCAAGATGATCCATAACGGCATCGAGTATGGCGTCATGGCCGCCTATGCCGAAGGCATGAACATTTTGAAATCGGCAAATGCCGGCAAAAGACAGCGCACGGCGGACGCCGAGACCAGCCCTTTGGAAAACCCGCAATACTATCAGTTCGACATCGACCTGCCGCAAGTGGCCGAGGTCTGGCGCCATGGCAGTGTGATCGGCTCGTGGCTGCTCGACCTCACCGCCGGCGCACTGAAGAGCGACCCGGCATTGGCCCAGTTCGGCGGCCGCGTCTCCGATTCCGGCGAAGGACGCTGGACGCTGAAGGCGGCGATCGACACCGGCGTGCCGGCGCCGGTTCTGTCCTCGGCTTTGTTCGACCGCTTCTCCTCGCAGGGCGAATCCGAATTCGCCGACAAGCTGCTGTCGGCCATGCGCTATGCCTTTGGCGGCCATGTCGAAAAGCCGAAGGCCGGCAAGTGAAGGCCGCAGGGGAGACGCGCAAGATGAGCCCGGAACGGTCCGACACGCTGGTGCTCTTCGGAGCAACCGGCGACCTTGCCCACAAGAAGATATTTCCGGCCCTCTACCAGATGGTAGCCAAGGGGACGCTGACCGAGCCGGTGATCGGGGTCGCCTTCGATGCCTGGGACATCAACCAATTGCAGGCGCGGGCCCGCGACGGCATCGTCAACGCTCTCGGCAAGATCGACGAAAAGATCTTCGCCAAATTCGCCAGTCTGCTGCGCTATGTCAGCGGCGACTACCGCGACGGCGCGACCTTCGAGAAGCTGAAGACGGCGCTCGGCTCGGCGCAGCGGCCTCTGCACTATATGGCGGTGCCGCCGACCATGTTCGAGACCGTCGTCCAGGGGCTGGAGCAATCCGGTACCGCGCATGGCGCGCGGCTGATGGTGGAAAAGCCGTTCGGCCACGATCTCCAATCGGCGCGCTGGCTGAATCGCGTGCTGCATCTGGTGTTCGAAGAGCAGTCGATCTTCCGCATCGACCACTATCTCGGCAAGGAGGCGATCCAGAACCTGCTCTATTTCCGCTTTGCCAATTCCTTTCTCGAGCCGATCTGGAACCGCAACTTCGTCGAAAGCGTACAGATCACCATGGCCGAGGACTTCGGCGTTGAAGGCCGTGGCAAATTCTATGACGATGTCGGCGCTATCCGCGACGTGATCGAGAACCATCTGCTCAACATCCTTTTGCTGCTCGCCATGGAACCGCCGGTCGGCCGCTCGGCCGACGATCTGATCGACGAGAAGGTGCAGGTGCTGCGCGCCATCCGCACGCTGACCAAGGACGACGTCGTGCGCGGCCAGTTCACCGGCTACCTCGCTGAACCCGGCGTGAAGCCGAACTCGCCGGTCGAAACCTTTGCCGCGGTGCGCTTCATGGTCGACACCTGGCGCTGGCAGGACGTGCCCTTCTTCATCCGCACCGGCAAGAACATGCCGGTGCATGTGACCGAAGTGATCGTGCGGCTGAAGCGGCCGCCGCTGGACGTCTTCGATCCGATCAAGCCCAGCGACGCCAATTACGTGCGCTTCCGCATCGACCCGCAGGTGGCGATCTCGATCGGCGCGCAACGCAAGGCACCCGGCGACGACATGGTCGGCGAGCAGGTCGAGCTCACCGCGCTCGACGATTCGAAGGGCGACATGCCGCCCTATGAGCGGCTGATCGGCGATGCCATGAACGGCAATGGCCAATTGTTCACCCGCCAGGATGCCAGCGAGCTTGCCTGGCGCATCGTCGGCCCGGTGCTGGGCGACACCACGCCGCCGCATATGTATGAGCCGAAGACCTGGGGGCCTGCCGACGCCATGGCCAGCTTCGGGCCGCCCAACGGCTGGATCAATCCGAGTTGAGCAATTCCAGGAAAAGTGCGAGCGGTCTTTCCGTCCGAAATTGGGTAAAAACAAAGAGTTGGAGCATTCCCCCGTTTCCCTGAAACGCGGGAATGCGCCAAGTGAGCGGAGGAAACGACATGGCCAAGGCAGCCAGGCCCGCGAAGGCCAAGGCCGAACCGATCGTGCTGACGATCGATGTCGGCGGCTCGCATGTGAAAATCCTCACCAGCGCAGGCGGCGAGATGCGCCGCGCCGATTCCGGACCGGACCTGACGCCGCAGCAGATGGTCGCCACGGTGAAGACGCTGGCCGAAGGGCTGGCCTATGACCTGATCTCGATGGGCTATCCCGGCCCGGTCAGGCACAACAGGCCTTCGCTCGATCCCGCCAATCTCGGCAAGGGCTGGGACGGCTACGATTTTGCTGCCGCCTTCGGCAAGCCGGTCAAGGTCGTCAACGACGCGCTGCTGCAGGCGATCGGCAGCTACGATGGCGGGCGCATGCTGTTCCTCGGCCTCGGCACCGGCCTGGGCGCGGCGATGATCCTCAACAATGTCGGCCAGCCGATGGAACTGGCGCATCTGCCGTACCGCAAGGGCGGCAGTTTCGAAGATTATGTCGGCGAGCGCGGCCTGGAGAAATACGGCAAGAAAAAATGGCGCAAATACGTTTTCGACGTCGTCGGGCGGCTGCGTGCGGCGCTGCAGCCGGATTATGTCGTCATCGGCGGCGGCAATGTCGACAGACTGGATGAATTGCCCGCCACATCCAGGCGCGGCGACAATACGCGCGCTTTCGAGGGCGGTTTTCGACTATGGCGCGACAAGGCGCTGATCGTCTGATAGTATTAAAATTCAGTATAGTTGTTCAAAATGACGTGTGGATACGAAGTCATTGCGTTACGCAGATTTGGCGATTAGATCGGTGGCACCGGATGGAATCATCTGGCGCAACCGCACATATGCGGCAAGACAAATGACTAGAGCGGATTTCCGGCTCCGCTGGGACCACTCTGGGAGTTTCCGCCACCCCCCTAGCGACGGAGAGATAAATTGGCCGACGACAGCAACGACTCTGACAAGGACATCGACCTGCTCGAGCTTACCGCCCATATCGTGTCCGCTTACGTCGAGAAGAACCGCTTGCCCGTTGCCGGCCTGAGCGATCTCATCGCCAGCGTTGCGGCGTCGATCGGCGGGCTCAGCCAGCCGCCGGCCCCAGTGGCGGCGCCGCAGATCCCGGCCGTCAATCCCAAGCGGTCGGTGACGCCGGATTACATCATCTGCCTCGAGGACGGCAAAAAATTCAAATCGCTGAAGCGCCATCTCGGCGTCCATTTCAACCTGACGCCGGAAGCCTATCGTACCAAATGGGCCCTGCCGGCCGACTATCCGATGGTTGCCCCCAACTACGCGGCGTCGCGCTCCGAGCTGGCCAAGTCGATCGGCCTCGGCCGCAAGGCCGCAGTTGCCGCGCCGGCGAAAGCCAAGGGCCGGAAGGCCAAAGTTCCGGCCTGAGTGGGATCAGCGCCTCGGCCCTGAGCCAATCGTTTGGACGACTGGAACAGAAGCCTGCCGGCGAATGAGCCTTGGCAGGCTTCGTGCTTTTATGGCTTGTACCTCTGAGTGTCAGGACTTTGGGGGAGCAGCCATGAACTACGCCAGAATGGTGATCGAGAAAGAGGCGCCGGAGGAATACGGCTACGATCGCATTCGGTTCAATCTCTCCGAAAGCTCGATCGCCGATCAGAAACTCTCCGACGTCGGCCTGTCGCTGCCGGATCTCACGCTGTTCTACGGCGAGCATCGCGGCGACAAGGAGTTGCGGGCGCTGATCGCGGCGCAGGATTCCGGCATTTCGCCTGACGATGTTCTTGTGACCGCCGGTGCGGCGGGCGCGCTCTTCATCATTTCGACCTCGCTTCTGTCGGAGCGCGACCACCTTGTCGTCGTCCGGCCGAACTACGCCACCAACATCGAGACCCCCAAGGCGATCGGCTGCGCCATCTCCTATGTCGATCTCGATTTCGACGCAGGCTTTGCCATCGATTTCGGCCGCGTCGCCGCCAGCATGCAACCGAACACCAAGCTGATCAGCGTCACCTGCCCGCACAACCCGACCGGCACGATGATGGGCCGGGCCGATCTCGACGCGCTGATTGCGCTGGCCGAAGCGAGCGGCTGCCATCTGCTGGTCGACGAGACCTATCGCGACCTCTCCTATGGACAGCGCCTGCCGGCGGCGGCTTCTCTCAGCCCCAAAGCGATCAGCGTCTCGTCGCTGTCGAAAGCCTTCGGCATTCCCGGCATCCGCATTGGCTGGCTGATCACCAGCGATGCCGAACTGCAGGAGCGCTTCCTCGCCGCCAAGGAGCAGATCGGCATTTGCGGCAGCGTCATCGACGAAGGCATTGCGCGCGGCATGCTGGGGCGCCGCGACGCTTTCTTGGGCGCGCTGCTGCCCGAGATGGCGAAACGCCGCGACATCGTGCAAGCCTGGATCGACCGCGAGCCGCTGGTCGACTGGGTGCGGCCACAAGGCGGCGTCGTCGGATTTCCAAGGCTCGTTGTCAGTCCAGACTTCGACCTCGACCGTTTCTACGTCAATCTCTTGGAAAACCACGGCACCTATGTCGGTCCCGGCCACTGGTTTGATATGCCCAAGCGCTTCTTCCGCGTCGGTTTCGGCTGGCCGAAAGAGGCGGAATTACAGGGCGGCCTCGACGCCATTTCCGCCGCGCTGAGGCAGTAACGTCCGCGTGCAATCGGGCGAGCGGCTTGAAAACCGCTTGATCCGGGCCCGATTTTCACGCATACGCGCCCCGAACTTTGATAAGTTTCATTGGCCGGAACAGCGCCCATTTCCGGGAAGTGCCCCGCCGGCCAATGCAAGCAACGGGGCCTGTATCCATGACATCCCATTCCCATACACCGCCTGACCGGCGTTACGCCGCCTTCCGCCATCGCTCCTTCCTGAGCTATTGGGCGGCGCGTTTCCTGACCACCTTCGCCACCATGATCGTGTCCGTCGCCGTCGGCTGGCAGATCTATGATCTGACGCGCGATCCCTTCGATCTCGGCATTGTCGGCATCGTCCAGTTCCTGCCGTCGCTGCTGCTGGTGCTGGTCACCGGCGTTGTCGCCGACCGTTTCGGCCGCCGCCTGATCATGGCGCTGGCGACGGTAGTCGAGGCAGGTTGTGCGCTTGTCCTGTTGTACTTCACGCTGCGCGGTCTCGTCAGCCCGCTGCCGATCTTCATCGTGCTGGCTATGTTCGGCCTGGCGCGCGCTTTTTATGGGCCGGCCTCGTCGTCGCTGTTCGCCAACCTTGTTCCGCCGGAAGATTTCGGCAATGCGATCGCCTGGAACTCGTCCGCCTGGCAAACGGCGACCATTGTCGGCCCGGTCGCCGGCGGCCTGCTCTATGGCGTCTCGGCCGAAGCCGCTTACGCCGTTGCCTCCGTGCTGATGCTGGTGGCCGGTCTGCTGATCTTCACCATTCCGAAACCGGCCCAGCAGAGCGCCACCGACAAGCCGACGATGGAGACGCTGTTTGCCGGCTTCCGATACATCTGGAGCGAGAAGATCGTCCTGGGCGCCATCTCGCTCGACCTCTTCGCCGTGCTTCTGTCCGGTGCCTCGGCGCTGCTGCCGGTCTATGCCCGCGATATTCTGGAACTCGGCCCGTGGGGCCTCGGCCTGCTGCGCTCGGCGCCCGGCATCGGCGCCATCTGTGTCGCGGTCTGGCTTGCCGGGCATCCGCTGCGCGACAGTGCCGGCAAGATCATGCTCGGCTTCGTCGCCGGGTTCGGCGCCTTCACCGTGCTGTTCGGCGTCTCGACCATCACCTGGCTGTCGATCCTGGCCCTTGCCGGCCTCGGCGCCACCGACATGTTCAGCGTCTATATCAGGGAGACGCTGATCCAGCTGTGGACACCCGACGAGGTGCGCGGCCGCGTCAACGCCGTCAACCAGGTCTTCGTCGGCGCCTCCAACGAAGTCGGCGAGTTCCGCGCCGGCACCATGGCGGCGCTGATCGGCACCGTGCCGGCGGTGGTGATCGGCGGCGTCGGTGCGATTGCCGTCGCCGGACTGTGGGCGGTGCTGTTTCCGCAACTGCGAAGGGTGCGGCATCTCAACAGCCGCAACTGATCGAGTAAGCCGCAGGATCCGGCGCTCGGTCCAAATCAGCTTGCGCCGATGACGGCTGAGATGGGCCGGAAGCGGATGGGCCGGTTCTGGGCGAACTAGCCAGAAGGCGGGGCAGCCACAGGGTGGACATTTCAGTCCATATGGAAAATGATTATGTTGCCATGCACAATACTGCAGTGCTCTGGTCTCGACGAGAAACCTTAAATATAGAAGAGAACCACCCGACCTCCGGGTCCAGCTAGCGGGGACGCAAATGGACACTTCAGGGAATCGGCAATCGCATCGCGACGCAAGCGGGCGACCCAGCCGATCGGTCGGCTGGCTGGCCCGCTCCGCCGTCCCAGTGGCATTCCTGCTCGGCATGGCTTTCAGCAGCAACGCGTTTGCGCAGGACCAGCAACTGCCGGTGGTGACGGCGGCCAAGCCGGTGGTGCGTGAAATCGTCGAAGACGACGAGTTCGTCGGGCGCTTCGAAGCCGTCGACGAGGTCGCCATCCGTTCGCGCGTCAGCGGCTATCTGGACAAGATCAGCTTCCAGGACGGCGCACTGGTCAACAAGGGCGACCTGCTCTTCACCATCGACCAGCGTCCGTACCAGGCGGCCTACGATGCCGCCAAGTCGCAAGTAGACGTCGCCAAGTCCCTGCTCGAATTCTCCAAGATGCAGCTGGATCGCGCCGATGAACTCGCCAAGACCGGCAATATCTCGGCCGCGACGGTCGACGACCGTCGGCGGGAATACCTTTCGGCGCAGGCGCAGATGCAAGGCGCGACGGCTGCGCTGACGACGGCCAACCTGAACCTGGAGTTCACCGAGATCAAGGCGCCCTTGTCCGGCCGCATCGACCGCCGGCTGGTGTCGGTCGGCAACCTCGTGCAGCCGGATTCCACCTTGCTGACGACTATCGTCACGCGCGATCCGATCGACTTCTATTTCGACGTCGATGAGCGCCTGTATTTCAGCTACGCCCGCGACGCGAAGGAGCGCGGCGGCAGCATGCAGGAAGGCGCCGGCGGGCTCGAGGTGGTGGTTCGCGTCGCCGACCGCGCGGAGGCGGTATTCAAGGGCAAGCTCGATTTTGCCGAGAACCGGATCGACAACGCGACCGGCACCATGCGGGTGCGTGCAAGGTTTGCCAACGCCGACGGCGTTCTCCAGCCAGGCATGTTCGGGCGCATCAACGTGCCGGGGTCGCTGCCGCATAGCGGCGTCCTGGTGCCCGACGAGGCGGTCGGCGCCGATCAGGATCGCCGCATCGTGTATCTGGTGGATGAGGCCGGGATGGTGTCGGCGAAGCCCGTGCGCACCGGCCCGCTTCTCGACGGCTACCGGGTGATCCGCGCGGGCCTGACCGGCGACGAGACGATCATCGTCAACGGGCTGATGCACGCCAGGCCCGGCACCAAGGTGAAAGTCGAGATGGTGACGTTGCCGCCCAAGGTCGAGACCGCCGGGTTGCAGCAATGAGTTTCGCCCATTTCTTCGTCGACCGTCCGATCTTCGCATCGGTGGTTTCGATCGTCCTCCTGATCCTCGGCGGGATTGCTTATACCCAGCTGCCGATCGCGCAATATCCCGAGATCGCGCCGCCGACCATCGTCGTTCGCGCCCAGTACCCGGGCGCCGACGCCGAGACAGTGGCAGCGACGGTGGCAACGCCGATCGAGCAGGAGATCAACGGCGTCGAGGGCATGCTTTACATGTCGTCCTATTCGTCGGGCGACGGGGCGATGGCGCTGACCATCACCTTCAAGCTGGGCACCGATCTCGACCAGGCGCAGGTGCTGGTGCAGAACCGCGTCTCGGTCGCCGAGCCGCGCCTGCCCGAAGAAGTCCGCCGCCTCGGCATCACCACCATCAAGAGCTCGCCCGACCTGATGATGGTCGTGCACATGCTGTCGCCCGACAATACCTACGACCAGCTCTACGTCTCGAACTACGCCCGCTCGCGGGTGCGCGACATACTGCTCAGGTTGGACGGCGTCGGCGACCTCATCATCTTTGGCGAACGCGAATATTCGCTGCGCATCTGGCTCGATCCGGAAAAACTGTCCGCCCTGGGGATGACCTCGGGCGATGTGGTGCAGGCGCTGCGCGACCAGAACGTCCAGGTGTCGGGCGGCTCCATCGGCGCGCCGCCGACCAATACCGGCACGGCGTTCCAGTACACGGTCACCACGCAAGGCCGCTTCAACGACGCACGCGACTTCCGATACGTGATCGTCAAATCGGCCGAAGACGGCCGCCTGATCCAGCTGCAGGACGTGGCGCGCATCGAGCTCGGCGCCAAGGATTACGTCACCAACTCCTATCTCAACGGCAAACCGGCGGTGGCGCTCGCCATCTTCCAGCGGCCAGGCACCAATGCGCTCGCCGCAGCCGCGGAGATCCAGGACAAGATGAAGGAGCTTTCCCAGGACTTCCCGAAGGGATTGAGCTACGACATCGTCTACAATCCGACCGAGTTCGTCGCCGAGTCGATCCAGGAGGTCTACAAGACGATCCTCGAGGCGATGGTGCTGGTCATCATCGTCATCATCGTCTTCCTGCAATCGTGGCGCATGGCGATCGTGCCGATCGTGGCGATCCCCGTGTCGCTGATCGGCACGCTGGCGGTGCTTTACGCCGCCGGCTTCTCGCTCAACATGCTGACGCTGTTCGGCCTCGTTCTGGCCATCGGCATCGTCGTCGACGATGCGATCGTCGTGGTCGAGAACGTCGAGCGCAATATCGCCAGCGGGCTGGCGCCCAATCCGGCGTCGCATCTGACCATGGACGAAGTCGGAACGGCGGTCATCGCGATCTCGCTGGTGCTGATAGCCGTGTTCGTGCCGACAGCCTTCATCCCCGGCATTTCCGGGCAGTTCTACCTGCAGTTTGCGATCACCATCGCGGTGTCGACGGCGATCTCGGCATTCAATTCGCTGACGCTCTCGCCGGCCTTGGCCGCGCTGCTGTTCAAGCCGCACCACACTGCTGCGGCGCCGCCGCGCTTTTTCCTGGCGCGGTTCGGACGGGCGCTCGCCAACGGCTTCAATCGCGGCTTCGACAAGGTCGCCCATTGGTATTCGAGCATCGTGCGCGTGTTGGTCGGCTCGCGGATAGCGATCGCCGCCACGCTGGCCGTTTTCGCGGCCCTCATCTACGCCACGGTCTATATGGTTCAGACGGTGCCGCGCGGTTTCATTCCGTCGCTCGACCAGGGCTATGCGATCGTCGTCGTCCAGTTGCCGGACGGCGCCTCGCTATCGCGGACCGATGCCGTCATCCAGCAGGCGTCGCAGATCATCCAGAAAACGCCGGGCGTCGACTACGCGGTCGCCTTCGCCGGCTTCTCCGGTGCCACCTTTACCAACGCCAGCAACGCGGGCGTGATCTTCGCCAGGTTCAAGCCGTTTGACGAGCGACTGGAAGCCGGCCAGTCGGCGACCCAGGTCATCGGCAATCTGTTCGGCAGCCTGCAAAGCATCAAGGAAGCCTTCATAATCGCACTGCCACCGCCGCCGATCCGCGGCGTCGGCAATGCCGGCGGCTTCAAGCTGCAGATCCAGGAGCGCAACAGCGCCGACATGCGGCAGATATTGGCGCTTGCCTATGAAATTGCCGGCAAGGCCAACAAGACGGCGGGGCTGACCGGCGTGTTCACCACTTTCTCCGCGTCCAGCCCGCAATTCTTCCTGGCGATCGATCGCGACAAGGCGCGCATCCTGAACGTGCCGATCCCCAACATCTTCGAGACGCTGTCGATCAATCTGGGCACCGCCTACGTCAACGACTTCAACGCTTTCGGGCGCGTCTACCAGGTGCGCGCGCAGGCCGACCAGGCGTTCCGCCTCGATCGCGCCGACATCTTGAAACTGAAGGTGCGCTCGGCGACCGGCGCGCTGGTTCCGCTGGGCACGTTGATCGAGATCCGCGACGTCACCGGCCCGGCGCTGGTCCAGCGCTACAACATGTACGTCTCGGTGCCGCTGCAGGGCAACGCCGCGCCCGGCGTTTCCACCGGCGATGCGCTTGCCAAGATGGAAGCGATCACGGCACAGACGTTGCCGGCCGGTACCTCCTACGAATGGACCGAACTCGCCTATCAGGAGCGTAACACCGGCAATGCCGCTGTCTATATCTTCGGACTGTCGGTGCTGTTCGTGTTCCTGGCGCTGGCGGCGCAATATGAAAGCTGGGTGCTGCCGTTCGCCATCGTGCTGGTGGTGCCGCTCGGCGTGCTCGCGGCGTTGCTCGGCGTGTCGTTCCGAGGGCTGGACAACAACATCCTCGTGCAGATCGGCCTAATCGTGCTGATCGGACTTGCCGCCAAGAACGCGATCCTCATCGTCGAATTCGCGCGGCAGGCGCAGGAACGCGGCCTGTCGGCCGCCGAGGCTGCCGTCGAAGCCTGCCGGCTCAGGCTGCGGCCGATCCTGATGACCGCCTTCTCGTTCATCCTCGGCGTCGTGCCGCTGATGATCGCGACGGGCCCGGGCGCCGAAATGCGCCAGTCGCTCGGCACCGCGGTGTTCTCCGGCATGCTCGGCGTCACCTTCGTCGGCCTGTTCCTGACGCCGGTGTTCTACGTCACGCTCAGGTCGCTGTTTTCACGGCGCAATCCGCATGCCGAGGCCGAGCCTTCGGCACCGGCAGAGGTGCCGTCCGAGACGGCCGCCGAGTAGTGTTACACGGGCAGTTCGTGGCGCTGCCGACTATTTCGTTTTGGTGTTGAATTCACGGTTTGCGGCATAGTCGATAGTGAAGGTGCCCGCAGGAGCGCGAACGCCCTGCTTTACATTGGATATGGTGACTGTCGAGGTAAGGCCCCTCTCGTCAGTCAGGGTCCATCTGCGTAGATCGAGCGATTCCCTGTCAAACACCATAGTGATATTCGAATTGCCGAAGGCCGACTTGTCGGCCAGCCTGATGATCACCTGGGCGCCATCGTCCCTGATACTTTGAGGCGATTGCCGGAAAAGTTGACCTGATTGTCGAGGAGCAGCTTGAGCGGCGTCTTCGAGAGAGCATAAAGCCGCGATGTCTTGAGCTTCTTGTTATAGACCACCAAGGATTTTCCATCTGCAATTACGCTGACCCCTGATTGGCCTGCATAGTTGAACCGGATCTTGCCCGGCCGCTGGAGGAAAAATTTCCCTTTGGTCCTTTCCGCTCTTGGGCCCGACTGGACAAAGTCCCCGGACATGGACTTTACCGATGAGAAGTGATCGGCAATCGTCTTCGCTTCTACAGGTGCGGCCAAGGCCGCGGTCGAAAGTTCGGCGTTTATCGCGACAGCGCTGACAACGGCTAACCAGAAAGCCAGCAGTCTTTTGCTGTTATATGCCATTCAGTTATCCTACCCCGAGCAGGCGCGTGATCGAAAGAGATCACGCGCCTTTGAGATCAGTAGCCGTCCGGGCACTGAGCAACGTAAACTCGACCGTTCCGACCGCGATATCTGCACTGGCCGGCTTCGCTGGCGTGCCCGATGACCGCCCCGGCCAGCGCTCCGACCGCCCCGCCAACAACCGCCCCTTTTACCGGGTCGCCGGCCACTGCTGCGCCTACAGCTGCGCCACCCAAACCACCGACGGCAGCGCCTTGTTCGGTGCGGGAGCATGCCGCGAGCGGAATGAGTAGGCTCAAAATGAGCAGCGTCTTCTTCATTGGTTCTCTCCTGGGGCCGTTATTAGCCGAAGCTTAAATGCGCCACGGAGTTTTTCGATCCATCGGAGTGTTTGGGGCGCAATCCAAATCTGCGGGAACGGGCTAAGGTCCCGGATCCATCGTACACGCCTCCCAGAGGTAAGTCGTCTTTGGGCAAGCTCGGCCGTTCAGAGTAGTTGGATTTTGCTCTATCCCTCAGTAGGCTTGCCGAAGATCAGGCTCAAAAATTCGCTCAGCCAGCGCTTGAGGTGCATATCCCAGATCAGCCGGCCGCCGAGATGGTCGCGGCCGGGCTGCGCGCCGGGCAATTCGAAACGGTGCGCGCCGCGCACCACCCAGCGCTGCATCATCAACCGGGTCAGTTCGCCATGGAACTGGATGCCCCAGGCATTGTCGCCATAGCGAAAAGCCTGGTTGGGGTAGGTTTCCGCCGTCGCCAGCAGCGTCGCATCCCTGGGCAGCGAAAAGCCTTCGCGGTGAAACTGGTAGACCATGTCGGGCCAAGGCAGCAGCTTCTTGCCGGCTTCGGTCGGCTTCAGCGGATACCAGCCGATCTCNACCAGCCCCTCGCCATGCCCCTCGACCTTGCCGCCGAGATGATTGGCCAGCATCTGCGCGCCAAGGCAGATGCCGAGGAAGGGCCGGTTCTCCTTTAGCGGAACATTGAGCCAGTTGGTCTCGCGGCGGACGAACTCATCTTCGTCATTGGCGCTCATCGGCCCGCCGAACACCACGGCGCCGGCGTGTCCCTCCAGCGTCTCCGGCAGGTTGTCGCCGAGAGGCGGCCGGCGGATGTCGAGGTCGAAACCTTCCTCGAGCAGCATGTGGCCAACCCGGCCGGGGCTCGAAGTCTCCTGATGCAGCACGATCAGGATTTTTGGTTTCGAGCTCGGTCTGGGCGGCATGGAAAGGCGGAATCCTATTCGTCGCTCGACGTTCCGCTGGCGCCGGGCGCGGCGGCCGCCGCCTTGCGGCGCGCCTCGACGCGATCCTGGCGCTCGACGCCGATTAGCTCGGCGACGCGCCAGACGGTGTTGTCCTCCAGTTCATGCAGTTCGCCGTCGGCATAGACGATTTCCCACATCAGGCCGATGAAAGCCTTGCGCGCCTCGGCGTCGAGATGGCGCTTCAAGACGCTGGTGAAGGCATAGAGGTCGATCGCCTCATTGTCGGCGCGCTCGCCGGCGGCAGCCAGTGCATCGAGCTCGTCGCCGCTGATCGAATAGCTCTGCGCCAGCACCTGCTTGAACCGCTCCCACTCGACATCCTGGCGTACGCCGTCGGCATTCATCACATGATAGAGCAAAGCCGACGCGGCGACGCGCGGATCGTCCGCATTGGCGCGAGCCCCAGCCCCCGAGGGCAGGTCTTTCAGAAAGGCCAGAACGCGTTCGAACATGGTGCTCACATCACATTATTGGAGCATGATCTTTTCCAAAAACCGGTATCCACTTTTTGGGATCATGCTTCAGGGATCAAAACAGGCGGAAGCGGCGCGGTGACTTCTCCGCTTCGTCATCGGGGTCGACGCCGGGGTCGTCGGGCAGCCGCGCCAGTTCCTCGGCAGGTTCGACGGGTTCGGCGTCGTTTGGTATTGCGGCGAAAGCGGCGGCGGTGACCGGCGTGACCTGGTCATCGCCCACAGCGGGCTTCGGCTCGATCGGCGCCTCGCTGCTCGTCCTGGCGATGGCCGGATGATCGATCACTTCGGCTTCCTTTGTCGGCTTGGCGGGTGCCGCAAGCACCGGCACATCGGCTTCGTCTTCATGGCTGTCGATGAGCTGGCCCAGCCGCTCCATCGGTGCGCGCCAGGCGAAAGCGTCGAGCTTGCCGCTGACCGGCGATACCGGCGCCCAGCGTTCGGAGACGACGCCGTCGGCGACCCAGGCCGGATCGCGCGGCGCCCTGACCGCCTTGGACAGCAATTGCCTGATCTTGCCCTGGTCGCCGGTCTCTGCCTCCTCGATATCGGCCAGCAGCAGGTAAGCGCCTTCCCGGCGATCCATGCGGATCGCGGCTTCCGCCTCGCGGCGGGCGGTGGAAAAATCCTGCGCATCGAGCGCGGCGCGCGCCACCGTCATCGACGATTCGGCATTGTTGCGCTTCAGCTCCTGCAGCTTCTTCGCCCGGTTGAGACGATCGACCACGGCATCTCCCGGCCTTGCATGGGTGTAGAGCTCGGCGATCTCGGGATGCGGCTCCGCCTTCCAGGCTGCCTCAAGGATCTTCGAGCCTTTGCGCACATCGTTCTGTTTGAACAGAAGATTGGCGGCTGCAACCGCGGCCGGCGCGAAATCGGGCGCGAGCTTGTTTGCCTCGAGTGCCGCTGCCTTGGCTGCATTGGGGTCGCTGTCGGTCAGCGCCTGCGCCTTGGCGGTCAACAGCACAGCGCGGCGGCGATTGGCGGCGTCGCGTTCGATCTGCCTGGTCGACTTCTGCGCCTCCACCAGCTTCAGCGCGCCGTCCCAGTCGCCGCGCCCGGTCAGATCTTCCAGCGTCGATTCGGCGGCCCAAGCCAGTTGCGGTGCGACGGAAGCGGCGCGCCCGGCATAGTGACGCGCCGCGTTGCGGTCGCCGAGCCGCTCGGCTTCGAGATAGAGCCCGCGCAGGCCAAGCAGCCGCATTTCGGGATCGTCGAGCATCGCCTCGAATTTTTCGCGCGCGCCCTCATGGTCGCCTTCGAGCAGCGAGGCTTGCGCTTCGAGCAGCTGGATCAGCGGCTCCTGGTCGGAGCGGATCAGTTTGGCGGCTTCCTTGGACTTCTTGCGGGCCAGCGCGCCATCGCCGGCGCCGGCTGCGATCATGCCGGTCGACAGCGCCTGATAGCCACGGTCGCGGCGGCGGACGCGGAAATAGCGCGAGATCGTGTACGGGCTGTTCCACAGCGACTTGATCAGCCACCAGACGATCATCACCGCTGCGACGACGGCAACGATCGCCACCGCCGCCACCATCAGGCTGACCTGGTAGTGGTAACCGTTGAAGGTGACGACCATCTCGCCGGGACGATCGGCCAGCCAGGCAAAGCCGAGGCCGAGCGCGAAGACGGCGGCGAGAAAGATGAGAATGCGGATCATCGTGTCGTCCTCATGCCTTCATCGCACCTGCAATCAGCGCGTCGACCTGCGTCTCGACGTCGATGCGCGCCTTCAGTTTGCCGGCAAAGTCGGCGCCAGCAGCCTTGACCGCATCCGGCAGCGTTGCGTATTCGCTGAGCGCCTTGGCGTAGTCGCCCTGATTGACCGCCACTTCGATGCGCGCCACGGTTTCCGGCGCGCCGGCGCCTTCGACGGCGCCGATCGGCCGGACCTTGACCAGCGATTCGGCGCTCGACAAAAGGTTCTGGAAGAAGCCGGCATTTTCATCGACCGGCGTCGCCGCCACGACCATCGCATTGGCCGCGGCGTCGGCCTCGCCGGCGATCTCGGTGCGGGTCGGGACGCCCTTTTCAGCGTAGGGGCGCAGCGCTGCAATCTGCGGTGCATCGGGCGAGATCGCCGCGAAGGTCTCCAACTCGGCGGCGAACGGCGCGCCGCGGTCAAGCGCCGCCTTCAAGGCCGAAGCGGCGATGGCCATCGCGATCTTTGGCTGCGAGGCCTGCGCATCGACCTTGCCGGCGAGCTGCGTCACCGACTGCTCCAGCGCGGCGATCTTGCCTTCCTGCGTCTTGGCTGCCTCACCGGCCGATTTCACCAGTGCGTCGAGGCCCGCCAGTCTTTCATTGAGCGGCGCGAGATCGACGGGCGCTGCACCACCGGCCTGGCCAAGGGCGGCGACCGCGGTCTCGATCTGCTTGACCTTGTCGCCAAGCGAGGCAAGCCCGGCATTGTCGCCGGCGCCGCCCCTTTCGACCGCCGATTTCAGCGATGCGACATCGGCCTTGACCTGATCCAGCGCCGAAGACAGCCCGTCGACCTTGGCCGTTGCGGCGCCATTGCCGCTGGCTTCCCTGAGGTCGGCGATTTCGCGCTTCAGCGAAGCGATCTCGCCATTGACGCCGTCGAGCGAGACCGTGCCCGCCCCTGAGCCCGGAGCGCCAAGCACGCCGGCAAACTGCAGCCCCCCGGCGGCAGCCAGCGCGATGATACCGCCGATGATGCCGGCGGCAATGCCGCTCGTGCGCTTCGGTTGCGCGGCCATGGGCTGGTTCCCGGCTGTCCTTGGGGTTTCCTTGGGTGCACCCGGCTTGGGCGAGGCATCCTCGAAACTGTAGTCGGAGGTTCTGGCGCGCGGTGGCGCATCCGAAGCGGTGGGGTAAGGCTGCTCCGCCTGGGTGGACGCCTTGGCATCGGCGCTTTCGGGAGCGGCCTGCGCCGCGGCATCGGAGTGCTCCCACGGCTCGAGATCGGCTTGATCGGCGTGAACGGGCTCGTCAGGCGTCTCCGGCTGCGCATTGGCCATGGCAGCGGCATCCTCAGCCGCAACCGACCCTGCCGGGGCCTCGACGTCGTCCGAGTTGGCGACATCCGTCTTGGCGGCATCCGCATCGGCAATGCGCGAGACAGCGCCGGGTTCGAGTTCGATGGTCACCGGCTCGCGGCGGCTTTTCGAATGTCGCATCTTCGGCGTCTTGACCATGCCTGGGCTCCGCAATCCTGCTTCGTCTGGGCGCCCGACGGCGCGTGATGGTTTGAAAAATGGTCTAGCACATCATCATCAGGTGAAAAGGGGCGGCGTGATGACACGGGCTCAGTCGCCGCGGTGCAACAGCTCAAGCAGCGCCTCCTCCTGCGGTTCCCGCGCCATGCGTATTTTTTTGCCGGCGGCATTGTCAAACGCCGCTGCCACGCGCTCGGAGAGCGCAAAAGCCTGCGTATTTTCAAAGAGATCGCGCAGTTCCGCCCGGCTGGCCAAGGCCTGCAACGCTGCCGCCGCCTTGGCTGAATAGAGCAGCACCGCGTCGACCGCCTGATCGGACAGGCGTGTACGGATTTCAGCATCGGAATAATCGAGCGAAATCGTGTCGTAGGTTTCGACGGTGCGGACCTCGACGCCGGCCTTTCGCAGCCGCGCCTCGAATGCCGGAAACCGCACGCGCCCTGTGAGATAGACGACCGCCTTGCCGGAAAGGCCGGCAGCAATCGCCTCGGCCAGCCGCTCGGCGTCGCCCGCCCCTTCGCTGACCGACAAGAACCCTGTCGAACGTGCCGCTTCAGCCGTCCTGCGTCCGACGGCATGGCAAGGCAAGGCGGCGAGCGCACGAATGAGTTCTTTCGGCGCATGCCGCACCGCATTTGCGCTGGTCACAGCGACGGCCACGGCATTGTCGCTCGCAGCATCGGCGCCAACCCGCAGTGTCACCGTTTCGGTCAGCGGCAGAAGGAGCGGCTCAAATCCCAATTCCTGCAGCCGCCGCATGGTTCGCGACGCCCCGGGTTGCGGCCGCGTCACCAGGACACGCATATCAGACCCAGCCGTCGAAGAAGGTTTCGCCCGCTTTGACCCGCACCATCCTGGCCGCGTCCGTGCCGATGTCAGCGGCATCCAGCGCCAAGCCTTCGGCCTTGACCTCATGCGATTGCGTGCCATCGGGCGAAATGATCAGCCCGGCGAAAACCAGCCTGCCGCCCGAGATCGTCGCATAGCCGGCGATCGGCGTGCGGCAGGAGCCGTCGAGCGCCGCCAGGAAGGCGCGCTCACAGGCCAGCGCCTGGCCTGTCGGCACATCATGGATGGCCACCAGCATCTTTTCGACCTCGCTGTCGCCGATGCGGGTTTCGATGCCGATTGCGCCTTGTCCCGGCGCCGGCGGAAAAGCATCGACCGGCATCAGATCGGTGACGACCTGGCCGAGCCCCAGCCGCTTCAGCCCGGCAAAAGCGAGGATCGTGCCTTCGGCGACGCCTTCCTCCAGCTTGCGCAGCCTGGTCTGCACATTGCCGCGGAACATGACCACGTCTAGGTCCGGCCGCATGCGCCGGATCAGCGCCTGGCGCCTGAGCGAAGACGACCCGACCTTGGCGCCTTGCGGCAAATCAACAATGCGCTTCACCGCCTTGCCGATGAAGGCGTCCCGCGCATCCTCGCGCGGCAGGAAGGCGGACAGCTCCAGCCCGTCCGGCAGCACTGTCGGCATGTCCTTGGAGGAATGCACGGCGATATCGATCGTGCCGGCCAGCAGCGCCTCTTCGATCTCCTTGGTGAACAGGCCCTTGCCGCCGGCTTCCGACAGCGGCCGGTCCTGGATGCGGTCGCCGCTGGTCGAAATGATGACGACCTCGAAGGCTTCCGCCGGCATGCCGTGCGCTGCCATCAGCCGCGCCTGCGTTTCATGCGCCTGGGCGAGCGCCAGCGGGCTGCCGCGTGTTCCGATTTTCAAAGTTTGCATGGCGCGCGGTCCGTGATAACCCCCGGCTGGCTTTGCGTTGCCGGCGCTCTCCCTAGCGAGGCCCGCCTCTACTAACTAGGAAAGTCCGGCGACACAATCTCTGGAGACAGCGACGAATTGATCCGCGTTCTGGGCATTGAGACGAGTTGCGACGAGACCGCCGCCAGCGTGGTGACGCTGGACGGCGATTCCGTGCCGGTGATTGCGTCCAACATCGTGCTCAGCCAGATCGAGGAGCACGCCGCCTTCGGCGGCGTCGTGCCGGAGATCGCCGCGCGCGCCCATGTCGAGGCGCTGGACGGCATTGTCGAGGCCGCTCTTGCGGATTCGGGCGTAGCCCTGGCCGACATCGACGCCATTGCCGCCACTGCGGGCCCCGGCCTGGTCGGCGGGCTGATCGTCGGCCTGATGACGGCCAAGGCGATTGCAGCGGCCGCCGGCAAGCCGCTGATCGCCATCAACCATCTCGAAGGCCACGCACTGACCGCAAGGCTGACCGACGGGCTCGACTTTCCCTATTTGCTGCTGCTGGTTTCCGGCGGCCACACCCAGATCGTCGCCGTGCGGGGCGTCGGCGACTACCAGCGCTGGGCGACGACCATCGACGACGCGCTCGGCGAAGCTTTCGACAAGACGGCCAAAATGCTCGGCCTGCCCTATCCCGGCGGCCCGAACGTCGAAAAGGCGGCAATGTCGGCCGATGCGACGCGCTTTGCCTTTCCGCGGCCGATGAGGGGCTCGGCGCGGCCCGATTTCTCCTTCTCCGGCCTCAAGACCGCCGTGCGCCAGGCGGCGACCGCCATCCAGCCGCTAAGCGAGCAGGATGTCGCCGACATCTGCGCCTCGTTCCAGGCGGCGGTAGCCGACGCACTTGGCGACCGCGTGGCCCGCGCGCTGGCCCGCTTCCGCGACGAATTTCCGGACAAGGCCGAGCCGGCGCTGGTCGTTGCCGGTGGCGTCGCCGCCAACAGAGCGATCAAGGCGACGCTGCAGAAGCAGTGCGCCGAGGCCGGCTTCGCCTTTGTCGCGCCGCCGCTCAAACTGTGCACCGACAACGCGGCGATGATCGCCTGGGCCGGCATCGAGCGGTTGCGGGCAGGCCTGTCTCAAGAGAACGGCTTCGATTTCGTGCCGCGTTCGCGCTGGCCGCTGGACAGCATTTCGGCCCCGATGGTCGGCTCCGGCCGGCGCGGAGCAAAAGCATGAGCGCCGGCAACACAAGCGGCAGGGACAGAACCGGCTGGCGCGTCGCCGTGCTCGGCGGCGGCGCCTGGGGCACGGCGCTAGCGCTGGCGATGCTGCGCGCCGGTCACGATGTCCGGCTCTACGCCCGCGACGAAGAGACTGTTTCCGCGATCCGCCGCGGCGAGAACCCGCGTTATCTCCCCGGCATCGCCATTGAAACAGGCATTGCGGCGACGAGCGATATCGGCACGGCCCTGACCGATGCCGATTGCGCGCTGGCCGTGGCGCCGGCGCAGGCGCTGCGCGCCATGCTGACGACGGCAAAGCCCCATATGCCGAAAGGCATCCCGCTGGTTCTCTGCGCCAAAGGCATTGAGCGCGACACCGGCGCGCTGCTGTCGGCGATCGTTGATGAGATTCTGCCCGAAACTCCGGTTTCGGCCCTGTCCGGTCCCAGCTTTGCCGCCGACGTCGCCAGGGGTCTGCCGACCGCTGTCGTGGTTGCTGCACGCGACGACGCCTTGGCGGCCGAGCTTGCCGCGCGCTTTTCGGCGCAGAATCTGCGCTGCTATTCCAGCGACGATTTGATCGGCGTCGAGATCGGCGGTGCTTTGAAGAATGTGTTCGCCATTGCCGCTGGCGCCGTCACCGGCGCTGGGCTCGGCGCCAGCGCGCAGGCCGCCATGGTGACACGCGGCTTCGTCGAACTGCGCCGCATCGGCGCGTCCTTCGGCGCCAAGCCGGAGACGCTGATGGGGCTTTCCGGCCTCGGCGACCTTTTGCTGACCTGCTCTTCCGCCCAGTCGCGCAATTTCGCCTATGGGCTGGCGGTGGGGCAAGGTAAGCCCTTGTCCGGACTGCCGCTCGCCGAAGGCGTGCCGACGGCGGCGATCGCCGCTCGCATCGCCACCGAGCGCGACATCGACGCGCCGATCATCGCAGCGGTGTCGGCGATACTGGACGGCACGATCACCATTCGGCAGGCTGTGTCCGCGCTGATGACGCGACCCCTGAAAACCGAAACCGACCTCTGATCCCCTACAAACCGGAGTTTAACATGCTGTTTGCGTTGATTTGCAAGGACAAGCCGGGCAGCCTGCAGGTGCGGGTCGATACGCGGCCGGTCCACGTCGCCTTTCTCGAAGGCCTGAACGCCGACAACAAACTGGCCTTTGCCGGCCCGTTCCTCGACGCCGAAGGCAAGCCCAACGGCAGCCTCGTCGTCGTCGAAGCGCCCGATCTCGCCGGTGCGCAGGCTCTGTCGGCTGCCGACCCCTATGCCAAGGCCGGGCTGTTCGAAAGTGTCGAAATCCGCCAGTGGAACTGGACCTTCAACAAGCCGGCGGCTAGTTAGTTCCGGCGGCGCCTAGAGCGATCCCCGGAAAAGTGTGTAACGGTTTTCCGTCCGGAATTGCGCAAAAATAGTAGTTGGAGCAAAGACATGAACTACTGGCTGTTCAAATCCGAACCTTCGGTCTTCTCCTTCGAGGCGCTGAAGGCCAAGGGCAAGGCCGGCACGCAGTGGGACGGCGTGCGCAACTATGCAGCGCGCAACAACATGAAGGCGATGCAGATCGGCGATCTCGGCTTCTTCTATCACTCCAATGAAGGGCTGAACGTCGTCGGCATTGCCGAGGTCTGCGCGCTTGCCCATCAGGATACCACCACCGACGATCCGCGCTGGGAATGCGTCGACATCCGCGCCTTCAAGGACGTGCCGAACCCGCCGACGCTGGAGCAGGTCAAGGCCAATCCGAAGCTTGCCGAGATGGCGCTGGTGCGGCTTGGACGGCTTTCCGTACAGCCGGTGACGCCGGCCGAATGGAAGGAAGTCTGCCGCATGGGCGGCCTGACGCCGGCTCCGTGACGGTCCTCACGCCGAACAGCGCGAAAAAGTTCATTCTCGACAACACGGCGCTTATGTCGCCGCCGCATGTGCCGGAGATTGTCCTCAATCTTGCCGACGAAGCGCATGACCTCTGGCAGCGCACGGAGAACGAGCTGATTGAAATCGGCCTGCCGCCGCCGTTCTGGGCCTTTGCCTGGGCCGGCGGTCAGGGCCTTGCCCGTTACGTGCTGGACAATCCGTCGGATGTGCGGGGCAAACGCGTGCTCGACTTCGCCTCCGGCTCCGGCCTTGTCGCCATCGCCGCCGCCAAGGCGGGTGCGGCGCACGTGATCGCCGCCGACATCGACCCGTTCTGCGAAACGGCGGTCCGCCTCAACGCAGAGGCCAATGGCGTTGCCATCGACTTTTGCGGCACGGACTGCATCGGCACCGACGCCGGCTGGGACGTGGTGCTGGCCGGCGACGTCTTCTACGACAAATCCTTCGCCGACACGCTGATGCCGTGGTTTTCGACACTGAAGGCGCGCGGCGCTGACATCCTCGTCGGCGATCCGGGCCGCTCCTACATGCCGAAGGCGGGACTGGAGCCGCTCGCCGTCTACGAAGTGGCGGTGACGCGGGCGCTGGAGGACGCCCTGGTCAAGCGCACCACGGTGTGGCGCTTCGCTTGACGGCATTGCCGAACAGGCGTTCCATCGCGCATTGATTTGAAGAATACGCATGTCGTTATCCCAGAACCGTCAGGCTTTGGGCTGCATGCTTGAGGGGAGGACTTTATGGATTTTTCAGTGGTGAACTGGCTGGCGGTGGTTGTCGCGGCCGTCGCGGCGTGGCTGTTTGGCGCCGTCTGGTACACGGCCCTCAGCAAGCCTTGGATGAGGGCGGCCAAGATCGATCCGTCAACGTCAAAGAAATCGATATTGCCCTTCATCATCTCCTTCATCGCCGAGCTGATCATGGCGCTGGTCTTGGCCTTGGTCGTCGGCGCGATGACCGGCGGCGAGCCGGTCCTTGTCGCAGGGCTGGTCTTCGGCTTCGTCCTCTGGCTGGGTTTCGTCGCCACGACGCTGATGGCCAACCATCGCTATGAGAATTTCGGCTGGGACCTGACCCTGATCGACGGCGGCCACTGGCTCGGCGTGCTGTTGATCATCGGCGCGGTGATCGGCTGGTTCGGGGCGCCGGTCGTCGCCAGCTGAGGCCTGCAGAAGTCGTCAGGTCTGCGTCCTGGCGACTTCGTCGAGGATCCATTCGCGGAAAGCGATGATGCGCGGATCGTTGGCAGTGCTCTCGGGATAGACCAGGAAGTAGCCGAACTCCGGCCCCACGCGCAGACCGAGTTCAAAGGGCTGCACCAGCCTTCCCTGGGAAAGGTCGTTTGCCACCATGGCGAACTCGGCGAGCGCCACGGCATTGCCGTCGAGCGCCGCCTGCACGGCATCGGTAGAGGTTCCAAACACGATAGTCCGGCTGTCGTCGAAATCGTTGATGCCGGCCGCCGCCATCCACATGCGCCAGTTCGGCCATGTCACGCCTTGGCGCGACCATTCGATATGGGCCAGCGTGTGGTTGAAGAGGTCGCGCGGTTCGCGCAGCGGCGGGCCGGAGGTCAGCAGGCTCGGGCTGCACACCGGAATGAGGATGTTGTCGAACAGGCGATGGGCGCGAAGCCCCGGATACTTGCCAACCCCGAACCGGATGCCGACATCGACATCGTCGAGTTCGAAATCGCGCACTTCGTAGCCGATGTCGAACCTCAGTTCGATATTGGGCTGAAGTTTGCGAAAATCGTCGACGCGCCGCATCAGCCATTTTGACGCGAACTGCGCGTCGAGCGTCACCTTCAGCAATGCCGTGCCGCGCGTCAGCTTGCGCGCCCGCGACACCGCCCGGTTGAGCAGGTCGAGCGCATCGATCGAGGCCTCGAACAGCACCGTACCTGCCTCGGTCAACCGGATGGTACGACTGGTTCGCGTGAACAGCACCAGCCCGAGCTGATCCTCGATTTCCTTGATCTGGTGGCTGACCGCCGCCGGCGTCAGCCCGAGCTCGTCGGCAGCGCGGGTGAAATTGAGGTGGCGGGCGGCGGCTTCCAGAGTCCTCAGCGCGCGCGTTCCGGGCAACAGACGGGACATCACCTTATCCTCAAATAAAATTTGACGATCCGAAAAGAACTACTCGTTTCTCTCATGGATTTCAATGCGGGATGATGCACCCATCGAAACACCATCAAGCCGGATTTGATATCCGGCGGACACGGAGCGCATCATGTCCATCTTCGTTTTGAACTCGCCAGCAGCTCGCTCGAACTGGTTGCATGCCGTAACGGACTGGCTTCGCCAGGCGAAAGTCGCCATCAACCTGCCGCGCCAGGACGTGGAGGACCTTTCGGATCGCCAACTGCGCGACGTCGGCGCGCAGCGCAAGGACGTGACGCGGGCCGTGGACCGGGAACTCGGCCGGCTTGGATTGCTGGACACTGGGTGGCAGAAGCCGAGAAGGCGTTAGGCAATGGTGAGTAGTGAGTAGTGAGTAGTGAGTAGTGAGTAGTGAAGGATTGAAACGACGCCGAGACCATCCTACTCCCTACTCCCTACTCCCTACTCCCTACTCCCTACTCCCTACTCCCTACTCCCTACTCCCTACTCCCTACTCCCTACTCCCTACCTCACCACCCTCACCACCGTCCGGTCCGACACCAGCGGCAACAGCCGCGCCATTGTCCGCGCTGTCACCGCCACGCAGCCTTGCGTCGGTGTGAAGCCTGGGCGGGTCAGATGAAAGAAGATGGCGCTGCCGCGGCCGCGCCGGCGCGGCGCCATGTTCCAGTCGAGCACAAGGCAGGCGTCATAGAGGCGGTCGTCGCGCCGCATTCGCTCATGGCTGGCGCCATAGGGGATTTTCACCGGCCGGTTGTAGTTGCGGTCGTCCGGCACCTCGCACCAGCCGAGATCGGCGCCGATCGGCGCCATCGCCAGCCGGGTTTTGCGGCCGGCCGCGAAATGATCGCCCCGAAAATATCCTGACAAAATCCGCATCTCGCCAAGCGGCGTCGCACCGTCGCCTTCGCGCTTATTGGCCGAGATGCCGCCGCGTCCGAGCGCACAGGCAAACACCTTGCTGCCGGCCTGCAATATCCCTTGGCTGGGGTTGCCCGGCCTCGCCCGAACCACCAGCACACGCAGCCCTTTCGGCAAAATTGCGCCGGCTGCATTGCGATCGCGTTTTTTCTTGTATGATCGTGTCACGGAACAAATCACTGTGATCGGACTGTTGCGCCGGTCAGCTTCCGCATAAATGGGGGGCGGTCAACTGAAAATTCTTTTCAAAACAATGGATTGATCCATGACATCACGTACCATTCTGATCGTTGACGACGATGACGACCTGCGCGGAACCCTCGTCGAGCAACTGGCCCTTTACGAAGAATTCGACGTCTTGCAGGAAGCGACCGCCGCCAAAGGCGTCGCCGCGGCGCGCGGCGGGCTCATCGACCTGCTCATCATGGATGTCGGGCTGCCCGACATGGATGGCCGCGAGGCGGTGAAGATCCTGCGCAAGGGCGGCTACAAGGCGCCGATCATCATGCTGACCGGCCACGATACCGATTCCGACACAATTCTGGGCCTCGAGGCCGGCGCCAACGACTATGTCACAAAGCCGTTCCGCTTCGCCGTGCTGCTCGCCCGCATACGCGCACAACTGCGCCAGCACGAGCAGAGCGAGGACGCCACCTTTTCGGTCGGGCCCTACACGTTCAAGCCCAGCCAGAAGCTTCTGATCGACCAGCGCGGCGGCAAGGTGCGGCTGACCGAGAAGGAAGCCTCGATCATCAAATATCTCTATCGAGCCGACCAGAAGGTGGTGACGCGCGACGTCCTGCTCGAGGAAGTGTGGGGCTACAATTCCGGCGTCACCACGCACACGCTGGAAACTCACGTCTACCGGCTGCGCCAGAAGATCGAGCGCGATCCTTCCAATGCTGAAATTCTTGTGACAGAAAGCGGCGGCTACAAGCTGGTTCCTTAAACTTTTCATTGTTCAATAAGCGGTCGGGGCGGGACTGTTTCGGGGAGGATCCGGCTGGGGGAGCCTGGATCGGCCCGCTGCGCAGATTGAAGTGTTAGAGCGTCCTTTGCGCGTCCAATTGGACGCGCGGCGCTCTAAGGGAGGGATTGGACTGACCGTTCGGGGACGCAGCTAGAGATGGCGCTGGATGACGACATCCGCATCCTGTCCGCCGTGAAGCTCTTTGAGGGTTTCACGCAGGAACAGCTGCGCCTGCTCGCCTTCGGCGCCGAAGCCACCCATCTGCAGGCCGACCGCAAGCTGTACCGCGAGGATGACGAAGCCGACTCAGCCTATATCGTGGTCAGTGGCCGCATCGTGCTCTACCGCGAACATGACGGCGACCGCATCCCGATCGGCACCGCCGGCCCCGGCACGATCCTCAGCGAACTGGCGCTGATCGCCGACTCAAGACGGCTGACCAGCGCCTCGGCCGAGACCGATTCGGAAGTGATAAGGTTGAGCCGCAAGATGTTTCGCCGCATCCTGGAGGAATATCCCGAAGTGGCGGTGAAACTGCACCAGCGAATCCTCGATGATTTTCAGGCCATGATCGCCCGCATCGAGAAGTTGGCCCCAAGGTTTGGCGGGTAGGTCCCCGCGACCGCGCTCACGCTTGGGTGTGTCGAGATTCAGGTCAGGCCGAGTCGAAAATGGCTGATACCGAGAACCGGAGCGGGGCGTACTCAAAGTACGCACCGGAAGCGCAGGTATCGGCCATTGCAGGCCGGCCTCACCTGAATATCGGCACGCCTAATCCAGGTCGAACCGCGCAATCACCGGCACATGGTCCGAGGGCCGCTCCCAGCCACGCGCCTCTCGCAGGATCTCATAGCCGGCAAAGCTCGGCACCAGGTTCGGTGACGACCAGACATGGTCGAGCCGGCGGCCGCGGTTCGAGGCTTCCCAGTCCCGCGCGCGATAGCTCCACCAGGTGTAGAGCTTCTGCTCTGGCGGCACGTCGAGCCGCATCAGGTCGACCCAGTCGCCGGCGATCCGCATCGCGTCGAAATTTTGCGTCTCGACCGGCGTGTGGCTGACGACGTTGAGCAATTGCTTGTGCGACCAGACATCGTGCTCCTGCGGCGCGATGTTGAGGTCGCCGACCAGGATCGAAGCCGACACCTCGTCATGCGCGGCGCGGATGGCGTTCATCTCGGCAACGAAATCGAGCTTGTGGCGGAACTTGCGGTTGATCTCCGGATCGGGCTCGTCGCCGCCGGCCGGCACGTAGAAATTGTGGACCAGGATTGCCTTGCCGCCGGCCTGCACCTTGACCGACAGATGCCGGCTGTCATCGATCTCGCAGAAGCGCCGTTTCTCGACAATCTCGATCGGCCGCCGCGCCACCGTCGCAACGCCGTGATAGCCCTTCTGGCCATGGAATGCGATGTGCTCGTAGCCGGCCTTGCGGAACGCCTTTTCCGGAAACAGCTCGTCGGGAACCTTCGTCTCCTGCAGGCAAAGCACATCGGGCGCCTGCTCCGTCAGCAGCCGCTCGACGATCGGCATGCGCAGGCGCACGGAGTTGATGTTCCAGGTGGCGATGGAGAAGGGCATGCGGCGGTCCGAACAAGGTCGCCGATCTACTGCCAGCCTAGCGCCACAAACACAAGCCAGCCTTTGCGGGCGGCGGCTCTGATTCAGGTCAGGCCGAGTCGAATGGCGGTCTCCGAGAACCGGAGCGGAGCGTACTTAAACCACGTGAGCACCGGAAGCGCAGGAGATCGCCATTGGCAGGCCGGCCTCACCGCATCTAGCGCTGGTTGGTGTTCAGCTCGCGGTTCGCCGCATAGTCGATGGCAAAGGTGTCCGCAGGGAAGCTGACGCCTTCCTTGGTGTTGTAGATCATCACCGTGGTGTCCTTGCCCTGCGCGTCGGTGATGGTCCACTGGCGCAGATCATAGGATTTCGGATCGAACATCATAGTGATCTTCGAATTGCCGAACACCGACTTGTCGGCAAGCTGGATGGTGGTGAGGTCGCTCTCTTCCTTGATCGATTTCACGCGGCCCCCCGAGAGGTCGATCTTGGTGTCGAGCAACAGCTTCAGCGGCGTCTTCGACAACGGATAGAGATCGGACGTTTTCAGCCGCTTGTTGAGGATGACCACCGACTTGCCGTCGGAAATCACCCGGAAATTCGACTTGCCGTCATAGTTGAAGCGAATCTTGCCTGGCCGCTCAAGGAAGAACTTGCCGCCGGTCTGCTGGTTGTTGGGGCCGAACTGGACGAACTCGCCGCTCATCGATTTGACCGAGGAGAAATGGTCGGCGATCTTTTGCGCCGTCGGCGGCACCGCCGCCTGCGCCGAGGCCAGGAGCTGGAACCCCGGCACGACGTTGATGGCCGCGGCGCCGGCAAGCATCAGGCCAAGGCCGAGCAACTGGCGACGGTTTGGAGCGAAATCGCTGATCGCGGAAAGATCGTTTTTCATGCCGGTCACTCTCGTGTGGTGTGTGTCTCGTTGCAGTCCGTGGACCCCCAGTTAGACTTAAGTTTGGCGGGCCGGACAGCGCTCAGTCGCTGTAACGCGCCAAAAGGTTCAAGGTTGCCGCCGGGCCGTATCGGCTGATCAGAACTTGTCGTCCTCGGTCGGCACCAGGATTTCGCGTTTGCCGGCATGGTTGGCCGGGCCGACAATGCCTTCCTTCTCCATCTTCTCGATGATCGAGGCGGCGCGGTTGTAGCCGATGCCGAGCCGGCGCTGGATATAGCTGGTCGACGCCTTGCCGTCGCGCAGCACGACCGAGACCGCCTGGTCGTAGGGATCGTCGGAATCCTCGAAATTGCTGTTGCCGCCACCGCCAGCGCCGCCCTTGCCCGACGGCTCGTCATCGTCCTCGCCGTCATCCTCGGTGATGGCGTCGAGATATTCGGGCACGCCCTGCAGCTTCAGATGGGCGACGATCTTCTCGACCTCGTCGTCGGCGACGAACGGGCCGTGCACGCGCTGGATGCGGCCGCCTCCGGCCATGTACAGCATGTCGCCCATGCCGAGCAGCTGCTCGGCGCCCTGCTCGCCCAGAATGGTGCGGCTGTCGATCTTCGACGTCACCTGGAAGGAGATACGGGTCGGGAAATTGGCCTTGATGGTGCCGGTGATGACGTCGACCGACGGACGCTGCGTCGCCATGATGACATGGATGCCGGCCGCGCGCGCCATTTGTGCCAGGCGCTGCACCGCGCCTTCGATGTCCTTGCCGGCGACCATCATCAAATCGGCCATCTCGTCGATGATGACCACTATGTAGGGCATTGGCTCGAGATCGAGGTTCTCGGTCTCGTAGATCGCCTCGCCGGTCTGGCGGTCGAAGCCGGTCTGCACGGTGCGCGAGATTTTTTCGCCCTTCTTTTCAGCCAACTGCACGCGCGCGTTGAAGCCGTCGATGTTGCGCACGCCGACCTTGGACATCTTGCGGTAGCGGTCCTCCATCTCGCGCACGGTCCATTTCAACGCCACCACCGCCTTCTTCGGGTCGGTGACCACCGGCGTCAGAAGGTGCGGGATGCCGTCATAGACCGAAAGTTCCAGCATCTTCGGGTCGATCATGATCAGCCGGCAGTCCTGCGGCGTCAGCTTGTAGAGCAGCGACAGGATCATGGTGTTGATGGCGACGGACTTGCCGGAGCCGGTGGTGCCGGCGACCAGCACATGCGGCATCTTGGCGATGTCGACGATCACCGCCTCGCCATTGATGGTCTTGCCCAGCGCCAGCGCCAGCTTGGACTTGGTCGTCTCGAAATCGCGGCTGGCCAGGATCTCCCGGAGATAGACGGTCTCGCGCTTGGCATTCGGCAATTCGATGCCGATGGCGTTGCGGCCGGGCACCACGGCGACGCGGCAGGCAATGGCGCTCATCGAGCGGGCGATGTCGTCGGACAGGCCGATGACGCGCGACGATTTGATGCCGGGCGCCGGTTCCAGTTCATAGAGCGTGACCACCGGGCCGGGCCGTACCGCGATAATCTCGCCCTTGACGCCGAAATCCTCCAGAACGCCTTCGAGCAGGCGCGCATTCTGCTCCAGCGCGTCCTTGGACAGGCTGGCGTCGCGCACCACGTTCTTCGGCTCCGACAGGAAATGCAGCGACGGCATTTCGAATGTTTCCGAGCCGATCAGCGAGGTCTGCGCCTCGCGCTGGACGCGCGCGCCGGGAGCGGGACGCGGCGCAGGTGCGGCGACGCGGGTCGCCGCATCTGACCGGAAGTTTTGCACCTTGGCGTTCGGCGCGGCACGGCGCTGGACCGGCTCGTCGTCGAGTTCGACCTCCTCGTCGCCATTGTCGAAACCGGCATCGAGGACGTCGTCATCGTCCGGATCGACGGAAACGCTGCGGTCATTGACCATGGCGGCGAAGAATTCCGGCTCGACGCGGGCGCGGCCATCCGGGCTCATCCGCGCTTCGGCGAATTCCGCCGATTCGACCCGTTCGGCGGCGCGGCGCCATGCGGTGGAGCGCTGCTCCATCTCCGGCTCGAACTCGTCGCGCTCCTGCTGGCGGCGCACAGCCCGGCGATGCATCCAGGCGCGGAAAGACAGCCACCAGTGGGTAACGGCGCCGAGCGCCAGTATCCCCTCGTCGCCCTCGTCCTCGTCTTCGTCGAAGAGCAGATCGTCCTCTCGGGGATCGGGCTCCGCGGTGCGCTCCATGACGGCAAAGCCGTTCTTGCGCGCAATCAGCGCCGAGCCATAGGCAAACAGCCACAGCGCCGGCGCAATGAGCACCATGGCAATGATGCTGGCAACGATGCCGGTCGGGTAGCCGCCAATGACCACGCCCGGAATATTGAGCACCATGTCGCCGAACACACCGCCGAGGCCGGTCGGCAACGGCCACGTCTTGGGCGGCACCACGCAGCCGGCCATCGCCGCCGCGAGCAGCGCGAAGCCGAACCACGCAAGGCCGCGCTTCGGCAGCCTGTCGACGCCGCGCGCCGAAAACAGGAGAAAGCCCCAGATCACCGCCGGCACCAGGGCGGCGACCGCGGCAAGGCCGAAGAACTGCATGGCGAGGTCGGAGAATACCGCGCCCGCATAACCCATGGCGTTGGTGACGATGTTGGCGGTGGCGTGCGAGAAGCTGGGATCGGCGACGTTCCAGGTCGCCAGCGCCGCGACGCCAAAGGCGACCAGCGCAAACAGGCCGGCGCCGACCAGCCGCCCGACCTGGCGCCGCGCGAATGCCTGGATGCCGTGCCCCGTATCGGTCAGCGCGAGCGGTGCTGAAGCCCCTGAACGCATGCTTCGTTCCCCGTCTGTCATGGACTGGCCGGGCGCATGACGCACTCCGGCAGATTCGGATGTCAGACTATCGGGGGGAAGGTTAAGGCCGCATTAACTATACGCACCCAGAGCCACGGATCTTGCTCACTCCACTGTAGGCAGTCTCAACAGTTCAGAACCAATCCGGTCGACGTCTCCCCGCCGGCGGCCATCACTAGAACGTGATTGCGCAGGGACCGAGGCCTGCCAGCACGGTTGCCAAAAAGAGAGGCCCGGAATGACCCGGGCCTCAAAGCGTGAACTCCTTTCGGGAGCGTCACGACGGGATGGGAGAATGCGGGGCGGCCGAGCCGCCCCGCAAGGCTTACGAGTGGTAGGCCGCTTCGCCATGCGAAGTCAGGTCGAGGCCTTCGCGCTCGGCGTCGGCTGTCGGACGCAGACCGATGATCAAGTCGACGACCTTGTAGAGGATTGCGCTGCCGATGCCCGACCACAGCAGGGTTACCAGGACGCCTTTGCCCTGCGCCAGGAGCTGCGTGGCCGTGCCGGCATAGCCGGCGGCGAAGTCGGCCGTCGAATAGTCGACAATGCCGGCGCCGCCGAGGGCGGGATTGACCAGAATGCCAGTGCCTAGCGCACCGATGATGCCACCGACGCAGTGGACGCCGAAGACATCGAGGCTGTCATCATAGTCGAACGTGTTCTTCACCACCGAGACGAAGAAGTAGCAGACGAAGGTGGCAACGATGCCAAGCACGATAGCGCCCATCGGGCCGGCAAAACCTGCAGCCGGCGTAATCGCGACGAGGCCGGTGACCGCGCCCGAAACAGCGCCGAGCATGGAGGCTTTGCCGCGCAGCAGCGATTCAAGCACGATCCAGGCCACTGCCGCCGCCGCCGTGGCGACGAAGGTGTTGATCATCGCCAGCACCGCATAGGCGTTCGCTTCGAGGTTCGAACCGGCGTTGAAGCCGAACCAGCCGACCCACAGCAATGAAGCGCCGACCATGGTCAGCGTCATCGAGTGCGGCGCCATGATGTCCTTCTTGTAGCCGATGCGCTTGCCGATCATCAGCGCGCCGACGAGACCGGCAATGCCCGCATTGATGTGAACGACCGTGCCGCCGGCGAAGTCGATGGCGCCGAAGCTGAAGATCAGGCCGGACGGGTCGGCATAGGCGCTCGGGCCGCCCCAGAACCAGACCATGTGCGCGATCGGGAAGTAGATTAACGTCACCCATAGGATAACGAAAAGGATCAAGGCGGAGAATTTGACGCGTTCGGCGAATGCGCCGACGATCAGGGCGGGCGTGATGCAGGCGAAGGTCATCTGGAAGACGACGAACACCAGTTCAGGAATGGCGACGCCCTTGCTGAAGGTTTCCGAAAGCGTTGATACGTTGACGCCGGAGAGAAACATCTTCGAAAGGCCGCCGACGAAGGCGTTGCCCGGGGTGAAGGCGAGGCTGTAGCCGTAGAAGACCCAGATGATCATGACCACGCTGGTGATGGTGAAGACCTGCATCAGCACCGACAGCATGTTCTTGGTACGAACCAGGCCGCCGTAGAAAAGCGCAAGGCCGGGAATGGTCATCAACAGCACCAGCACGGTGGAAATCATCATCCACGTGGTGTCGCCCTTGTCGACGGTAAAAGCCGGCGCTGCTGGCGCTGCCGCCGCGACGGCGGGAGCCGCCTCCTGCGCGAAGGCAGCAACCGTGCCCAATGCTCCGAGCGCTAAGGAGCCCAGCAGCGCGGAGCGCGCCACTGACTTCAAGGTGGAAGGTATATTCATTGAACTCTCCATTGGAATACGTGTTCGCCGCTCAAAGTGCGTCGGTGTCTGTTTCGCCGGTACGGATGCGCACCGCCTGATCGATGCCGAAGACGAAGATCTTGCCGTCGCCGATCTGGCCGGTCTTGGCCGCCGCCGTGATGGCTTCGACGGCCTTGTCGACCAGGTCTGTGCTAACCGCGACTTCGATCTTGATTTTCGGCAGGAAACTGACCGCGTATTCCGCCCCGCGATAGATTTCCGTGTGTCCCTTCTGACGCCCGTAGCCTTTGACTTCGGTGACGGTCAGGCCCTGGATGCCGACGGCGGTGAGCGCTTCGCGCACCTCGTCGAGCTTGAACGGCTTGATGATTGCCATCACGATTTTCATAAGGTTTCACCCTTTGCTGTTGCGGTCCCCCGCGTTTGCACACCTTCACCGATCCCAAAAAGCCCGGAGAGTGCCCAACAGGATTCAAGCTCCGTGCCAGTTGCGGAAGCAGGGTGTTAACTCATTGTAAATAAACGGATCGCTCGAGTCCCGGCGCCACGGTGCGCACTGTCAACGGACAGTCACTGATTAAAAAGTAGGCAATTTTTCGAAAATGCCTATTCCGCAGGCGGCCGGTTCAGCCGGATCAGGCCTTCCTGGGCAACCGAGGCGATCAGGGTGCCGTCGCGGGCAAACAGCGAGCCGCGGGTGAAGCCGCGCGACCCCTGCGTCGACGGGCTGTCCTGCGTGTACAGGATCCAGTCATCGAGAAGATGGCTGCGATGGAACCACATCGCATGGTCGAGGCTCGCCGCCTGGATGTCGCGGTCGAAAATGGCGCGGCCGTGCGCAAAGGTCGAGGTGTCGAGCAGCGTCATGTCGGAGAGGTAAGCAAGCACCGCCGCCTGGATGCCGCGGTCGGCCGGCACCGGGCCGGTGGTGCGGATCCAGATGTTCTGCTGCGGCTCCAGCTTTTCGCGGCTGGTGTAATGCTTCAGCATCACCGGCTTCATCTCGATCGGCCGGTCACGCTCCCAGTAGCGCTTGATGCCGTCCGGCACCGCCTCGCCGAACTTGCCCAGCAATTCGCGCTGCGACAACAGGCTGTCGGGCGGCGGCACGTCGCGCGGCATCGGCAGCTGATGCTCAAGGCCAACCTCGTCCTGCTGGAACGAGGCTTCCAGCGAAAAGATCGCCTGGCCGTGCTGGATCGCCACCACGCGCCGCGTGGTGAAGGAGCCGCCATCGCGGATGCGGTCGACCTCGTAGACGATCGGCACCTTGGTGTCGCCGGGCCGCATGAAATAGCCGTGCAGCGAATGCACGTGGCGCTCGGGCTCGACGGTGCGCTGCGCGGCGACCAGCGCCTGGGCGATGGTCTGGCCGCCGAAAACGCGCTGCCAGTCGAGCTTGGGGCTGCGACCACGGTACAGATTGTGTTCCAGCTGCTCGAGGTCGAGAATGCTGAGAAGCTCGTCCATGGCCGCCGTCATGCTTCGTGACCTCGCCGTAAGATGCTATGGCGGTTTCCGACAGGAATGGCGGGCAGTCAAGGCCGGAATGCCCCAGTGGGCGGGGATGGTCGAGACTTCGAAAGGAATTGACATGGCGAACCGCAACCCGGACGCAAAAACCCCGCTCGACGTGCTGGTCGCTGGCGCCGGCTATGTCGGCCTCGCCGCCGCCGTGTCGCTGAAACAGGCGCGGCCGGGCCTCGCCGTGGCGGTCGTTGATGCTGCCCCCGCCGGCGTCTGGCAGAAGGACCGCCGCGCCTCGGCGATCGCCGCCGCCGCCTGCCGCATGCTCGACCAGCTCGGCGTCTGGCAGGAAATCGTCGGGCAATCGCAGGCGATCACCGAGATGATCGTCACCGATTCGCGCACCGCCGATCCGGTGCGTCCGGTGTTTCTCACCTTCGATGGCGAGGTCGCGCCGGGCGAACCGTTCGCCCACATGGTCGCCAACAAGGACCTGAACAGCGCCTTGCGCCGCCGCGCGCAAAAGCTCGGCATCGACATCATCGAAGGTGTCGCGGTCGCATCGTTCGACGGCAATGGCGCCGGCATCACCGTGCATCTGGCCGACGGCGCGGCGATTGAGGCGCGGCTGCTGGTCGCCGCCGACGGCGTCAATTCCAAATTGCGCGACATGGCCGGCATCAAGACGGTGAAATGGGAATATGGCCAGTCCGGCATCGTCTGCACGGTGGCGCATGAGCGCCCGCACAATGGCCGCGCCGAAGAGCATTTTCTGCCGGCCGGCCCGTTTGCAACGCTGCCGCTCAAGCCGACCGAGGACGGCACCAACCGTTCGTCGCTGGTCTGGGTCGAACGTTCCGAGGATGCCGAAAAGCTGGTCTCGGGCGACGACCTCGTCTTCGAGCAGGAGCTTGAATTGCGCTTCGGCCTGAAGCTCGGCGAAATCCGCGTCACCGACAAGCCGCGCGCCTGGCCGCTCGGCCTGACCATCGCGCGCGCCTTTGTCGCCCCGCGCATCGCGCTTGCCGGCGACGCCGCGCACGGCATCCACCCGATCGCCGGCCAGGGCCTCAATCTCGGCTTCAAGGATGTGGCGGCCCTTGCTGAAGTGGTGGTCGAGGCCGATCGCTTGGGACAGGATATCGGCGCGCTCGACGTGCTCGAGCGCTACCAGCAATGGCGCCGCTTCGACACGGTGCAGATGGGCGTCACCACAGATGTGCTGAACCGGCTGTTTTCCAACGACATCGGCCCGCTGCGCCAGCTCCGCGACATAGGCCTCGGCCTTGTCGAACGGATGCCCAGGCTGAAGGAGTTCTTCATCCGCCAGGCGTCGGGGTTGTCCAACGGCACACCACGGCTGCTCAAGGGTGAGGCGATTTAGGCCGGGAATGAGTGCCGCTTTGTCATAGACGCGGCTCGGCTCCTGACATCAGCCGCGCAATGTTGGCGCGGTGGCGCACGATCACGTAGATGCCGCCGGCGATGACCAGCAACCGGTAGGGCAATGGTTGTTCCATGCCGCCGACGAGGGCGATCGCGGTGAGCGCCGCCAGCATCGAACTCAGGGACACAATTCGGGAAACTGCCAACACCACGGCAAATGCCGTCGCCGCGCCTAGACCCACAGGCCAGGACATCGCCAACAAAACACCCAACCCCGTCGCAGCCGATTTGCCGCCGGTGAAATTCAGCCAGATCGAACGGCTATGCCCAAGCAAAACAGCGAGTCCGGCCAGGCATACAACCCAAGGAGCCCAAACGGGCATATCAGATATTGCCGACGGCGGCGTTGCGGAAGACCAGAAACAAAACCAACGGGCAAAGATGACCGCTGCCGCCCCTTTCAGCACGTCCACCAGAAGCACCACCAATGCTGGCCATTTCCCGAGTGTGCGCAATACATTTGTCGCACCGGTGGACTTGGAGCCGTGCTCCCGGATATCGATGCCCTTAAGCAGTTTCCCCGCCAGGTAGCCGGCAGGCGTAGAGCCGATAAGGTAAGCGGCAGCCGATCCTACCACGCTCGCTATCCAGAATGACATGCGCCCGGGCTGTTTCTCAGTTGACCTCAAACCCCAGCTTCTGCCGCAGTCGCAGCATGCGTTGGTCGGCGACCTTGAAACTCTGCTCGCCGCTCTTGGCAACACGATCCAGCATCTGCAGCAGGTCTTCGCGCTCATGCGGATCGAGGCGCTCGCGCAGGAAGGGCGCCAGCTTGTCGATGACGATCGTCGTGTCGTCGATCTGCGCCGCGGCCCATTTGGCGTAGACGACGGCTTCATCGGTCTTCTTCTGGTTGTCCGCAATCTGCGAGATCACCTCGCGGATGACCGTTTCACGCTTCGGCAGGATCGGGCCGTGCTCCGCTGCCAGTGCGGTGATCAGCGTTGCCGCCGCCACCACCGGATCGTCGATCGCCGTCAGCGGCGACAGCGCCGCCTGCTTGCGCAGCTTCTTGCGCCTTATGTTGCCCTGGACGCGGCCGACGACGTCGGCGACCTCGCGCGCGGCTTCGTTCATGGCCTTCATGCGATACCACCAGAACGCCCCGGCTCCCAGCACGCCGAGAATAGCAATCAGGAAAGGCATGTCGAATTCCCCCGAAAATTGCGGCGACGATAGGAGAACTCCGGCGTTGCTTCAACACGCAAGAATTGTATCTGATGAGAAAACAGAGCTGGCCCCCTAATCATCCAGACGCCGAGATCGGACGTCCTGGGTTCAGGTCGCTCGTCACGGGCATCTGATGGTGCAACCGCTTGGCGATAACGCCGACTTCGCATCGAGCGCGGTGCCCATTATGACGATCCGTTCGGCCACTGCAACGCGGCTGTCGGCGCGGTGACGCCAACCTGGGACGATCCGATGTTCCACCCGTTTCTCTACGGGTCGGGACAAGGGGCGGAGTTCCGCGCCGGCTTCTACGGCCTCGCCGGTTGGCATAGGGAAGGCCATATGCTGCGCGCGCTGTTCGAGGGCGTGATGTTCGAGCACCGGCGCCACATCAATGTCCTGAAGGACGCCGGTGTCAGCTTCGACAAAGCGGTGCTGTCCGGCGGCGGTTCGCGCAGCGAGCACTGGCCGCAAATCTTCGCCGACGGGCTTGGCGTGCCGATCACCGTCCCTGAAGCACGCGAGACCGGCGCACTTGGTGCGGCGATCGGCGCCGGGGTCGCGGCCGGCCTGTTCGCCGACTATGAGGCCGGCGTCGACGCCATGACCCGGTCAAGCGCCGCCTACCGTCCGAACCCGGCCATGCAGGACCATTACAACAGGCGTTATCGCGCCTATTGCGGCCTTGCCGATACGCTGCGATCGTTCTGGGCCGAACACGCCGCAGAACCGAGTAGAACACCGCCGAGTAAACCACCGCAATGACCCAACGGCTCGATGGCGACTACGACTACATCATTGTCGGCGCAGGCACCGCCGGCTGCGTGCTGGCCAATCGCCTGAGCGAAAACCCGGCGACGCGCGTGCTGCTGCTCGAGGCCGGCGGCAGCGACAATTATCACTGGGTGCATATCCCGGTCGGCTATCTCTATTGCATCGGCAATCCGCGCACCGACTGGATGATGAAGACTGCCCCCGAAGCCGGCCTGAACGGCCGCTCGCTGGTCTATCCCCGCGGCAAGGTGCTGGGCGGCTGCACCTCGGTCAACGGCATGATCTACATGCGCGGCCAGGCGGCGGACTACGATGGCTGGCGGCAGATGGGCAATGTCGGCTGGGGCTGGGACGATGTGCTGCCCTACTTCCTCAAATCCGAGGACCATCATGGCGGCAAGACCGAGCTGCATGGCTCCCGCGGCGAATGGAAAGTGGCGCGGCAACGCCTGTCGTGGCCGATCCTGAACACCGTGCAGGAGGCGGCCAAGGAATTCGGCATCATGCCGCGCGAGGATTTTAACGACGGCGACAATGAGGGGTCCGGCTTCTTCGAAGTCAACCAGAGCAAGGGCGTGCGCTGGAACACAGCCAAGGCATTCTTGCGCCCGGCGCTGCGACGGCCGAACCTCAGGCTGGTCGTCAACGCGCATGTCGAGACGGTGTTGTTCGAGGGCAAGCGTGCTATCGGCGTTTGTTATCGCGTCGGCGGCCAAACCATCGAGGCAAAGGCCAGGAGCGAGGTGCTGCTGACCGCCGGCTCGATCAACACGCCGAAACTGCTGGAGCTTTCCGGGGTCGGCGAGCCGGATCGCCTCGCCGCGCTCGGCATCGATGTGGTTCACGCCAGCCCCGATGTCGGCGAGAACCTTCAGGACCATCTGCAGATCCGCACTGTCTACAAAGTGTCGTCGGCGCTGACGCTCAACACGCTAGCCAACAGCCTGAGCGGCAAGGCGAAGATCGCGCTGCAATATGCCTTTGGCCGCTCGGGACCGATGTCGATGGCGCCGAGCCAGTTCGGCATGTTCTCGAAATCCGATCCGTCGATGGCGACGCCGGACCTGGAGTACCACGTCCAGCCCTTGTCTACCGACCGGCTGGGCGACCCGCTGCACCCGTTCCCGGCAATCACCATGTCGGTCTGCAATCTGCGGCCCGAGAGCGTCGGCTCGGTGCATACCACGACGCGCGAGCTGGCCGTGCAGCCGGAGATCCGGCTGAACTACCTCTCTACGGCGCGCGACCGCGAGATCGCGCTGCGTTCGGTGCGCCAGGCGCGCAGCATCATGACCGCCAAGGCTCTTGCCGGCTTCCATCCGGAAGAAATCCTGCCTGGTCTCGCCCACCAGTCGGACGAGGACCTGCTGCACCAGATCGGCTCGATCGCGACGACCATCTTCCACCCGGTCGGCACCTGTAGGATGGGTGTCGACGGCCGCGCCGTCGTCAGCCCGGACCTGCGCGTGACCGGTGTCGAGGGCCTGCGCGTCGTCGACGCCTCGATCATGCCGCGCATCGTCTCCGGCAACACCGCCTCGCCAGTGGTGATGATCGCCGAGAAGGCGGCGGATATGATCCGCCGGCCTGCATGACCTCGCCGCTGCTGCCTTACGACCCCGGCACGTCGTAGATCGCCCTGACTTCGACGGTGCCGATTTCGGCCAGCGGAATTTTGCCGGCGATCTCCAGCGCCTGTTCGAGAGTGTCGGCTTCGATCATGACGAAACCAAGCAACTGCTCCTTGGTTTCGGCAAACGGACCGTCAGTGATCAGCCGCTTGCCTTGGCGCCGCCGCACCGTCTTCGACGTCTTCACCGATTGCAGCGCCTGCGCGATGATCAGCTTGCCTTGCTGGTCCAATGATCGGTCATAGGCCATCGAATCGGCGTCGAGCTTGGCCAGACGCTCCGGCGTCATGGCATGGAGGTCCTTTTCCTCGCCGTAGACCAGACAGACATATTTCATTTCCAGCTCCCTTGCTGTGACGACCCATAGGTGATCACGGCGCCGGCGGCATCCTTGCCGGCAGCAGCGTGGTCGAGCACGCAGACCGCAATGCAGATCACGGCGACCGCAGCAAGCAGCCGGCCGAAGCCGGAAGATCGCGAGCACTCGATCTCGCGTAGACGCGCGCTTTTGTCGGCGTCGTTCCAATGGGCAGAAAACAGATTGTTCATCTTGGATCTCCATCCGCCACGAGAATCCGTGGACGCTCGCAGGACGGCCGGCGCCGATGCAAGTCGACATTTTTGCACGCACATTTTTCAGAAAAGATTTGCAGGGCTCGCCGGCGTCGCATCCGGCCGAAACAGCGCGGTGGTCTTCCCCTGCCGCCGCGCTATAGTTGGAGGGAACGCCGCGTGGCCGGCGCTGTCGCTGTAATCAAGGAGAATCTTATGGACCGCACCGCAAACGCCGTCTGGAAAGGCAATCTGAAGGAGGGCACGGGCACGCTCGACAGCCAGAGCGGCACCTTGAAGGGCACGCCCTATTCGTTCAAGGCTCGCTTCGAGGACGAGAGCGGCAAATCCGGCACCAATCCCGAAGAGTTGATCGCGGCGGCACACGCCGGCTGCTACGCCATGCAGCTGTCGCATTTCCTGGCCGAGAACGGCACGCCCGCCACCGAGCTCGACGCCAAGGCGGTGGTGACGCTGGTGCCCGGCACCGGCATCACCGGCAGCGCCATCACCCTGATCGGCAAGGTGCCGGGCATTGATGCGGCGAAGTTCAAGGAACTGGCCGAGAAGGCCAAGGCGGAGTGCCCGGTTTCGAAGGCACTCGGCGCCATCAAAGTATCGCTCGACGCGAAGCTGGGGTGAAACGAAGGGATTCGAAGTGAGAAACGCCGGCTTGACGCCGGCGTTTGCATTTTCAGAGGCCAGCGATCCGTCGCGCCAACGCTCCGGTGATAGTTAAGCCCCCAGCGCATCAAGCCGGGCGCGAAGCGCTGCGACTTCCTGCTCCAGCGATTCAATCCTTGCTTCCAGGTCAGAGGCCGGCAGGACCGGCGAACTCCGTTGTGCAGAGAGGGCAGCAACGTCCACGGGGCCGGCGAGCAGATGCACAAAACGGTCCTCGCGCTGCCCCGGCCCGCGCGGTATTTCCTGGACGAGCGGCGGTCGGCGGCCGATCAGCATGTCGAGTTCAGCGCGCAGGTCTTCGATCGACGAAAACCGCGCCATGCGCTCAGCTCGCGCCAGCAACTCATGCGCCGTCTGCGGCCCGCGCAGCAAAAGCAGGCCGATCACCGCAGTCTGCGGCCTCGTCAGCGAGAAGCGCTGCGCCATCTGATGCTCATAGCGCTCGACGCGCGAGCCGAACATCTGACGCACCAGCCCCTTCTGCTCGAGCAGCTTCAGCGTCCGATGCACCTCTGTCGGCTCGAGCGCCATCACAGGCTCGCGCGCCGTCTTCTGGTTGGCGGCTGCAAGTGCTGCATTCAGCGTCAGCGGATAGACATCCGGCGTCAGCTCCTTCTTCTCGATCAGGCAGCCGAGCACACGGGCTTCGACCGGATTAAGGATTGGAAGCTCTTCGCTCATTGGGTTGAGTATCCTTTCTAGCGCCGGCGAGACAGCGCCCCCCTCTCTGTCCTACCGGATATCTCCCCACGCGGGGGGAGATCGGCAGCTTCGCCGACAGCGCGCCATCCTTCAACCTTGGAGATTGGCGAAAGCCGCGATGACGGCCAATCTCCCCACCCGTGGGGGAGATGTCCGGCAGGACAGAGGGGGGCGCGAAGGATCGCCGCGTCCGAGATTGCCGCGAGCGAACTCGCCTCAACTAAACCCGCCGCTCCACCATCATCTTTTTGATTTCGGCAATCGCCTTGGCCGGGTTGAGCCCCTTCGGGCAGGTCTGGGCGCAGTTCATGATGGTGTGGCAGCGGTAGAGCCGGAATGGGTCTTCGAGATCGTCGAGCCGTTCGCCCGTGGCTTCGTCGCGGCTGTCGATCAGCCAGCGATAGGCCTGCAGCAGCGTCGCCGGGCCGAGATAGCGGTCGCCGTTCCACCAATAGCTCGGGCACGAGGTCGAGCAGCAGGCGCACAGGATGCACTCGTAGAGCCCGTCGAGCTTTTCGCGATCCTCATGGCTCTGCAGCCATTCCTTGGCCGGCTCTGGCGACACTGTCTTCAGCCATGGCTGGATCGAGGCGTGCTGGGCGTAGAAATTGGTGAGGTCGGGCACCAGGTCCTTGACCACCTGCATATGCGGCAGCGGGTAGACCTTGACGGCGCCGGAAATGTCGTCGCAGCCCTTGGTGCAGGCCAGCGTGTTGGAGCCATCGATGTTCATGGCGCAGGAGCCGCAAATGCCTTCGCGGCATGAGCGGCGCAAGGCAAGCGTCGGATCGATCTTGTTCTTGATCCAGAGCAGCGCGTCGAGCACCATCGGCCCGCAATCGTCCATGTCGACGAAATAGGTGTCGATGCGCGGGTTCTCGTCATCGTCGGGCGACCAGCGGTAGATGCGGTATTCCCGCAGGTTGGTGGCGCCCTCCGGCTTCGGCCAGGTCTTGCCCGGCTGCACCTTGGAGTTCTTGGGAAGCGTGAGTTCGACCATTACCTCAGATCCTTTCGGATGACGGGCTTCGGCACCATGGTCAGTATACCCTGGCCTTCGGCGCGATCTTGGCAAGACTGATGCCGCCGTCCTTTTCCGCCACCAGCGGCTCGGTGTGCACGGGACGATAGCTGAGGCTCACCTGGCCGTCCTCGCTTAGCCGGGCCAGCGTATGCTTGCGCCAGATAATGTCGTCTCGGGCCGAAAAATCTTCGCGCGCATGCGCGCCGCGGCTCTCCTTGCGCGCCTCGGCGCCGTAGACCGTGGTGATGGCGTTGGCCATCAGATTTTCCAGCTCCAGCGTCTCGACCAGGTCGGAATTCCAGATCGTCGAGCGGTCGGAGACTTTCAGGTCCTTGAGCTCGGTCCATATCTGCGAAATGCGCTTGCAGCCGTTTTCGAGCGACTCCTGTGTGCGGAACACGGCGGCGTCTTCCTGCATCGCCTTCTGCATTTTCTCACGCAGAACGGCGGTTGGCGTCGAGCCATTGGCGTGGCGCAGCCGGTCGAAGCGGTCCATGATGTTTTCGACCGAGGCTTCGTTGGGCGAAGGGATCGCCGAATTGCGGTCGATGACCTGGCCGGCGCGGATTGCGGCGGCGCGGCCGAACACCACCAGATCGATCAGCGAGTTCGAGCCCAGCCGGTTGGCGCCGTGCACGGAGGCACAGCCGGCCTCGCCGACCGCCATCAGCCCGGGTGACACCCGGTCAGGATTCTCGACAGTCGGGTTCAGCACCTCGCCCCAGTAATTGGTCGGCACGCCGCCCATATTGTAGTGCACCGTCGGCAGCACGGGGATCGGCTCCTTGGTCAGGTCGACGCCGGCGAAAATCCTGGCCGATTCCGAAATGCCCGGCAGCCGCTCATGCAGCACGGCCGGATCGAGATGGTCGAGATGCAGGAAGATATGGTCCTTGTTCTTGCCGACCCCGCGGCCTTCGCGGATCTCCAGCGTCATGCAACGCGAGACGACGTCGCGCGAGGCCAGGTCCTTGGCCGACGGCGCGTAGCGCTCCATGAAGCGCTCGCCCTCGGAATTGACGAGATAGCCGCCCTCGCCGCGCGCGCCTTCGGTGATCAGGCAGCCGGCGCCGTAGATGCCGGTCGGATGAAACTGCACGAACTCCATATCCTGCAACGGGAAGCCGGCCCGTGCCGCCATGCCGCCGCCGTCGCCTGTACAGGTGTGCGCCGACGTCGCCGAGAAATAGGCGCGGCCATATCCGCCGGTCGCCAGCACCACCACCTTGGCGGAGAAGCGATGGATGGTGCCGTCGTCGAGGTTCCAGGCGACGACGCCGGTGCAGGTGCCGTCCGGTTCCATGATCAGGTCGAGCGCAAAATACTCGATGAAGAACTGTGCATTGTTCTTCAGCGACTGGCCGTAGAGCGTGTGCAGGATGGCGTGACCGGTGCGGTCGGCGGCAGCACAGGTGCGCTGCACCGGCGGGCCGTCGCCATAATTCATCATGTGTCCGCCGAACGGCCGCTGGTAGATCTTGCCCTCTTCGGTGCGCGAGAACGGCACGCCGTAATGCTCGAGCTCGTAGACCGCCGCCGGTGCCTCGCGCACCAGATATTCCATGGCGTCGACGTCGCCCAGCCAGTCCGAACCCTTGACGGTGTCGTACATGTGCCACTGCCAGGAGTCCGGACCCATGTTGGACAGCGACGCGGCAATGCCGCCTTGTGCCGCCACCGTGTGCGAGCGGGTCGGGAACACTTTGGTGATGCAGGCCGTGCGCAGGCCCTGCTCGGCCATGCCGAGCGTGGCGCGCAGGCCGGCGCCGCCGGCGCCGACGACCACCACGTCGAACTTGTGGTCGACAAAGGTATAGCCGGTGGCCGATTTCGCGTCCTTGGCCAAATCAGCCTCCGAATGCCAGTTTGAGCAGGGCGAAGATCGAGGCGACGCCGACCGCTATGGTGAAAAACGTGCTGAGTGCGATCAGCGCCAGCTTCATGCCTTCGGCATGCACGTAATCCTCGATAATGACCTGCATGCCGACACGCATATGGGTGAGACCGGAAACGAGCACCAGCACCAACACCAGCGCCACGAACGGACTGGCGAGCGCCGCCCGCACCTCGGCGAAGCCGGCGCCATTGAGCGCGATCAGGAACCCGACGAAGAACAGTATCAGCGGGATGTTGGCAATGGCCGTCAGCCGCTGTCGCCAGAAATGCCCGGTGCCTTCGCGGGCCGAGCCCAGACCGCGGACCTTGGCCAGCGGCGTGCGCATATCGTTGTTGTTCGTGCCGCTCATCACAAGGTTCCCCGCGCCATGTAGCCGGCGACCCAGATCAGCAGCGTGAGCAGGATGGAACCGGCGAGCGTCGCCCAGGCGATCTTCGATGCCGTGTTTTTCTCCAGCCCGGCGCCGGTGTCCCAGACGAGATGGCGCACGCCGCCCAGCATGTGGTGCATCAGCGCCCAGGTGTAGCCGAACAGGATGAGCCGGCCGAGCCAGGTGCCGAAGGCCCAGTTGATCCAATCGAAAGCGCCTTGCGAACTCGCCGCCGCCATCAGCCACGCGGCGACCAGCAGCGTGCCGAAATACAGCGCCCCGCCAGTGATGCGGTGAATGATCGACATCGTCATGGTGATCGGTGGGCGGTAAATCGTCAGGTGCGGCGAGAGCGGCCGTTCACGTCTGGCGGTTCGGGTGGCTGGTGATTTGCTCATGGCTGCCCCAGTTCGATGTCCGGAGCCGCGGTGGAAAGCGGCACTTACCGCCTCGATATATGACTTCAGACAGCCGGTTTCTAATGCTCTTTTTGCACCGCGTCAAAGCCGGAAAATCGTTTTGAAAACGTCATTTAGTCTGACAAAAGGCTGCTGTTTCGCTTCAATCGATTTGGCCACCGTCGAAAGCCGGCGCACCGTTCGCTGCAGTGCGGCATTTCCTTTGCAATCGACGCCAGGCTATCGTTTGCAGGTCTGTGGTGTCGAGCCCCTCTTCATCACCAGCGCCTCGCGCGCGTCGATCACGATTGCGTCATGCGACGCGGCTTCCTGGTAGCGGCTGGACTGGTTGGCGGGTGATGCGGCAAACTCCTCGGTCGTGCCATCGGGCCTGACAACACGCAACGCCGTGCCGAGGTTCTGGATGGTGATCATGCCGCCTTGCCGCATCTGTAAGTTGCCGTGCCGACAGCAGACCGCGGCGCGGTAAGATCGGTGACGATCTTGGCTGAAGGTGCGGCAGGTGCTGTCGGAGCCGTTGCGGAAGCCGGGGGCGCCACAGGTGCGGCGGACTGCTGAGCCGGCGCGGGCGCGACAGTGGGTGGTACGGTATTCACCGCCGTCGGCGCGCCGTTCTGCGGCACGCAGGCTGCGGCAGTCAGCAAGGGGATCGACAACAGCGTCACCCGAAACGTCCGGCGTAACGCCATATGCTGTCCTCCTGCGCGGCTAACTAGCCGCGATGTTCCGCCAAGATCAAGCTCACCCGACGTCAGCGTAGTTGTGTGCGTCGCAGCCGATGGTGCGGGCAAGCATGGCCGAATGATGACGCCCGGGTTTTCCATCCCGTCGGATATTAACCATGTTTGGCGAGAGATCGCCGCCGGATGCGCCTGCCCTCTTAACAAAGGTTAAGAAAAGGTTAATTTCCGATTCGATCGGGTCCACATCAGAGAGGACACCATGCTTTCGAATTCAGGAAGAGAGCGCCTTGCGGCGCTTGTGCTGGCTGCGGCCAGTCTCGGCTTCGCCGCCCCGGCTATGGCCTGGTCGCGTCATCATGACCGTGTCTATGCCGATTCCCTGGGCAATCTCGTCATCGACAGCGCCGCCGGCTACAAGCGCATCATTGTCGGCCAAGGCAGGCTGGCCAAGAAATTGTCCGACTATACCAGCGCCGGTCAGCCGGAAGCGGAACCGGAAGTCCTTTATGAAGACGAGGCGGATCACATCTCCAGGCGTGGCTGCTACCAGCCGCCGGTGTTCGTGAAGGGCCGCTCCTATATGTACGGCCTCTCCGACGGCGAAATGCCCAACCTCAGCCCTTGCCGCTGATGATCCGGCACGGCCGAGAGGCCGTTTAAGCGAGACGCTAACCGACGCTGCCTGTATCCGGGATGAACACCGTTTCGGCCCGCTCATAGGAAAGCCGCACGCTGTCGCGGCCGTTCTTCTTGGCCTTGTAGAGCGCTTCGTCGGCGCGCCGCATCAGCGGCTCCAGCCCTTCGTCGCCGGTGCGCGCCGCGACGCCGAAGCTCGCGGTCACCCTGGTGCCCGGCGGCAACCCGTCGACACTGCCGGCCGAATAGTGCGTGCGCACGGCTTCGGCAAACAGCCGCGCCGTGGCAAGATCGCTCAGCGACAGAAGCACGGCGAACTCCTCGCCGCCGATGCGGCCGGCAACCGCACGCGTGCCGGCGGCCGCGCGAAGCTTGGCGGCGAAGTCGGCGATCACCTGGTCGCCCGCGGCATGCCCGTATTTGTCGTTGAGCGCCTTGAAGTGATCGAGATCGGCCAGCACCAGCGCGACCGGCACCTTGGTAACAGCGCAATGCTGCAGCACCAGCAAGGCGCGCTCCTCGAAACCCCTGCGGTTGAGCAGGCCAGACAGCGGATCGGTGTGCGTCTCGGTCTTCAGCGCCTTCATCACGTCGAGCGCAGCTGCCGAGAACAGGCAGAGCGCGATCAGCAACGACAGCAGCGCGTGCGTCAAAAGCGCCGTCGTCCAGTAGGACGAGCCATAAAACCCGTCATAGCTGGTGAACGGCCCGTGCGAGATGACGACGAGCAGCGTGCGGCCGATGAAGTTCAGCCCGGACAGCAGCGACAGTACGAACAGGATTTTTTCCGTCGGGCCGTTCTTGCGCACGGCGCGCAGCTCGGCGGCGACCAGCAGGCTGAGGCCGCCAAAGCCGAAATTGATCGACAGGATGCGCCAAGTCAAGTCCGGCTGGACGAACAGGAACCAGCAGAATGCGACCATCCCGCCACCCGCCAGAATGCCGATCGCGATATAGGGCACGCGCCTGCCGTAGCGCGAGATGATCGCACCGACGAGGCAGCAGGCGGCGAGCGTGAAGCAGAGGTTGGAGACCAGCTTGGTCAGCACGATGCCGCCGGGCAGCGTGAAATACTGCAGCAGGAAGCCGGGCGCGGACACGCAATAGCTCGTGCCGAGCACAGCCAGATAGGGCCGGTGGCGCTGGTAGAACCACAGCACGAGGAACGCCGCGCCGAGCGCCAGCGCGATCGTCGGATTGAGCAGCGCTATGAACAGGCCGGTGTCCAAAGGACGGTGACTTCCCCGCTTGACGTCAGGGAAGACCTTAGAGCGCAAGCCCCAACAAGCGGTTAAGCCGGGACGAATATGCAAGTCGCCACTGATGAAGCTGCTGCACGGAACCGGGACCTGAGGCAGGCGTTTCGTGACAGCAATCAAGGAGAAGTTATTCATGGCCGACACGATCACGCTGACCGACCACGAAGCAATTCGCTCATGGGCCGCAGGGCGCGCCGGATTTCCGGCGATCGTCGATGTATCGCCCGAAACCGGAACGCAGCCGTTGCTGAGGCTCGTCTTCGGCCAGCACGCCTATCAGGACCAGGATCAGCCTGAACGCCCGGTCAACGCAGGCGGCTACGAGCTGGTCGAATGGGACGAGTGGTTCAAGATCTTCGACGAGCGCGAACTGGCGCTGGTGGTCGCGGCCGACGAACCCGGCAGCCGGGAGGAATTTCATGAAATCATCCGGCGTGCCGGCTAGGGCATATACCCCAAGGGTCTTAGAGCGGCGCGCTTTAAACAAAACCCCGAACGGTTTTGCCGTTCGGGGTTTTGCATACGCTCAGATCAGGCTTGAACCAGTCTGCGCTATTTCCAGTCGCGGATGTCGACGAAATGGCCGGCGATCGCCGCCGCTGCCGCCATCGCCGGCGATACCAGATGGGTGCGGCCCTTGAAGCCCTGCCGGCCTTCGAAATTGCGGTTCGAGGTCGAGGCGCAGCGCTCATGCGGCTTCAGCCGGTCGTCGTTCATGGCCAGGCACATCGAGCAGCCCGGCTCGCGCCAGTCGAAACCGGCGGCAATGAAGATCTTGTCGAGACCCTCGGCCTCCGCCTGTTCCTTGACCAGACCGGAGCCCGGCACGATCATCGCATCGACATGCGCACTCACCGTCTTGCCTTCGACCACCTTGGCCACCGCACGCAGATCCTCGATGCGGCCATTGGTGCAGGAGCCGATGAAGACGCGGTCGAGCGTGATGTCGGTGATCTTCGTGCCCGGCGTCAGTCCCATGTAGTCGAGCGCGCGGATCTTTGACGTCCGCTTGTTCTCGTCCGTGATCTCTTCCGGATTGGGAACGACGCCCTGCACCGAAACGACGTCCTCGGGCGAGGAACCCCAGGAGACGATCGGCGGCAGCTTGGCCGCGTCGAGCACGATCACCTTGTCGAAATGCGCGCCCTCGTCGGACTGCAGCGTCTTCCAGTATTCGAGCGCGGCGTCCCACGACGCGCCCTTCGGCGCGCGCGGCTTGCCCTTGACATAGGCGAAGGTGGTTTCGTCGGCCGCGATCAGGCCGGCGCGCGCGCCGCCCTCGATCGACATGTTGCAGATCGTCATGCGGCCTTCCATCGACAGCGCGCGGATCGCCTCACCGGCATATTCGATGACATAGCCGGTGCCGCCGGCGGTGCCGATCTCGCCGATGATGGCGAGGATAATGTCCTTGGCGGTGACGCCTTCCGGTAACTGGCCATCGACACGCACCAGCATGTTCTTGGCCTTGCGCTGGATCAGCGTCTGGGTCGCCAGCACATGCTCGACCTCGGAGGTGCCGATGCCATGTGCCAATGCGCCGAAGGCGCCATGCGTCGAGGTGTGGCTGTCGCCGCAGACGATGGTCATGCCGGGCAGCGTGAAGCCCTGCTCCGGCCCGATGATGTGGACGATGCCCTGGCGGATATCGTTTTCGGAGTAATATTCGACGCCGAAATCCCTAGCGTTCTTGGCCAAGGCCTCGACCTGGATGCGGCTTTCCTCGTTCTTGATGCCGAACTTGCGCTCGGGCGAGGTTGAGACATTGTGATCGACCACGGCTAGCGTCTTTTCCGGATGCCGGACTTTTCTGCCGGTCATGCGCAGGCCTTCGAAGGCCTGCGGGCTGGTCACTTCGTGAACGAGATGGCGATCGATGTAGAGCAGGCAGGTGCCATCATCCTGGCGGTCGACGACATGGTCGTCGAAAATCTTGTCGTAGAGGGTGCGCGGTGCGCTCATGTGCGTAAGTCCGTCGATTTGCAAAAAGGGGAAGGGCAGACGCGCCGAAGCCTTCGGCCCGGCGAAAGCGGCTTAGCTAAGTCGGCTGGTGAGCGCGCCGGAAATGCGCGAAGAGAAACGCGACGGCAGGCGTTTTCGGTCCTGCAGCACGAAACCCTTATAGGCCGGATCGCCAAAAAGCTCTTCCATGGCGTGGCTCATACCAATGTTTTCGGTTTTCGGCAATTGCGGCGTGTTTTCGCTTCTCCCCTTGTGAGAGAAGGCGAAGAGGGCGGCGCTCAAAGCACCTCGAACACAAAAGTCTTTACCAACGCATCCGGCTCGGCGATCGCATAGCAGCGGAACCATGGGCTTTGCTCGACCGGCTGCCATTTCCCGGCCCGTTCCAACTCATCGAACACGTCCTGGAAGCCGCCGCTTTCGAAAACCTGGTCGCGCACGGTGAAGATGGCGTGGCCGCCTTTTCTGGTGATGCGGACAAGCTCGTGCAGGCCGGACGCCGGCGCATGGCTGATGGTGAACACGCCAGTCGAGAAGAAGGCGCGGAAATGCCCGTCTGGCCAGGGCAGCGGCCCGCCGAGCATTGCCTGCTTCAGATCGCCATAGGCATTGCGGCTGCCGGCGATCTTCAGCATGTCGTCGGAGAGGTCGAGCCCGGCAATGTCGTGATAACCCAGCGCCTTCAATGACGGGCCCGACAGGCCGGTGCCGCAGCCGGCGTCGAGCAGCGGTCCTTCGCCCACCTGCACATGGCGCGCCACCCAGGCGGTGATCAGGAACGGCAGCAGATAGCCTAGCGAAGCGGTTTCGCTGTCATAGGTCGCGGCCCAGTCCGCATAGGCCTTGGCCAGCCCTTCCGGCGTGTCGGCCGAATAGACGGTGCCCAGCGCCGCATTGGCCTTGTCGATCGTCATCGCCTGCATCCTCCGGAATCCTGTCCTCCGCGATCGTAGCCGTGCCCGCGTCGGACTTCTATTCCTGCTGCGCCCGCCGCAGTCGTTGCTCCAGCCCCCGCAGTGCCAGCGACAGGCTGACAGTGAGGATGAGATAGATATAGGCGACGATCGAATAGGTCTCGAAGAAGCGGAACGAGCCGGCGGCGTAGATCTTGCCCATCTGCGTGATGTCGGCGACGCCGAGCACCGAGACCAGCGAGGAATCCTTGACCATGGCGACGAAGTCATTGCCGAGCGGCGGCAGGATGGTGCGGATCGCCTGTGGGAACACGATCAGCCGGAAGCGCTGCGTGCGCGTCAGCCCGAGCGCCTTGGCAGCCTCGATCTGGCCTTTCTCGACCGACTGGATGCCCGCGCGGAAGACCTCGGAGATGAAGGCGGAATAACCGATGGTCAGCGCCATGATTGCACGCCACAACAGCGACACGTCGCGCACCAAAAGCTCGCCGAGATAGCCGGCGTTTTGCAGCGGCGCGGTCAGCGCATTCCACGCAGCCACGAAGGCCGGCGCGCCGGCGAAGGCGATCCAGAACAACAGCACCAGGATCGGCACGCCGCGGATGATCTCGACATAGAAACGAGCGATCTGCTTGAGCCAACGCGACCCCGACAGCCCCATCAGCGCAATGCCGAGCCCGGTGGCGGAAGCCAGCGCGAAGGCGACCACGGTGACAAGAATGGTGATGCCGATGCCTTTGGCGACGGTGGCAAAAACCTGGGCGTAGAGATCGCTGGCGGCAATGCAGAGCGCAGCCACGATGGCGAGCGCGATCGCAGCGGCAAGCCACCAGGGGAAATCGGATTTTGGGGTTGAGGCGAGCATCAATGCCCAACGCTGGTGAACAGCTGCGCTCGCAAGATCTGCCGATCTCCCCCCTTGCGGGGGAGATGTCCGGCAGGACAGAGGGGGGTGCTGTCCCTCCAACCTGTCAAACGGTTACAGTCACAACCTTTGGCCTCTTTGGAAAAGCTCAAAACAAAAGGGAGGCGATCCTTCACACCCCCCTCTGCCCTGCCGGGCATCTCCCCCGCAAGGGGGGTCAGCGGCCGTCGCGCCAAGACGGCCTATTGCCCCATCTTGTAGTCGAGAAACCACTTCTTGTTCAGCGCCTCGATCGTGCCGTCGGCCTTCAGCGCCGCGATCGCCGCGTTGACCGGCTTCACCAGGTCCGAGCCCTTCGGGAAGATGAAGCCAAAATCCTCGGTGCCGAGCGGGCCGCCGATCAGCTTGAGCTTGCCGCCGGAGGCATCGACATAGCCTTTGCCGGCGGTGCCGTCGGTCAGGACGACATCGACGTCGCCGGATTTCAGTGCCTGCACCGAAGCGCCGAAGGTCTCGAACTGCTTGATGCGCGGGTTCTGCTCATTGCCGTCGAGCACGCTGTAGACGGCGGTGTAGAACGGCGTCGTTCCGGCCTGCGCGCCGATCAACCCGTCCTTGAAGGCGGCGAAGGTCTTGGCGTCGGTGAAGCGGCTTTCATCGGCGCGCACCAGCATGAACTGCTCCGAACGCATATAGGGGTCGGAGAAATCGACCTTCTCCTTTCGGTCGTCCTTGATGGTGATGCCGGTCATGCCAATGTTGTACTGGTTGTCGGAAACCGCCTGGATCATCGCGTCCCAGGAGGTGTTCTGGTACTCCACCTTGAAGTTCAGCCGCTTGGCGATTTCGTCCATCGCGTCATATTCCCAGCCGATCTGCTTGCCGGTCTTGGCGTCGATGAACTGCAGCGGCGGATAGGCGTTTTCCGTCACCACCACGACCTTCTTGCCGCCGAGATCGGGCAGCGCATCGGCCGCCCATGCAGCGACGGGCGCGAGGAAACAGGCCGCGAGGGCGGCCAGCAGCAGCTTCGATTTGGTCATGACACGCTCCAGGATGAGAAGCCCGCTTGCAGCCGGGCTCGCATGAAAATCCAGGCGCGACTTTAGCCGTCCGCAGACGGCTTGCAAGCCGGTCCGGTGCTCAGCGTCCGGTGAAAGCGGATTCCAATGCCTTCAACCAACGCGGTTTTAGAACGCCCCGTGGTCGGAATTTATTCCGTGATTGCGCCGCCGGCAAACCAGGCCCCTCCTGGACACGGGAACCCGTCAGATGACGGATCAGGATGGTGACGTAGCCTCACGCAGCTTGGCGACAAATCCGGTCAAGGTCCGGTGCAGCGACTTCAGCTCCTCGACTTCCAGCGGCATGGCGCAGGCAAGGCCTGCGGATACGTCCTTGATGCGGGCGCGCAGCGCCTGGCCCTTGGCAGTCGGTTCGACCAGCACGCGGCGCTCGTCGGCCGGATCGCGACGGCGAGTGACGAGACCAGCCGCTTCCATCCGCTTGAGCAGAGGCGTCAATGTCGCCGAATCCAGCCCCAGCGCCTCGCCGAGTCCGCCGACCGTGCTCGGCGCATGCTGCCACAGCGCCAGCATCGCCAAATATTGCGGATAGGTCAGGCCGAGCGGGTCAAGCAGCGGCCGATAGAGCTTGGTCATCAGCCCGCTCGCCGAATAGAGCGCGAAGCAGAGCTGCTGGTCGAGGCGCGGAACGGCGATCCTCCCGGCGGTGTCCGCCGGGACTTCGCTGGCCCTGGTTTCGGTCTTCGTCGTCATGCTGCCTTTGCCGGAAGCGCCACGGTCGAAAGCGCCACCTCGACATTGCCTTTGATCGCATTGGAATAGGGGCAAATCTGATGCGCGGCCGATACAAGCGCTTCCGCCGCCGCCTGATCAAGGCCTTTGGTCTCGGCGGCCAGTGCGACACCAAGTTTGAAGCCTTCACCATTGGGAAGCAGGCTGACGGTGGCGCTCACCGCCGCATCGTCCAGCGGCAGCTTCTGCTTGCGCGCGACGAAGCGGATGGCGCTTTCGAAGCAGGCGGCATAGCCGACCGCGAACAGCTGCTCGGGATTGGTGGCGCCACCCTGTCCGCCGAGCTCCTTCGGCAAAGCGAGGTCGACCTTCAGCAGGCCGTCGCTGGTCTCGCCGTGGCCGGCGCGGCCGCCGGTGACGCGAGCCTGTGTGGTGTAGAGTGCCATGTCAGTTCTCCATTTTATTTGTACGCTATCATTTAGTGTACAAGATAATTCGAGTCAACAGCCATGGCCAAACTCTCGGCCGGCAATCGTTCACAGTCTGGTGAAACGAAAAAAGGCGGCCGAAGCCGCCTTTTCAAAATCCTTGGACCAGGTCTATTCGGCCGGGGTCGCTTCCGCCGCCTTTGCAGCCTCGTCGGCGGCCTTGGCGGCTTCGTCGGCGGCCTTCTTCTCGGCGGCTTCCTGCGCGGCCTTCTCGGCTGCCAGCGCCTGCACGGCGGCGATCTTCTCGGCCTCGATGCGGGCCTTCTCAGCGTTCAGCGCGTCGCGCTCCTCATCGTTCAGCTTGCGGGCGCGCACGCCGGTGTTTTCCGAAATACGGGCCGACTTGCCGCGACGGTCGCGCAAATAATAGAGCTTGGCGCGGCGCACCTTGCCGCGGCGCACGATCTCGACGCCTTCGACCATCGGCGAGTAGACCGGGAAAACGCGCTCGACGCCTTCGCCGTAGGAGATCTTGCGGACGGTGAAATTTTCCTGGAAGCCGGCGCCGGCGCGGGCGATGACGACGCCCTCATAGGCCTGGACGCGGGTGCGGGTGCCTTCGGTCACGCGGACCTGCACGCGCACGGTGTCGCCGGGCTGAAACTCGGGAAGCTTGCGCTTGGCTTCGATCTTGGCGGCCTGTTCGGCCTCGAGCTGACGGATGATATCCATCTCAATAGTCCACTTCTTGTTCTTCCGACAGTCAGAGCGTCCGACACTCGCCTTGCAGTTCCATTGACCGCTCGGCTATGCCCTTTGTCCCCGAGACATCTTGTCTTCGAAACATTGGGCAGGGGCGACTACACCGTCATTGTTGACGGGTCCGGGAGATTTTTCTCGCCAGTACGGGCGGGCACATACAGCTATTTCACTGACTTGTCACGCCTTGGCCCTGTCTTTTTTGGTCGCATGCCACCACGCAATCGTCCAGTGCAGGGTTGCGCCGGCCCTTCAAGCTTCCTAATCCGGGAGCAGCACACTTGTCCGGCGGCCTCACAATGTCTGTTTTCGACGCAGTCCTGCTCTTCCTCGCGGGTTTTCTGTCAGGCGCCGTCAACGCCGTTGCCGGCGGCGGCACCTTCATAACCTTCGGCGCCATGACGCTGGCCGGCCTGCCGCCGATCGTCGCCAACGCCACGTCCTCGGTAACGCAGTTTCCCGGTTACATCACCTCGACGCTGGCTTACTGGACCGACATCAAGCATTTCTGGCGCGGCGCGCTGCTGCTTTGCCTGATCTCGGCTTTGGGCGCGCTGGCTGGTGCGCTCATCCTGCTGGCGCTCTCAAATCCGTCGTTCCGCGCCCTCGTGCCGTGGCTGCTGCTGGCCGCAACCGCCTTGTTCGCCGCCGGGCCGTGGCTGAAACCAACGCCGAAGCCTGGGCATGAAGCCACGGTCGGCTCTCTGGCCGGTTCGCTGGCGCAGTTCGCTACCGCCATCTATGGCGGCTTCTTCGGCGCCGGCATGGGCGTCATGATGCTGGCGACGCTCGGCCTGACGCAATCCGGCGACTATCACCGGCTGAACGCGCTGAAGAACATGCTGGCCGTGGTCATCGCCGCCGTTGCCATACTGGTCTTCGTTTCCGGCGGCGTTGTTGCCTGGCCTCAGGCAATCGTCATGATCCCCGGCGGCGCGCTCGGCGGCTATGCCGGCGTCTGGATCGCCAAGCGCGTGCCGCAAAACGCAGTACGCGGCTTCGTCATCGCCGTCGGCCTGTTTCTCGCCGTCTACTATTTTGCCAAGGGCTGAGCGGCGAGCAAATCCGGCCGCCGCTCCTTCGTCAGCCTCTCGGACTCTGCGCGGCGCCAGGCGGCGATCTTCTTGTGATTGCCGGAAACCAGCACGTCGGGGATTGGCCTGCCTTCGAACTCCTGCGGTCGCGTGTAATGCGGATGTTCGAGCAGACCGTTCTCAAAACTTTCTTCCTCGCCTGATACCGCATTGCCCATCACACCGGGCAACAGCCGGACCACGGCATCGAGCAGCACCAGGGCTGCCGGCTCGCCACCGGAGAGGATGAAATCGCCGATCGAGACTTCCTCCAGCCCACGCGCCTCGATCAATCGCTGGTCTACACCCTCGAAGCGGCCGCAGACGATGACGGCGCCCGGCCCGGCGGCCAGCTCGCGCACCCGCGCCTGCGTCAACGGCTTGCCGCGCGGGCTCATCAGCAATTTTGGCCGCGGATCGCCGGACGGCGAGGTGTGGTCGATCGCCTTGGCCAGCACATCGGCGCGCATCACCATGCCGGCGCCACCGCCGGCCGGCGTGTCGTCGACGGTGTGATGGCGATCGCTGGCGAAGTCGCGGATCTGGATAGCTTCCAGCGACCATGTCCCGACTTCGAGCGCCCGTCCGGCCAGCGACAGGCCTAGCCCGCCCGGAAACATCTCGGGATAGAGCGTCAGCACCGAAGCCTTGAACGTCACCGGTTGCCCCCGGCGTCGCGTGGCCCGCGCGGCCGGCCCTTCGCGTCGAAGTCTTCTTCGCGCGGCGCCTCGCCATCCTCGTCCTCGACCAGCCCGGCCGCCGCCGGATCGACACGGACAAAACCTTCGGCAACCACCACCTGCGGCACGGCGGCCTGCGTGAACGGGATCAGCACGCCTTTGCGCCCGCCAAGCGTGACATCGAGAATGTCGCCGCCGCCGAAATTGTGTACCGCGACCACCTTGCCGACAACCGCATCCGTGTCGTCGCGGACTTCCAGCCCGACGAGATCGGCGTGGTAGAACTCGTCCTCTTCGCCATCGTCCGGCAGCATCGAGCGGTCGACGAACAGCTCCGTGCCGGCCAGCGCCTCGGCGGCGTTGCGGTCGGCAATGCCCTTGAAACGCACCACGACGACAGTGTTTGCCGGCCTTATGTCGATGATCTGGAAGGCGCGGCCGTCCTTGGCATAGAGCGGGCCATAATCCGCCAGCGCCAGCGGCTCGCCGGTGAAGGTTTTCACCCGCAATTCGCCCTTGATGCCGTGGGCGGCGCCGATCACGGCCATTTGCACGGGGTTCTGGGGCTTCGACATGGCTGATATCCTTTGCCCTGCTCTAACGCCCTACCGGCGTCATTTCAATGATCGCCCGTGGCCATTTCAATGACAGGTTCTTCACCGCTTCCTAACCCGGCTGCCTGACAATGGCGGCATGCAGGAATTTCTCATCCCGGCAAAACCCGACCTCCAGGCAGCGCGCGAAAGCTGGCTGAAGATGCTGGCGCGCGAGCGTCGGCTGTCACCGGCGACTGTCGAGGCCTACGAGCGCGACACGCGCCAGTTCCTGCATTTCCTGACCGGACATTGCGGCGGCTCGCCCGGCATTTCCGACATCGCAACCTTACGCCCGGCCGATCTGCGCGGCTTTCTTGCCGCGCGGCGCAACGCTGGCGCTGGCGCCCGCACGCTCGGCCGGGGTCTTGCCGGCATCCGTTCGCTGCTGCGTTTCCTCGAACGGCGCGGCCTCGCCAACGCCGCGGGTGCAGCAGCTTTGCGCGCGCCGCGCCAGCCGAAATCGCTGCCCAAGCCGCTGACCGCCAGCGATGCCAAACATGTCGTGTCGGTGGAAGGCCAGCTGGCTGAAGAGCCCTGGATCGCCGCCCGCAACGCCGCCGTGCTGACGCTGCTTTATGGATCGGGCCTGCGCATTTCCGAAGCGCTGGGCCTCAGCGCCGCCGACCTGGCATCGGAAGCCGACACCGTGCTGCGCGTCACCGGCAAGGGTGGCAAGACACGGCTGGTGCCGGTGCTGCCGGTGGCGCTCAGGGCAATCGCCGAATACCGAAAACTGTGTCCCTACCATCTCGATCCCAAGGGCCTGCTATTTCGCGGCGCCCGCGGCGGGCCGCTCAACCCGGCCATCGTCCAGCGCGACATGGCCAGGCTGCGCTCGGCGTTGAACCTGCCCGACACCGCGACGCCGCACGCGTTGCGCCATTCCTTCGCCACCCATCTGCTCGGGCGCGGCGGCGACCTGCGCACCATCCAGGAACTGCTCGGCCACGCCAGCCTGTCGACGACGCAGGTCTATACCGGCGTCGACACGGCAAGGCTGCTCGAGATCTACGAATCTGCCCATCCCCGCGCGTGACACTGTATAAGTCCAGGACAATTTCCCCACGCCGGTTAACCGTTTCGCCGCTTTTCAGTCCTAGAACCGCACCATGAAACGCGCCCTTGCCATCGCCGACCGCGCCGCCCTTGTGTCGCTGAAGCTGCTCGTCGCGCTCAACGCCCTGTTTTTCCTGTCTTTCCTCATCGTGCTGCTGCTTGCCATGGGCAGGGCGCATGCCGAAGCCCCGGCCTGCGCCGGCGCCGATCTGCTGTCGGCTCTGCAGAAGGAAGACCCCGCCACCTATTCTAGGATCGAGACGGAAGCAGCAGCGACGCTGAACGGCAAGGGCCTGTTGTGGAAGCTGGAGAAATCAGGCGAAAAGCCATCCTTCCTGTTCGGCACCATGCACATGACCGACCCGCGCGTGACCACTCTGCCGCCGGCAGCCAGGAAAGCCTATGGCGCTGCCGGCACCATCATCATCGAGACCACCGACGTGCTCGACAAGCAGAAGATGATGGAGGCCATGCTCAAGGAACCCGAGCTGATGATGTTCACCGACAACACGACGTTGTCGTCGCTGTTGTCGCCGGAGGATGCGGCGGTGGTGAACAAAGGGCTCGATGCGCGCGGCATTCCGCCGGCGAGCGTCTCCAAGATGAAGCCGTGGCTGCTGTCGGCCATGGTCGCGCTGCCGGTCTGTGAGGTCGCCCGTCAGGCAGGCGGCGCACCGGTTCTCGACGTCAAGCTGGCGCAGGACGCCAAGGCTAATGGCAAGCCGGTGGAAGGGTTGGAGACCGCAGCCAGCCAGCTGCGCGCCATGGCCTCGCTGCCGCTTGCGTTCCACATCAAGGGGCTGGTCGAGACCCTGAAGCTCGGCAACAAGATAAACGACATCAACGAAACCATGATCGTGCTTTACCAGCGCGGCGACACCGGCACCTTCTGGCCGCTGTTGCGTTCGATCTCGCCCGACGAAGACGACGCAGGTTACGCCGAATTCGACCGGACGATGATCACCGGCCGCAACAAGGTCATGGCCGACCATGCCGCACCGATCCTGGCCAAGGGCAATGCCTTCATGGCCGTCGGCGCCATGCATCTTCCCGGCCCCGAAGGCCTGGTCGAGGATTTTCGCAAGGCCGGCTATACCGTCACCGCCGTCGACTGAGCAGCGCCCGTCTTGAATGCCGAATCACGTAAGCCCGGCTCTGTGCGGTGCGCAACTGATTCGCAAAGCGGAGGCGGTTGGCCCTATTTTTGGCGGAAAAGGCCAGCTAAGCTCGTTCTACCTCTTTCGTGATTGATTTTGCGGGGGAAATACAGGCCAACAAGCGGTTGCGAATCAGAATTTTCCTGCGTTCGTCAATTTGAAGGCCTAGTATGAACCCGTTCAACGGTTGCGCGTTGAGGGGTGTTGATTGATGCTTTTCATCCACGGAGGACACTTTTATGGCGAACCCTAACGATCCAGCGCCCAGGTCGGGTGGTGGCAGCGGCTGGCTGATTGCGCTGGTCGTCGTCATCCTTGCGATTGTCGCGTACTATGTTTTCGGCAGAAGCGGCGAACATCCTGCGCCCGCAGAGCCGCCGGCAGCCAGCACACCGGCGCCCGCACCTGCACCGGCTGAGCCGATGAAGCCCGCCGAACCGGCTCCCGCACCAGCCCCTGCGCCCGCACCGGCTCCTGCGCCAGCCCCGGCGCCCGCGCCTGCTCCGGCGCCGAGCCCGTAATCTGGCCAACTGATCTGGCATCTTGCTTCCAACCCAAGAACGGCCCGCTGAAAAGCGGGCCGTTTTGTTTGGGGCACCTATCGGCGAGCGTCGCGATTCTTCACCGCCCCTCTGTGCTGCCGGACATCTCTCCTCAAGGGGGAGATCGGCTGTCTCACGAACAGCCCAGGTTAGAAACGTGAGAAACTTGAAGGCTCGCGACGCGGCGGTGAAGTCCAATCTCCCCCGTTGAGGGGGAGATGGCCGGCAGGCCAGAGGGGGGGTGCTGTCCCTCCATCGTTTCCTTAAATATGGATCGGCTTGAAGAACGTCGCCAGCGCCGCTTCCTTGACCGCTTCCGACATCGTCGGATGCGCGTGGCAGGTGCGGGCGAGGTCTTCCGAGGAGCCGCCGAACTCCATCAGCACCGCCGCCTCATGGATCATCTCGCCGGCGCCGAAGCCGACAATGTGGACGCCGAGCACGCGGTCGCTGGCTTTGTCGGCGAGGATTTTCACGAAGCCGTCTGTGTGCAGCATGGCGCGCGCGCGGCCGTTGGCGGTGAACGGGAATTTGCCGGTTTTGTAGTCGATGCCGGCCTTCCTCAGCTCTTCCTCTGTCTTGCCGACCGAAGCGATTTCCGGGCTGGTGTAGACGACGCTCGGAATGACGTCGTAATTCACATGGCCGGCCTGGCCGGCAATGGTCTCGGCCACCGCCACGCCTTCATCCTCGGCCTTGTGCGCCAGCATCGGCCCGGCGATGACGTCGCCAATGGCGTAGATGCCGGCCACGTTGGTCCTGAGATGCCCGTCGGTCTTGACCCGGCCGCGCTCGTCGACCTCGACGCCGGCTTCTTTCAACCCGAGGCTGTCGGAATAGGCCCGGCGTCCGGTCGAGATCAGCACCGCGTCGGCCTCGATGGTCTCGGCCGCACCACCCTTGACCGGTTCGAACGCAACGGCGGCGCCCTTTTTGGCCTTGGTCACCCCTGTCACCTTGGCGCCGAGCTTGAACTCGAAACCCTGCTTGGAAAGCAGGCGCTGGAACTGCTTGGAGACCTCGCCGTCCATGCCGCCCAGGATGGTGTCGAGGAATTCGAACACGGTGACCTTGGCGCCGAGCCGTGCCCAGACCGAGCCGAGCTCCAGACCGATGACCCCACCGCCGACCACCACCAGATGTCCCGGCACTTTCTCCAGCGACAGCGCGCCGGTCGACGATACGATCACCTTCTCGTCGATGTCGACCTTGACGCCGGGAATGCCGGCGACATCGGAGCCCGTGGCAATAACGATGTTTTTCGTCTCGATCTCCTCGACCTTGCCGTCCTCAGCCGTCACCAACACCTTGCCGGCCGCAACCACCTTCCCGGTGCCACGGAAACTATCGATCTTGTTTTTCTTGAACAGGAAGGCGACGCCATTGACGTTGGCCGAAACGGTCGCGTCCTTGTGCGCCATCATCTTCTTCAGATTGAGTTTCGGCGCCGGTATCTCGACGCCCAGCGCATCGAAGGAATGGCCGGCCTCGGCGAACATCTCCGAGGCATAAAGCAGCGCCTTGGATGGGATGCAGCCGATGTTCAGGCAGGTGCCGCCGAAAGTGGCGTTCTTCTCGACCACCGCGACCTTGAGCCCGAGCTGTGCCGCCTTGATGGCACAGACATAGCCGCCCGGTCCCGACCCGATGATAACGACATCATAAGCCATGTTCGTTTCCCTTAGCTTGGGGCTCAGCGGCCGCCGCTTACATTCAGGATTGCGCCCGTCGTGTAGGACGCTTCATCCGACAAAAGATAGAGAACGGCATGCGCGACTTCATCCGCCGTGCCGGCGCGTTTCATCGGCAGCATGTCGCGGAACCGCTCGACCCGGTCCGGCTGGCCGCCCGAAGCGTGGATCTCGGTGTCGATGATGCCTGGCCGTATCGCATTGACCCGCACGCCTTCGGTCGCGACTTCGCGCGCCAGTCCGAGCGTGAAGGTGTCGATCGCCGCCTTGGACGCGGCATAGTCGACATATTCGCCTGGCGAGCCGTGTAGCGACGCAGCCGACGAGATGTTGACGATGGCGCCGCCCTGGCCGCCATGCTTGCTCGACATGCGCCGCACCGCTTCGCGGGCGCACAGAAACGAGCCGATGACATTGATGCGCATCATGCGCTCCAGCCGCGCCAGGCTCATCTCGTCGACACGCGCCTTGACGTCGACGATTCCGGCATTGTTGACCAGGGCGTCGAGCCGGCCATAGGCGCTATCGACGGCTTCGAACACGGCGACGATGTCAGCCTCGACGCCGACATCGCCCTTGACCGCTATCGCTTCACCGCCACCGGCCTCGATCTCGGCGACCAGCGCCTGGGCCGCGGCCTCGTTTGCGGCATAGTTGACCGCGACGCGGTAGCCGGCCTTCGCCGCAAGCCGGCAAGTGGCCGCACCAATACCGCGGCTGCCGCCGGTGACCAGAAGAACTTTCTTCGCCGCGCTCATTCCTGGCAACCTTTCAGCAAAAACACATCCCACGGCAGTTTCGAAAAACCATTGGAGCCAAAGGCAGACGACATCTGCAACGATGGACCAAGATCGGGGAAGATCAGGCTCTGCGGCGCGCCCGTGCTTTCGGCCGCCAGCAGCGCAATATTGCCCTTGTCGTCGGCGCTGTAGACCACGCCCTGCCACACCGTGCAGCCGGCAAGCTCGTCGCCGGTGACGTCGCCGGTCGGGCATTTGTACATCAGCGATCCATGCGGCCGCGAAACACCGGATGTCCACATGACAATGCCGTCGAGAACGATGCCCTTGTCGAGCACCATCTTGAACGAGTTGGTGACGGTGACCGCATCCGTCGTCGGCCGGAAATCAATGCCGGCCTCGCTTTCGGCATCGCCATAGACAGCAAGCGCCAGCGGGCAGGCGGCATGCGCCTCGTAACCCGCTGCGAGAACAGCCAGCCCGGCCATAAATCCGATCATTGGCGAAGCGATGTTTGTCATGAATTGCTCGGGCTGCTCTCGCGGCCGTCGGCGTTTTCGAGCACCTCGAAATCGGTCATCAAGACCAGCGGCTCGCCGGCCGCATCCAGTCCCCAGAAGGAATAATAGTTCCCATCACCGAAGCCAGTGTCGAACATGGCTATATTAAGCGGATTTCCATCAACCGGATTATCCATGCGGAACTTGTCGAACGAGCATGCAACGTCAGCAAGATAGCTGTCGAGTTCCTCCTGCTCGGACATCAGCGTCAGAACCGACTTGTCCATGAACGAAGCAACATTATCATCGACAATAAATCCAGACTTCCAGGACGATGTGCCGACGTCGCGGACGAAGGCAGCCAACTCCCACCGCACCGGCAAGCCAGTGCCAAACCGCAATACCGCTGCAGCAACACGGCCTTGCGCCTCAAGCAACGTGACTGGATAGCATCCCGGCCTGACCTTACGGCTAAACACAGGCCGTTCCAGCCCGGTAATCAGTGGATCGCAAGCGATGATTTCGCCGGTCGGTAGCTCAAGCTCACCGATCGCGGTGACGATGATCTTCCGCTCCGCCATTTCGGCTTCGCTGAGAGCGAAGACACCGAGATTGCTGCTCGCCGGCGCCGAATCCCATTCAGTCGATGTCGCCGGCGGAGAGATGGCGGCGGAAGCCGCCGGCCGGGAACGCCTCAATACGCTACCCGCTACTCGACCCAGCTTGAACCCAAACCGCGCCAGCCAGCCGCTCATGACGGATCAGCTCCGATCACAAATCAAGCACCAGCCGTTCGGGATCCTCCAGGCTATCCTTGACGCGGACCAGGAAGGTCACGGCTTCCTTGCCGTCGACGATACGGTGATCGTAGCTCAGCGCCAAGTACATCATCGGCCGGATCACGATCTGGCCGCCGACCACGACCGGCCGGTCCTGGATCTTGTGCATGCCCAAAATGCCGGACTGCGGCGCATTGAGGATCGGCGTCGACATCAGTGAGCCGTAAACGCCGCCATTGGAGATGGTGAACGTACCACCCTGCATGTCGGCGACCGACAGCTTGCCGTCCCGCGCGGCGATGCCCAGCCGGCCGATATCCTTCTCGATCTCGGCAATCGACATTTGGTCGGCATTGCGCACCACCGGCACGACGAGACCCTTTTCGGTGCCGACGGCAACGCCGATATGGGCATAGTTCTTGAAGATGATGTCGGTGCCGTCGATCTCGGCATTGACCGAGGGGATTTCCTTCAATGCGTGCGTAACCGCCTTGGTGAAGAAGCCCATGAAGCCGAGCTTCACGCCATGCTTCTTCTCGAAGATGTCCTTGTACTTGGTCCTGAGCGCCATCACCGCCGACATGTCGACCTCGTTGAAGGTGGTCAGCATGGCGGCGGTCGACTGCGCTTCCTTCAGCCGGCGCGCAATGGTCTGGCGCAGCTTGGTCATGCGCACGCGCTCCTCGCGCGACGCATCGTCGCCCGAAGACGGCGCACGCACGGCGACCGGAGCCGGTGCGGCCTTCGGAATTTCGGCCGGCTGCGACGGCGCGCCCTTGGAAATCGCGTCGAGCACATCGCCCTTCAGCACCTGGCCGCGCTTGCCCGACCCGGAAACCTGGTCGACCGACAGATTGTTCTCGGCGATCAGCTTCGCGGCAGCTGGCGCCGGCGGCATGGTGCGCGGCTCGACCGGCCCGGCGTCGCCGGCTATCTTGGCGGTCTCAGCCGCAGCCTGCCTGGTCGTGTGCGCTGCGTCCGGGCTCGAAGCCTGCGACACCGCTTGCGGCTTGGTCTCCTGCTTGGACGCCGGGGCGGCCGTGGCGACGCCTGCCGAGATCGAACCCAGCAACGCGCCGACGCCGACGGTCTCGCCTTCCTTGGCGGTGATCTCGCCCAGCGTGCCGGCGGCGGCGGCAGGCACCTCCACCGTCACCTTGTCGGTTTCGAGCTCGACCAGCGGCTCGTCGACGGCAATGGCATCGCCGACCTTCTTGAACCACTTGCCGATGGTCGCCTCGGTGACGGATTCGCCGAGAGTGGGAACGCGGATTTCGGTAGCCATTGTGCCTGTTCCGTTTCTTCTCTGTCTGTTCTATTCGCCGGGTTTGTTCTATTCGCCGAGCGCGTCTTCGAGCAGGGCGGCGAGCTGCGCCAAATGCTTCGACATCAAGCCGGTCGCCGGCGATGCCGCCGCAGGACGTCCGGTATAGCGCACCCGCTGGTGCTTGGCGTCGATATGAGCCAGCACCCATTCCAGATACGGATCGATGAACGACCAGGCGCCCATATTCTTGGGTTCCTCCTGGCACCACACCATCTCGGCATTGCGGAAGCGCGACAGTTCGGTGATCAGCGCCTTGGCCGGGAACGGATAGAGCTGTTCGACGCGCAAGAGATAGATGTCGTTGATGCCGCGCTTCTCGCGTTCCTCGTACAGGTCGTAATAGACCTTGCCCGAGCACAGCACGACGCGGCGGATTTTGGAATCCTTGGTGAGCTTGATCGCCTGGTTCTGCAACAGCTGGGCGTCGTCCCACAACAGCCGGTGGAACGAGCTTTCGCCCGAAATCTCCGGCAGCGTCGACACTGCCCGCTTGTGGCGCAGCAGCGACTTCGGCGTCATCAGGATCAGCGGCTTGCGGAAGTCGCGCTTCAGTTGCCGGCGCAATATGTGGAAGTAGTTTGCCGGCGTGGTGCAGTTGGCGACTTGCATATTGTCTTCGGCGCAGAGCTGCAGGAAACGCTCGAGCCGGGCCGAGGAATGTTCCGGCCCCTGGCCCTCATAGCCATGCGGCAGCAGGCAGACCAGGCCCGACATGCGCAGCCACTTGCGCTCGCCCGACGAGATAAACTGGTCGAACACCACCTGGGCGCCGTTGGCGAAATCGCCGAACTGCGCTTCCCAGAGCGTCAGCGCCTTAGGCTCGGCCAGGCTGTAGCCATACTCGAAGCCGAGCACCGCCTCTTCCGACAGCATCGAGTTGATGACTTCGTAGCCGGCCTGTGCGGCCGAGAGATTGTTGAGCGGGATGTAGCGGGTCTCGTCGCGCTGGTCGTAGAGCACGGAATGGCGCTGCGAGAAGGTGCCGCGTTCTGAATCCTGGCCGGAGAGCCGGATCGGATTGCCGTCGAGCAGGATGGCGCCGAAGGCCAGCGCCTCGGCCGTCGACCAGTCGATGCCTTCGCCGGAGTCGATCGCCTGGCGGCGGTTTTCGAGGAAGCGGATGATGGTCTTGTGCGCCTCGAAACCTTTCGGCACCTCGGTCAGTTTCTTGCCGATGTCCTTCAGCACCTTGACCGGCACGGCGGTCTTGCCGCGGCGCTGTTCGTCCTGGTTGTCGGCGGTGCGCAAACCAGACCAGGCGCCGTCCAGCCAGTCGGCCTTGTTGGGCTTGTAGTGCTGGCCGACTTCCCATTCGGACTCCAGATGGGCGCGCCAGTCGGCCTTCATCTTGTCGAGTTCGGCCTGGCTGATATGGCCCTCGGCGATCAGCCGGTCGCCATAGATCTGCACCGTCGTCTTGTGGTTGCGGATGTTGGCGTACATGATCGGCTGCGTGAAGGCCGGTTCGTCGCCCTCATTGTGGCCGAAGCGGCGATAGCAGAACATGTCCACCACCACCGGCTTGTGGAACTTCATGCGAAATTCGATCGCCACCTTGGTGGCATGCACCACCGCTTCCGGGTCGTCGCCATTGACGTGGAAGATCGGCGCCTCGATCATCTTGGCGACGTCGGACGGATAAGGCGACGAGCGCGAGAAGCGCGGATTGGTGGTGAAGCCGATCTGGTTGTTGATGATGAAATGCAGCGTGCCGGCGACGCGGTGGCCGCGCAGGCCCGACAGGCCGAGGATTTCGGCGATTACGCCCTGGCCAGCAAAGGCGGCGTCGCCATGCAGAAGCAGCGGCAGCACCTTGGCGCGCTCTTCCAGCGGCACGATCTCCTCGCGGCTGCGGCCGAACAGATAGTCCTGCTTGGCGCGCGCCTTGCCCATCACAACCGGATCGACGATTTCCAGATGCGAAGGATTGGCGGTCAGCGACAGATGCACCTTGTTGCCGTCGAATTCGCGGTCCGACGAGGCGCCGAGATGGTACTTGACGTCGCCCGAGCCCTCGACCTCGTCAGGAGCGGCCGAGCCGCCCTTGAATTCGTGGAAGATGGCGCGATGCGGTTTGGCCATCACCTGGGACAGCACGTTCAGCCGGCCGCGATGCGCCATGCCGAGCACGATCTCCTTCATGCCGAGCTGGCCGCCGCGCTTGATGATCTGCTCCAGCGCCGGGATCAGGCCTTCGCTGCCATCGAGGCCGAAGCGCTTGGTACCCTTGTACTTGACATCGATGAACTGCTCGAAGCCTTCGGCCTCGACCAGCTTCTGCAGGATCGCTTTTTTTCCCGTAGCGGTGAAGGAAATCTCCTTGTCGGCACCCTCGATGCGCGCCTGGATCCAGGCCTTCTCCTCGGGATCGGAAATGTGCATGAACTCGACACCGAGCGTCGAGCAATAGGTGCGGGTCAGGATCTCCAGCATCTGCCGGATGGTGCCGAATTCGAGGCCGAGCACATTGTCGAGGAAGATCGGCCGGTCGTAGTCGGCTGCGGTAAAACCGTAATTTTCCGGCGACAGCTCGTTATAGTCCTCAAGCGGCTTGGCGATGCCGAGCGGGTCGAGATTGGCGTGCAGATGGCCGCGCATGCGGAAGGCGCGGATCATCATGATGGCGCGCACCGAATCGCGCGTCGCCTGATGCACGTCGGCATCCGACAGCACGACGCCATTGGTGACCGCCTTGTCCTTGACCTTCTTTTCCAGATGCTTCTCGACGATGCCCCAATTGCCGTCCAGCGCCGACACCAGTTCGCCATTGGCCTGCAGCGGCCAGGACGGCTTTGCCCAGGAAGCGCCCTTGGCGTTCTTGCGCACATCGCCGGCGTCGTCCTTCAGCCCGGCGAAGAAGTCCTGCCATTCGGGGTTTACCGACTCTGGATCATCCTCATAGGAGGCGTACAGCGCGTCGATATAGTCGGCATTGCCGCCATACAGGAAAGAGGTGAGCGAAAATTGGTCGTTGGCCTGATCTTGTCTTGCCATTTTTGTCCGCGGAGCCTGGCTCCGTCTCCTTTTCAAAAGCGAATAGTGAGTAGCGAATAGCGAGTAGGGATTTTTCCCGGGTCGCGCCGTTACTCTCTTTTCCCTATTCGCTATTCACTACTCGCTACTCACTTGGCCTTGATCGCCTCGACCAGCGTCGTGCCCAGACGCGCCGGCGATGGCGATACTTTAATGCCGGCCGATTCCATCGCCGCGATCTTGTCTTCCGCGCCGCCCTTGCCGCCGGATATGACCGCGCCCGCATGGCCCATGGTGCGACCGGCCGGCGCGGTGCGCCCGGCGATGAAGCCGGCCATCGGTTTCCTGCGGCCGCGCTTGGCCTCGTCCTTGAGGAACTGCGCGGCGTCTTCCTCGGCCGAACCGCCGATCTCGCCGATCATGATGATCGACTTGGTCTCGTCGTCGGCGAGGAACATTTCGAGCATGTCGATGAACTCGGTGCCTTTGACGGGGTCGCCGCCGATACCGACGGCGGTGGTCTGGCCGAGGCCGACATTGGTGGTCTGGAACACTGCCTCATAGGTAAGCGTTCCCGAGCGCGAAACAACGCCGACCGAGCCCTTGCGGAAGATGTTGCCGGGCATGATACCGATCTTGCATTCGTCGGGGGTGAGCACGCCGGGGCAGTTCGGGCCGATCAGCCGCGAGGTCGAGCGGTCGAGCCGCGCCTTGACCTTAACCATGTCCATCACCGGAATGCCTTCGGTGATGCAGACGATCAGCGGGATCTCGGCTTCGATGGCTTCGAGGATGGCTTCGGCGGCGCCCGCCGGCGGCACATAGACCACCGAGGCATTGGCGCCGGTCTTTTCCTTGCCCTCGGCAACGGAACCGAAGATCGGCAGGTTTTCGCCCTTGGCGCCGGTCCAGGTCTCGCCACCCTTCTTGGGATGGATGCCGCCGACCATCCTGGTGCCGTGATAGGCCAAGGCCTGCTCGGTGTGGAACGTGCCGGTCTTGCCGGTCAGGCCCTGAACCAGCACCTTGGTGTTCTTGTCGATGAGAATGGACATCGGAGCCCTTTTCTAAAAACCGTTGATCGAGGAAGGCGAAACGCGCCGGTAGACGCCGCTCACCATGTCTTGCCAGCTGTCGCTGCCGGCAGGTTTGAAATGCAGTCGCATCCGGTAGGCATCGGGAGTGTCGAAAATATACGTCACGCGCGCTGAGCCGCGCGGCGATGACCGCTCCAGAATCAGTTCTGCGCCGTTCCATGCACCTGTGGCCGGCGAGGCCGGCATAAAACCCATGGAATCGAACTGATGCATGGTGACGAGGCTGTTTGGCTGGTGGAAGCCGAACACTGAGTGCGACCCGAACGAGACCGTGCCGTCGCGGCGCTGGCGATAGCGCTGCACCACGAACAGGCCGCCGAACTGCGCCTCCGCCAGCACCTCCGACGTCGCCGTGCCGCCATCGGCCCATTGCGTTTCCGCCACCTCTTCCTCGCCGCGCCACGCGCCGACCAGCGCCTGCAGGCGCTGGTGATCGGCCGAGAGCGAGGAAAAGGAAGCCGCGTTCATGGTCAGAGCCGCTTCAGGTCGGTGACGGTGAGGTCGCTCTTGGCATTGCCGGTGTTGAGTGTCGTTGCCGGCTCGAACATCAGCACCACGGGCTCGGCGGTCAGCGACCGCGGCCGGTGCTCGACACCCCTTGGCACGACGATGAAGTCGCCCTCGCCGAGCTCGACCGGACCGTCGCGAAAATCGATGGCGATGCGTCCGCGCAGCACGAGAAAGGCCTCGTCCTCATGCTCATGTGCATGCCAGTCGAAGGTCTCGCCGAACTTGGCGACCTTCGCCTGGCTGTCATTGACGTCGCCGGCGATATGCGGATCGAAGACCTTGGTGATCGTTCGATCCGCCGCCTCGACCAGGTTTATCTTGCGCGGAGGCATTCGCCTTCAGCCCTTCACCGCCGCCACGATCTTCTTGGCTGCGTCGTCGAGATCGTCGGCCGACACGACGTTGAGGCCGCTGTCGTTGATGATCTTCTTGCCGAGTTCGGCGTTTGTGCCTTCGAGGCGCACCACCAACGGCACTTCCAGGCCGACTTCCTTGACCGCGGCAATCACGCCCTCGGCGATGATGTCGCACTTCATGATGCCGCCGAAGATGTTGATCAAAATGCCTTTGACCGCCGGATCCCGGGTGATGATCTTGAACGCCGCCGTCACCTTCTCCTTCGACGCGCCACCGCCGACATCGAGGAAGTTGGCGGGTTCGGCGCCGTAGAGCTTGATGATGTCCATCGTCGCCATGGCAAGGCCGGCGCCGTTGACCATGCAGCCGATATTGCCGTCGAGCGCGACATAGGCGAGGTCGTATTTCGACGCCTCGATCTCCTTCTCGTCCTCTTCGGTGGTGTCGCGCAATTCCATCAGTTCGGGGTGGCGAAACAGCGCGTTGTTGTCGAACGACACCTTGGCGTCCAGCACGCGCAGGCGGCCGTTTTTCATCACGATCAGCGGGTTGACCTCGAGCAGGCTCATGTCCTTCTCGACAAAGGCCTTGTAGAGGATCGGGAACAGCGTGCCGGCATCCTTGGCGGCATCGCCGTTTAGTCCCAGCGCTTCCACCAATATGTCGACGTCGATGGTCGTCACGCCGGCCAGCGGATCGATGGCGCGGGTGATGATCTTGTCCGGTGTGTCGTGGGCGACGCCTTCAATGTCCATGCCGCCCTCGGTCGAGACGACGAAAGCGATGCGGCCGACCGAGCGGTCGACCAGGATCGACAGATAAAGCTCGCGATCGATGTCGGCGCCGTCCTCGATATAGAGGCGGTTGACCTGCTTGCCGGCGGGGCCGGTCTGCTTGGTCACCAGCGTGTGGCCGAGCATCTCATTGGCGTTGGCAACGACTTCGGCAACCGACTTAGCCAGCCGCACGCCGCCCTTTGCGTCGGGCGACAGTTCCTTGAACTTCCCCTTGCCGCGGCCGCCGGCATGGATTTGGCTCTTCACCACATAGAGCGGACCGGGAAGCGCTTGTGCCGCGGCTTCCGCTTCGCTTGCCTTGAACACCGGCACGCCTTCGGCCACCGGCGCGCCAAACGACTTCAGCAGCGCCTTGCCTTGATATTCATGGATGTTCATCTGGACGGTCTCCGGATCGGCTGCTTTGGGGGATTACTTCGAGGCGAGGTGCGGGGCGATCTTGACGCAGGCCTCGGTCAGGCCCTGCACCGTCGCCACCGAAGCGTCGAACATCTTCTGCTCGGCCTTGTTGAGGTCGATCTCGATGATGCGCTCGACGCCGCCGGCGCCGATGACAACGGGAACGCCGACATAGGTGCCCTTGACGCCATACTGGCCCGAGAGATGCGCAGCGCAAGGCAGCACGCGCTTCTTGTCCTTGAGGTAGGATTCGGCCATCGAGATGGCCGAGGCTGCCGGGGCGTAGAAGGCCGAGCCGGTCTTCAACAAGCCGACGATCTCGGCGCCGCCGTCGCGGGTGCGCTGCACGATCTGGTCGAGCTTTTCCTTCGAGGTCCAGCCCATCTTGATGAGGTCCGGCAACGGAATGCCCGAAACCGTGGAGTAGCGGATCATCGGCACCATGGAATCACCGTGGCCGCCGAGCACGAAGGCGGTGACGTCCTCGACCGAGACCTTGAACTCCTCGGCCAGGAAATAGCGGAAGCGCGCGCTGTCGAGCACGCCGGCCATGCCGACGACATGGGTCTTGGGCAGGCCGGAAAACTTCTGCAGCGCCCAGACCATGGCGTCGAGCGGGTTGGTGATGCAGATGACGAAAGCCTTGGGCGCGTATTTCTTCAGCCCTGCGCCGACCTGTTCCATGACCTTGAGGTTGATGCCCAGCAGATCGTCGCGGCTCATACCCGGCTTGCGCGGCACGCCGGCAGTGACGATGCAGACATCGGCGCCCTCGATCCCGGCATAATCATTGACGCCGGTCAGCCGGGAGTCAAAACCGTCGACCGGCGAAGACTGCGCGATATCGAGCCCCTTGCCTTGCGGAATGCCCTCGGCAATATCGAACAGCACCACGTCGCCGAGGTCCTTGAGGCCGATCATGTGAGCGAGCGTGCCGCCGATCATGCCGGAGCCGATAAGCGCTATCTTGTTGCGTGCCATGTGAGGAAATTTTCCCTTTGTCTGTGACGACGCCCAAATCTCTGGTGATCTGGTTGACGGCGTCGAGGAAGAGGCCGGAATGCTGTGGTCTCAGCGAGATTTCGCCGCATCCAGTAGCCCTGGTGGAAAATATATTCAATCGATTATTTTCGAGTGAATAATTTCAATCGGTTAGAAACATTGGGGTTTACGTAAACGTCAAAGTTTGTAGGCCGACTTGAGAGGTTTTATACAATGAACGTGGAAATCAGAAGACTCTGTCCAGGCGATGACGCCCTTGTGAAGCGCATCGCCGAAGACGTGTTCGACGAGCCGGTGCGGGCCGACAGGCTTGCCGCTTACCTCGCCTCGCCGGGTCATTTAATGATTGTCGCGCTGGCAGACGGCGTCGTCGTCGGCCAATGCGCTGCCATCATCCACCGCCATCCCGACAAGGTGACCGAACTCTACATCGACGAAGTCGGCGTCTCGCCGGCCTTCCAGCGCCATGGCATCGCGCGAAAGATGCTCGACGCCATGTTCGCGCTCGGCCGCGAGCAGGGATGCGGCGAAGCCTGGGTCGGCACCGAACCGGACAATGTTCCAGCGCGGGCGCTTTATGAATCGCGCAGGGAGGTGCATGGGCCGGCGGAGTCGTTTGAGATGTATGTGTATGAGCTTTAGGCGTCGGCGGGACAGCGCCCCCCTCTGCCTTGCCAGGCATCTCCCCCACGAGAGGGGAGACCGGACGTCACGCGACCTTTCGCCAATCTCCAATGGCCGCAGGAATGAGCGGAGCGCCGAAACCGCCGATCTCCCCCCGTGTGGGGGAGATCTCCGGCAGGACAGAGGGGGGCGAAGGATCACTACATAATGACCTCTTGGAACCCTCAGACCTGCGCTTCCGCGTTGTCCTTCTGCCGTTCCGCCCAGTCCTCCAGCCAGTCGCGGCTTTGCATCTCGATCAGCCGCGAGGCGGTGCGTTCGAATTCGAACACCTCGACGCCGCGCCTGGCCGCATAGAGCTCAGGCGGCGAGGCGTCGGCGCTTACCACCAGCCGCGTGTGATGATCGTAGAGCGTGTCTATCAGGAGGATGAAGCGCTTGGCCTCGTTGCGCTTGCCTTCGCCCAGCACCGGCACGTGATCGATGAAGACGGTCGAGAAGCGGCCGGCAATCGCCAGAAAATCGCGTGCGCCGAGCGGCTTTTCGCAGAGGTCGGCGAAGGAAAACCGCGCTGCATCCCCGGCGGCAGCCGGTATCCTCACTTGCCGCCCCTTGAGCGTCAGCGCGGTCTCGGCCGTTGCCGCCCCGTGCGTCATCGCCTGCCAGGCTTCGTCGAGCATACGATCGGCTTCGGCATCCGCCGGCGTGACATAGACAGGCGTGCGGGCGAGCTTTTCCAGCCTGTAGTCCTTGTCGGCATCAAGCGTCAGCACATGGGCGTGGCGCTCGAGAATGCTGATGAAGGGCAGGAAGAGTTGGCGGTTCAGCCCGTCGCGATAAAGGTCTTGCGGCGCGACATTCGAGGTGGCGACTAGAACCACGCCATTGGCGAACAGCGCCGAAAACAGCCGCGACAGGACCATCGCATCGGCAATGTCGGTGACCGAAAACTCATCGAAGCACAGCACCCAGGCCTGTTCGGCAAGCTGAAGCGCGACCGGCGGGATCGGGTCGTCCTCCTTGACGTCGCCGTTCTTGCGCGCCTGCCGGTGCTTCTGGATGCGGTCCTGCACATCGGCCATGAAGTCGTTGAAATGAACGCGGCGCTTGCGCCTGACCGGCAACAGCTCGAAGAACATATCCATCAGCATGGTCTTGCCGCGACCGACGCCGCCATGAATGTAGAGGCCCTTGACGACCTCGCGCGTCTCGCGCTTGCGGGCAAACAGCCAGCCGAGCGCGCTCGACTTGTGCGCCAGCCGCTTGACCGAGATCTCGTCTGTCAGCCGGTCGAGCGCGGCGGCGATGCGCTCCTGCGCCGCATCGCGCTCGATGGCGCCGGTTGCGACCAGATGGTCGTAGCGCTGCCTGACGGTCGCATGGGTCTGGAGGCCGTCACGCAGATGCATCGGTCACGTCGCTGTCTAGGGATAGGCAGCCTATCTTGTAAGCGATATCGGCAAGCCGTTGGTAGTCTGGCCGTCGAATTTCGAACCGCCCGAGGAATAGAGCCGCGCCAGCGTGCCGCCATTCTCGTCATAGAGCGTCAGCTGCTTGCCGGCGACGTTCCACGATTTGATGCCGTCGATGGGCGGCGGGCAATGCAGCGGCCCGGCGCGGAAGCCGGCGCCGAATTTGGTCTGCGGCGTCGCCACCTTGCAGCTCTGTCCGGACACGCTGGCGTTCCAAACGCCGGCAACGCTCGCAGCGGTAAGGTCGGAGGCTCCGGCCGGCGCCGATCCGTCCGGCGGCAGCGAGGCGACCTGCGCGCCTGC
>NZ_AYVK01000020.1:0-150980 GCF_000503155.1 Mesorhizobium sp. LSJC285A00
CGATTCGTGTGTCATCGCAGCGTAGAATCACACCCGATTCCGCAAGGCAATACCTATCTTAGCGCCTATGCCCTTTTGGGGAGGGTCGACGTAGCGTCGGGGTGGGGGTGCGGCGCCAAGATACCCCCACCCGCGCCTTCGGCGCGACCTCCCCACAAGGGGGAGGTAGGGGGACAGCGCCCTACTTCGGCCTCTTAAAGGCCTTGCGTTCCTTCTCCACCTGCTCCCGGCACACGCAGCCTTCGAGATGGTCGTTGACCAGACCCATCGCCTGCATGAAGGCGTAGACCGTCGTCGGGCCGACAAAGGTCCAGCCGCGCTTTTTCAACTCCTTCGAAATCCTGATCGAGACCCCTGTCGTCGGGTTGGCGCGTAGATGCGCCATGTCCACCACCGCCGGCCGCTCCTTCGGCCCCGGCTCGAACTTCCAGAACCAAGCGGCCAGCGAGCCGAACTCGTCGACCATTTCGCACGCCCGTTTGGCGTTGTTGATGGTCGAGACGATCTTGCCGCGGTGGCGGATGATGCCGGCATTGGCGACCAGGCGCTCGACATCCTCGTCGGTGAAGGCAGCGACCTTGTCGAAGTCGAAACCGGCGAAGGCCTCGCGGAAATTCTCGCGCTTGCGCAGAATGGTCAGCCAGGACAGGCCGGACTGAAAGCCTTCGAGGCAGATCTTTTCGAACAGCCTGCGGTCGTCGGCGACCGGCCGGCCCCATTCATGGTCGTGGTAGTGCAGATAGTCCGGCAGATTGCCGTGCCAGAAGCAGCGCGTGATCCCGTCGGAGCCGGTAAGCAGTCCGGTGTTGTCTTGCGCCATGGCCAATCCATCCGTTAACGCGCTTTCGCGCTGCATTTACCGCGGCTTTACCAGATTCCTGAACCCGGCGGTAACCACACCAAAAGGTTTACTGACAAAGCGGCATTTTACGCATTCCGATTCATGTTTCGGTTGTGGCTTCGCGCCAAGGATCGCGCAACCGGGGGCAAGTTCCGCCTCCGTCCGTTCGACGATCAAGGTGCGTTCCGATGAAGATCTTTTTGCGTTCCGTGCTCGGCGCCGTGGCCATTCTGGCCGCCGGCGTCACCTCGTCTGCCGCCAACGACCGCTATGCCGACAGGCCGCCGGTGATGGTGAGCCCCGACCTTTCCGCGCCCTGGGTGCTGCAGCTTGGCCGCGCGCCCGGCATCGTGCGGCAGAGCCGCCAGTTCGTGCAGCAGCAGCCACGCCTTCGCTATGCGCAGCCAGCGCGACCCGATCGGGTGCGCACTGCTTCCGTGCAGGCGCCGGCCAAGCGCGTGGTGATGCGGCCGCAGATCAATCCGCTCTATCTGCCGCAGGAAGTCGCCTATGACGGCCCGCAGAAGCCGGGCACGATCGTCATCGATACGACGCAGAACTTCCTGTTCCTGGTCGAGAAGAACGGCAAGGCGCGGCGCTATGGCGTCGGCACCGGCAAGCCTGGGTTCGAATGGTCTGGCACGCACAAGATCACCAACAAGCGCGTCTGGCCGGACTGGCGCCCGCCAGCGGAGATGATCAAGCGCGAGGCTGCCAGGGGCCGCTACCTCCCGACCTATCTGGCCGGTGGCGAAGAGAATCCGCTCGGCGCCCGCGCGCTCTATCTCGGCACGACGGAATACCGCATCCACGGCACCAACCAGCCATGGACCATCGGCGGCTCGGTATCTTCCGGCTGTATCCGCATGCGCAACGAGGACGTGGTTGACCTTTACGAGAGGGTCAATGTTGGAACGACCGTGGTCGTGATATAGTCGGCTACCGAATCATCTGGTTCAGAAGGCTAGACCTTCAGGGATCGGGAAGAGTTTACGGGGGACGGGCCGTGTGGGGATGCGGCCAGTCAGGAAAGGGCAGCCCGGGAAACCGCGCTGCCCTTTCTCTTTGCGGCTATAGCTGAGCCAGGCTGCGCCAGAACGTCGCGCCAGGGGGATGACGGTTCGCTTTCACGCTGCCTTGCCGCATTTCCCCTGCTATAGGGACGGCCAAACTCCCCTGCGCCAAACTCGCTGCAAAGGTTCAGCCATGTCTCCGCCAGACGATAGCCGCTATCTCCGGGGCGGCCCGGTCGCCCAGCGCATCATGGCATCCGTGCGCGAGGATGCCGCCATCGCCACCGCCGAAGGTTTTCCGCCCAAGCTGGTGTCGATCACCGTCGGCGATACCGCTGCCGTCGATGTCTATGTGCGCAACCAGCGCGCCAAGGCCGCGCTTGCCGGCATCGGTTTCGAGGAGCGGCGGTTCCCCGCCGACATCAGCGCCGGCGAACTCGAGGCGGCGATCCACGGCCTGAACGCCGACCCGCGCGTCACCGGCATCATCATCCAGCGGCCGGTGCCGGCGCATATCCCGATCAAGACGCTGCAAGCGGCGGTGCATCCACTGAAGGACGTCGAGGGCATGCATCCGGCGTCGATCGGCAATATCGTCTACAACCAGCTCGACCTCGCGCCTTGCACGGCTGCGGCCTCGGTCGAGCTGCTCAAGGAAACCGGCCTCGACCTCAAGGGGCTCGAAGTCGTCGTCGTCGGCCATTCCGAGATCGTCGGCAAGCCGATTGCCTTCCTGCTGATGAGCGAAGGCGCAACGGTGACGGTGTGCCATCACATGACGCGCTCGGTGGCGGCACATGCGCGCCGCGCCGATGCGCTGTTCGTCGCCGTCGGCAAGCCGCGGCTGATCAAGGCCGACATGGTGAAGCCCGGTGCGGCCGTCATCGACATCGGCATCAATTCCGAGATCGGCCCGGACGGCACGAGCCGCATCGTCGGCGACGTCGACACCGAGAGCGTGAAGGAAGTCGCGTCCTGGATCACGCCGGTGCCGGGCGGCGTCGGCCCGATCACTGTGGCGATCCTCTTGCGCAACACAATGGTCGCGCTCAGCCGCCAGCGCGCGCGCTACCAGGCGACGTATGGCGTGGTGGACCGGCTGGCAGCGGAATAGCTGCTTACTCGGCGGCGACCAGGTTTCCTTCGGAGACGCCCTCCGGCTTCGGACCACCATAGGCCCAGTCGAGCAGCTTGATCGTGTGCATCACCGGCAGCTTTGCAGCCGAAGCGATCTGGGTGATGCAGCCGATATTGCCTGTGGCAACGATCTCCGCGCCGGTGGCCTCGATGTTTTTCACCTTTCGGTCGCGCAGCTTCTCCGAAATCTCCGGCTGCAGGATGTTGTAGGTGCCGGCCGAGCCGCAGCACAGATGTCCCTCGCGCGGATCGCGCACGACGAAGCCGGCCCTGGCGAGCAATTCCTTCGGCTGGCGGGTGATCTTCTGGCCGTGCTGCATCGAGCAGGCGGAGTGATAGGCGACGACGGTGCCGGGTTTGCGCACCGGCTCGGGCAGGTCGAGGCTTGCGAGATATTCGGTAATGTCCCTGGCCAGCGCCGAGACCCGCGCGGCCTTGTCGGCATAGGCCGGATCGAGGCGCAGCATGAAGCCGTAATCCTTGATGGTTGTGCCGCAGCCCGATGCGGTGATGACGATGGCGTCGAGCCCGCCCTGGTCGATGGCACGCGTCCAGGCATCGACATTCTGCCGTGCCGAGGCAAGGGCTGCTGCCTCGCGGCCCATATGATGGACCAGCGCGCCGCAGCAGGCTTCGCCCTGCGGCACCACGACCTCGACGCCCAGCCGTGTCAGCAATGCAATCGTCGTCTCATTGATGGCGGGGTCGAGTACCGATTGGGCGCAGCCGGTGAGGATGGCGACGCGGCCTCTCTTCGTCCCCTGCCCGGCATGAATGCCGGAAGAGGCCATTGGCGAGACCGTCGGGATCGAGGCCGGTGCCAGCTTCAGCATCGCGCTGAGCGGCTTCAGGGCCGACACCTTTTCGAACAGACGAATGAATGGCTTGCCGAGTCTCGCCAATCTCAGCGCGGCGCGAAAGCGCGCGGGATAGGGCAGCACAAAGGCCAGCATGGCGCGGGTGAGCCGGTCGAGCAGCGGCCGCTTGTAAGTTTCCTCGATATGGGCGCGGGCATGGTCGACCAGATGCATGTAATTGACGCCCGACGGGCAGGTGGTCATGCAGGCCAGGCAGGACAGGCAGCGGTCGATATGGGTGACGATCTGCTTGTCGGCCGGGCGGCCGTTCTCCAGCATGTCCTTGATGAGATAGATGCGCCCGCGTGGCGAATCCAGCTCGTTGCCCAATGTCACATAGGTCGGGCAAGTGGCGGTGCAGAAGCCGCAATGCACGCATTTGCGCAGGATCTTCTCCGATTCCGCGACATGGGGATCGGCGAGCTGGGCAAGGGAGAAGTTAGTTTGCATTATCTTAGCCTTGGGCCATGCGGCCGGGATTGAGGATGGACTTGGGATCGAACTCGGCCTTGAGCCGCGCCGACAATGCGGCCTTATGCGGTGCCTGCGGCTCGAACACCGGAACGGCGGTGCGATGCGAAGGGGTGGCGCGCACCAGCGTCGCGTGGCCGCCGCCGTGCTTTTTGATCAGCCCGCGCAGCAGGGCGGCCTCGGGATCGCCCTCCTCCATGCGCAGCCAGACCAGCCCACCCTGCCAGTCGTAGAAGGCACTGACGCCGATCTGCATGCGCAGCGTCAGCACCATCTGGTGAGCCTGAGACGGCGCCATCGAAACGCGCCAGACCGGCTTTTCGCTACGGTCGGCGAATGGCGTGCAGTCCCTTATGTCACGCCAGAGGGCATGCGATGTCTCACCTGCGATCTCCTGCAGCGGGCCGGCATTTTTCAGCAGGGTCTTCAGCGCCTCAATGCGATAGGCGACCGATGGGCCAAACCCTTCGACGCGCAGCAGCGTTGCAGCGTCAGTGCCTAGACTGCCCCCGGCAATGCGCGCGGCGATGCGTTCGGGCAGATGGGCCGCGCTCGACACTTCGGCGCTGGAGCCGAGCGCCAGCGCCATGGCGGCAGAGGCGGCATCGTCGAGTAGGCCGCGCATGGCAAGCGTCACCTCGGTCTCGGCCGCCGGCAGCACCTTGAAGGTGACATCGGTGAACACGGCCAGCGTGCCCCAGCTGTTGGCCATCAGCTTCGACAGATCGTAGCCGGTGACATTCTTGACGACTCGGCCGCCGGACTTGAAAGCCTCGCCGCGTCCGGCAACCGCATTGATGCCCAGAATATGGTCTCGCGCAGCCCCCGCCTTCAGCCGGCGCGGACCGGACAGGTTCGCCGCGAGCACGCCGCCGATGGTGCCCTTGCCGGGCTCGCCGCCGAGTAAAGGACCGTAATCCATCGGTTCGAAGGCGAGCTGCTGGCCGTTTTCGGCGAGCAGGTTTTCGATCTCGGAAAGCGGCGTGCCGGCCTTGGCCGACAGCACCAACTCGGCCGGCTCGTAGAGGGTGACGCCGGTGAGCTTCGAAAGATCGAGCGTGTGTTCGCTCTGCTGTGGCCGGCCGATGCCGCGCTTGGAGCCGTGGCCGATGATTTCCAAAGGTGACTCTTCCGCCGCCGCCCATTGGACGGTGGAGAGGATCTCGGCCGATGTGGTGGGGGTGAAGGTCGTCATGGCGAAGATGGGTCGAGTTCCTTCGCGCCCCCATCAAAACCTCGGAATATCCGGAAATGCCAGCTGCCCCCGATGCACGTGCATGCGCCCAAGCTCCNGAGGATCTCGGCCGATGTGGTGGGGGTGAAGGTCGTCATGGCGAAGATGGGTCGAGTTCCTTCGCGCCCCCCTCTGTCCTGCCGGACATCTCCCCCACTTGGGGGGAGATTAGCAGCTTTGGCGACCGCGCCTCTCTAGCAACGTCGAAGGTTGGCGAAGGCAGAGATGACTGGTGATCTCCCCCCTTGTGGGTGAGATGTCCGGCAGGACAGAGGGGGGCGCGAAGGATCGCCGACGTGAGACATTCCGCCCCCATCAAAACCTCGGAATATCCGGAAATGCCAGCTGCCCCCGATGCACGTGCATGCGCCCAAGCTCNATTCCGCCCCCATCAAAACCTCGGAATATCCGGAAATGCCAGCTGCCCCCGATGCACGTGCATGCGCCCAAGCTCCGCACAGCGGCGCAGTTGTGGAAACACTTTTCCCGGGTTAAGCAGATGGTTGGGATCGAAGGCGCATTTGACGCGCATTTGTTGGTCGAGGTCGATCTGGTTGAACATTTCAGGCATCAAGTCGCGCTTCTCGACGCCGACGCCGTGCTCGCCGGTCAAGACGCCGCCGACCTTGACGCAGAGCCGCAAGATGTCGGCGCCAAAACTTTCCGCCTTGTCGAGTTCGCCCGGCACGTTGGCGTCGTAGAGGATCAGCGGATGCAGATTGCCGTCGCCGGCGTGGAAGACATTGGCGACGCCAAGGCCGTATTTTCCCGACAGTTCGCGCATGCCGGCGAGCACACGCGGCAATTCCTTGCGCGGGATGGTGCCATCCATGCAGTAATAATCGGGTGAGATGCGGCCGACCGCCGGGAAGGCCGCCTTGCGGCCGGCCCAGAAACTCAGCCGCTCCTGTTCGGATTGCGAGATGCGACAGGTGGTGGAGCCGTTCCTATAGGCGATCGCTTCGACGAGACCGATCAGGTGATCGACCTCGACGCCCGGCCCGTCGAGTTCGACGATCAGCAGCGCCTCGACATCAAGGGGGTAGCCAGCATGGACGAAATCCTCCGCGGCATGGATTGCCGGCCGGTCCATCATCTCCATGCCGCCGGGGATAATGCCGGCGCCGATGATGTCGGCGACGCACTGGCCGCCCTGCTCGCTGGTCGGAAAGCCGATCAGCAGAGCGCGGGCCGTCTCCGGCTTTTTCAGGATGCGCACGGTGACCTCGGTGACGACGCCGAGCAGGCCTTCGGACCCCGTCATGACGCCGAGGAGATCATAGCCTTCCGAGTCCAGATGATTGCCGCCAAGCCGCACCACCTCGCCGTTCATCAGCACCATCTCGATGCCGAGCACATTGTTGGCGGTCAGGCCGTATTTCAGGCAGTGCACGCCGCCGGAATTTTCCGCGACATTGCCGCCGATCGAGCAGGCGATCTGCGAGGATGGATCGGGCGCATAGTAGAAGCCCTCCTGCTCGACGGCGGTGGTGATGCCGAGATTGGTGACGCCGGGCTGAGCGACGACGACGCGATCGGGATAGTCGATGGCAAGGATGCGGTTGAAGCGGCTCATGACCAGCAGCACGGCATCCTCGAGCGGCAACGCGCCGCCGGAGAGCGAGGTGCCGGAGCCGCGCGGCACGACACGGATGTTGCGGTCGTTGCAGTATTTCAGCACCCGCGACACCTGCGCCACCGTTTCCGGCAGCACCACGACCAGCGGCAATTGCCGGTAGGCGGTGAGACCGTCGCTTTCGAAGGCGCGCATTTCGTTGGTGGCGTCGACGACGCCCTCGCCCGGCACGATGATGCGCATATCGGCGACGATCTCTGCGCGCCTTCGCATCGTGGCGTCGTCTGGCTTGGGCATGACAAGGCCGGACATTGGCGGCGTCCTCCGCTTGGCTGGTAAAAATCTTTTACCAGTTACATCCGGATGTTGCAAACACCGCGTCGGGCAAAGAGCGTACTGCCAGCCTTCCGCAGCGGCAATCTGCCGCTATGGATCTTAACCCTCCCCCTTGTGGGGAGGGTCGCGAACGCAGTGAGCGGGGTGGGGGTCCGCGCGACGAAAGCTCTTTACGAGCACCCTCACCCCGATCCGCTATGCGGATCGACCCTCCCCACAAGGGGGAGGGTAAAGTGCGCTCCTACTCCCCCGGATGTTTCGCCGGCTCGGAGTGCATCCGCCTGACTCGCCGCACGCCCCACCAGACCAGCAGGATGGCGACCGGCACCGCGACGGCCGTGACGACTTCCGGTGCAAAGGCATGGCCGAAGATCGAGGCGCCCTTGGCGAGATAGGAGATCAGGCCGACGACATAGTAGGACACTGCCGCCACCGACAGGCCTTCCACCGTCTGCTGCAGCCGCAGTTGCAGCCGGGCGCGGTTGTTCATCGACGCCAGCAGATCGCGGTTCTGCTTCTCGACCTCGACATCGACCCAGGTGCGCAGCAGCGTGGTGGCGCGGGTCAGTTTTCGCGACAGGTTGGCCTGGCGCTCCTCGACCGAACGGCAGGTGCGCATGGCGGGTGCCNGCCGCTCGACAACGATGCCGTCATAGGCGCGGCTGGCGCCGAAGCGATAGAGGCTGGAGGCGGCATCAGCCTCGAGTTCAGCGGCAAGCTCGGTCAGGTCGGCGAGCAGCGTCTGGCTGTCGCGGGTTTCAGCGACCTTCATTTCCAGCGTGGTCTGCGCCAGCCGGTCCTCGATGCGGCGGGCGCGGCCCGACAGCGTCAGCGCCAGCGGCAGGCCGAGCATGGCAAGCGTGCGATACGTCTCGACGTCGATCAGCCGCTGCGACAGCGCGCCGGTCCGCGCCGGCGTCAGGCCGCGATCAAGCACCAGGATGCGGGTCAGGCCGTCGCCGTCCTGGCGGAAATCGGTGACTATGGCCGCATTGCCGCGCTCGACCAGCGAATAGCAGAGGCTCGTCGGGTCGAAGGCCGCAATCAGCTTCTCGCTTGCCGGCGTCCATTTGCGGATCTCCAGCCTTATACCTGAGATCACCGTTCCCGGCGGCGAGAAGCCGTTGCCGAAAGGAGAATCCTCCTGCGCCCTGCTGCTTTCGGCCAGCGGCCCTTCCCACAGATAGGTCGAAAATTCCGTATGCCGCTCCCAGCGCAGCGTACCCTTGCCCCACTTCATGGCGTGGTGGCGGGCATGACGGTCGGGCGCCGCGATGCCGAGGCGCCGCGACAGTTCGGAGAGCACGGCCATGTCGACGCCGGAGCCGCCCTCGGTCATGAAGGCGAGTTGCACAAGCACGCGCGGCTTCTCGATCAGCGGATGCGGCCGGGCATGGACCTCGCCGATCGCGCCGGGCCGTCCCTCATGCGCGGGAAAGCCCATCACGCTGCCCTGGGCGCGCGGCTGGAATTCGAGGTTGGACGTCTCGTCCGACACGGTGGTCCCCCTGTTCTCGACCCTTCGTGTAATGGCGTCCTCTAAAGGCAATCCATGAGGCGCGTAAACACCAAAGTCTAGCATCGTAGGTCCTGCCGGCGCGACGCGCTGACCGACCCGATTGGGCGAATTGGATAAATAATTTGACCAGTTGGCGACGCTGGCTTTATCTTGCGCGACACCGGTTCAATTTCCCAGGCCCCCGTTGAGCGATGTTTTCTCCAGGATCGAGCATTCGCGCACCGCCGACGAGGTGGTGCAGCAGATCGAAAGCCTGATCCTTGAAGGCGTGCTGCGCACCGGCGACCGGCTGCCGGGCGAGCGCGAGCTGGCGCGCCAGTTCGACGTGTCGCGGCCGATCCTGCGCGATGCGCTGAAGGCGCTGGAAGGGCGCGGGCTGCTGATCACCAAGGCCGGCGGCGGCACCCATGTCGCCGACGTCATCGGCCAGTTGTTCACCAAGCCGGTGACCGACCTCATCTCGATGCACCGCAAGGCGGTGACCGACTATCTGGAATACCGCCGCGAGATCGAAGGTGTTGCGGCCGAATATGCGGCGCGGCGCGCGACAGCGGACGACATTGCGCTGCTCGACCGCATCATGGCGCGTATGGACGAGGCGCACCGCACCGGCGATTTCGACGACGAGGCGGAAATCGACGTCGAGTTCCACCATGCTGTGTGCGAATGCGCGCACAACATCATCCTCTTGCACACGCTGCGCTCCTGCTACCGGCTGCTGTCTGAAGGCGTGTTCCAGAACCGGCTTCTGGTGTTCAGCGTGCCCGGAGCGCGCGAGGCGCTGCTGGCCCAGCACGGCGCGATCTACAAAGCCGTGAAGGCCGGCGATCCCTCAGCTGCCCGCCAGGCGGCGATGGACCATATCTCCTATGTCGAGCGCTCGATGCTCGAGGCCGAACGCAGCGGCGACTGGCAGCGCGTGTCGCGGCTCAGGCTCAAGCAGCGCTCCGACGCCGACGACGGCTTCAAGACGACTGGCTAACGAGGAACCACCATGAGCGACATCCTCACCATTGCCGATCTCAAGGACCTGGCGCGCCGGCGGGTGCCGAAGATGTTCTACGACTATGCCGATTCCGGCGCCTGGACCGAAAGCACCTACCGCGCCAACGAGGAGGACTTCCAGAAGATAAAATTCCGTCAGCGCGTGCTGGTCGACATGAGCAACCGCTCGCTGGAATCGACGATGATCGGCGAGAAAGTGGCGATGCCGGTGGCGCTTGCCCCAACTGGAATGACCGGCATGCAGCATGCCGATGGCGAGATGCTGGCGGCGCAGGCGGCAGAGGAATTCGGCGTGCCGTTCACGCTGTCGACGATGAGCATCTGCTCGATCGAGGATGTCGCGTCGGTGACGAAGAAGCCGTTCTGGTTCCAGCTCTACGTGCTTCGCGACAAGGATTTCGTGCTCGGCCTGATCGACAGGGCGAAGGCTGCAAAATGCTCGGCGCTGGTGTTGACGCTCGACCTGCAGATCCTGGGGCAGCGCCACAAGGATGTCCGCAACGGGCTGTCGGCGCCGCCCAAGATGACGCTGGCCAACATTGCCAACATCGCCATGCGGCCGCGCTGGCTGATGGGCATTGCCGGCACCAAGCGCCGCACCTTCCGCAACATTGTCGGCCATGCCAAGGGCGTCGGCGACGTCGCTTCGCTGGCATCGTGGACGACGGAGCAGTTCGACCCGAACCTGTCGTGGAAGGACGTCGCCTGGATCAAGGAGCGCTGGGGCGGCAAGCTGATCCTGAAAGGTATTCTCGACAAGGAGGACGCGCTGATGGCGGTCGAGACCGGCGCCGACGCCATCATCGTTTCCAACCATGGCGGGCGCCAGCTCGACGGCGCATCGTCGTCAATCATGGCGCTGGAGGAGATCGCCGATGCCGTCGGCGACAGGATCGAGGTGCATATGGACGGCGGCATCCGCTCGGGCCAGGACGTGCTGAAGGCGCTTTGCCTCGGCGCCAAGGGCACCTATATCGGCCGCCCGTTCCTGTACGGGTTGGGCGCCATGGGCAAGCAAGGCGTGACCCTGGCGCTGGACATCATCCGCAAGGAGATGGACATCACGCTGGCACTGTGCGGCAAACGGCTGGTGACCGAGATGGGCAAGGACCAGTTGCGGCGATAGGGTCTTGTTCACCGATTAGACCCTAGCCTCGCTGGATCACGGAGACGAAGCCGCCTTGACCGAGACCGGCATCCACTACCTCGACGCGCGCGCGCCCGATGGCATGCGCCTCTATGCGATCGGCGACGTGCATGGCCGGCTCGATCTGCTCGCCGCCATGCATCGCCGCATCGAGAGCGAACTCGAATACAAGCCGACCAGCGATTGGCGCGTCATCCACCTCGGCGACTATGTCGACCGCGGACCAGAGTCCAAGGGCGTCATGGACTTCCTGATCGAGGCACAGAAACGCGATCCACGGCATCTGATGCTCGCCGGCAACCACGATATCGGCTTCCTCGACTTTCTCGACGAGCCTGACCCGGAAGGGCTGTTCATCCGCTATGGCGGCGTGCAGACGGCACAATCCTATGGCGTCGACCTAGCGGGACACGCAAGCTGGTTCGCCAAGGCCGAGGCGTTACGGCGGGGACACCAGGCACTGGTCAATGCTGTACCGCAAGCCCATGTCGACTTCCTGCGGTCGCTGCAATTGTCACTGATATCAGGTGATTTCTTCTTCTGCCATGCCGGCGTCAGGCCTGACGTGCCGCTGGAGAGCCAGAGCCCGCAGGATCTGGTCTGGATCCGCGACGTCTTCCACAACCATCCAGGGCTTTACCCGAAGGTGATCGTGCACGGCCACACACCGGTGCCGGAGGCGGAGGTGATGCCGAACCGCGTCAATGTCGACACGCTCGCCTGGCAGTCAGGCATGCTCAGCGCGCTCGCCGTGGACGGCGCGGACAAGCGTATCCTGACTGTGCAGGGAAAAGCGTTTTAGCGAAGCGCGGCGGTGACGCCGTAGCCGTCGACGGCCTGATGGTTGTTGGCTGCATCGGCGGAATAAATGCCGAGACCGCACAAAACGATGGCAGACAGCATGACAAAGGACAGAAGCGCTGCTTTCACGGACGTCATCTCTAGTTGAGCTTCCTGCATCTGGGCACGAGGCGGTTACCAATGCGTTGAAACAACGAATTCGTCTCAAAGTTTCGACGATTTCGCGCTTGTAGGTCGATTCTGTATCGGCGGTGTGTCGCGCGGAGCACACAGAAGGTTCATCGCGGTTGCATTGCCGATGCAGAGCGCGCGCCTTGTAGGATAGCGTTCGGCCACAAACCAAGGATGAAAGCGGTTGTCCCCGGCGGATTCCCCGCCGCGTGCCAATTATGCAACGCGCGACCGCTGCTGGCTCAGATCGTCGCCACCCAGGCGCGGGCAATGGCCAAACCCGCGGCATCGGCCTCGGGGCCATTGCGGGCCATTTCGCCGTCGAGACGGTCGTGCCAGTCAGGATGGCGATCGGCAATGAGCGGGGCGAAGGACGTGCTCCAGTCCTTCACCATCGGCCGGTCGGCCTCGAAGTGGAACTGGAAGCCGTAGACGGCGCGGCCGATGCGGAACGCCTGGTTCTCGGCAATGTCGCTGCCGGCGAGCCGCACCGCATTTGCAGGCAGGGCGAAGGTGTCGTCGTGCCATTCGAAGATGGGGAAATCCTGGGGCAGCGCGGCGAGCACCGGATCGGTCCTGGCGTCCGGCGTCAGCGATACCTTGTGCCAGCCGAACTCCGAGGCGCCGCCGATCTGGTTCTCGCCGCCGAAAGTGCGGGCAACCAATTGGCTGCCCAGGCAGATGCCGAGCACCGAGCGATCCTTGTCGGCGAAATCGCGGGTCAGCTTGAGCAGCGCCGGGAAATAGGGGTAGTCATCGTCGGCCAGCGCGTTCTGACCGCCGCCGAGCATCACCATGGCATCGTGCCCGGTCGCGTCGTGCGGCAGCGCGTCGCCCTTGTAGGGCCGGCGCAGGTCCAGATCGGCGCCCGCTTCGGCGAGCGCAATGCCAACCTGCCCGAGACCGGTATTGTCGTAGTTTTGGACCACCAGCACCCGCATCGCCAAACCCTGCTGACATGAAATGACGCGAGGAGCGATATCATGTCGCCCGTATTGCAGCCAAGATGCGCATTCGGGAGAGAACTATGCCACTGCAGAACCGGGTCGATCCGTTCGGCGCCATCCATGCCGTATCCGAGCGCGGCCTGTTCACCGGCAATCGCGGCATCATCCACGATCCTGAGACCAAGACGCTGCTGAAAAAGCGTTGGGCCTTGCCGGCCTGGATCATCTGCGTCTGCCAATTCCGCAATGTGCGGCGCGAGCCGATGGGCAGGAACAGGCCGGGCGGCAGGGCCGGCTGGACCGAGTTGTTCTTCCTCGACGAGGTGACGGCGCTGGCCGCCGGGCACCGTCCCTGTTTCTATTGCCGGCGTGAGCGAGCCACGGATTTTGTCGGGCGTTTCGGCAAAGTCTTCGGTGTAAATGAACCGCGCGCGCCAATGGTGGACAAGCGGCTGCACAAGGAGCGGCTGGCTTCCGGCGGCAAGCCACCTGATGTCACCATGGGAGAGCTTGCCGAATTGCCGGACGGAGCGATGATCGCGGATGGCGGCTCGGCCTATGCGCTGCGCGGCGGCAACGCGCTGCCCTGGTCGTTCGCAGGCTATGGCGATGCGGCGGCCTTCGACAGCCTTGCCGGCCGGTCGCTGCGCCTGCTCACACCGGCCACGACCGTTTCGGTGCTGCGGCACGGTTTTGAACCGGTGTGGCATCGTTCCGCCGAGACTTGACGCCAGGCACCGCCTCGCCCATTCCTCGGCGATGCGCGCCAATTACAAGATGCAGCGGCTGTTCGTGCCGGACGACCTCGCGGCCGGCATCGAATTCGATGCCGGCCAGCAGCAGAGCCATTATCTCACGCATGTGCTGCGGCTCGGCGAAGGCGCCGAGATCCTGGTCTTCAACGGCCGCGACGGCGAGTGGTCGGCGGCGATTGCCACCAGGTCGAAAAGGGCGGTGCGGCTGAAGGTGCTGGCCTCGCAGAGACCGCAACCGCCCCTGCCTGACCTGATCTATTGCTTCGCGCCACTGAAACAGGGCCGGCTAGACTATCTCGTGCAGAAGGCGGTCGAGATGGGCGCCGGCATCCTGCAGCCGGTGATCACCCAGCACACGCAAGTGGCAAAACCCTCCATCGACCGGCTGCGCGCCAATGTCGTCGAGGCGGCCGAGCAATGCGGCATACTGGCGGTGCCGGAAGTGCGCGAGGCCGAGAAATTCGAGCGCCTGCTCTCCGGCTGGGACAAGGAACGCCGGCTTATCTTCTGCGACGAGGATGCCTCGACCGACAACCCGCTGCCGGCATTGCAGGCGGTGCCGGAGAGGAAGCTGGCGCTGCTGGTCGGGCCGGAAGGCGGCTTTTCCGACGACGAACGCAAGATGCTGCGGGCGCTCCCCTTCGTCACTGCCATCCCGCTCGGACCGCGCATCCTGCGCGCTGACACAGCAGCTGTAGCGGCGCTTGCGGTGATGCAGGCGACGGTCGGAGACTGGTAAGAGGCGTAAAGATCAATTCCTGTTGACCTGTGGCTCAGGATTTTTCGCTTGATCGGCTGCTGACATTTCGTCCATTTAGCGCCGGCGGGCTCCGAGAGCCGCAGAGGGGGCCCCATGGCGCGCGACACAACCGATTTCCGGCCAATCGAAGGCATCGACGAACTGGTCGAGCATCTGGCCGAAGGCAACAAGCCGCGCGACAAGTGGCGCATCGGGACCGAGCACGAGAAGTTCCCCTTCTATGTCGACGGCAACGCGCCGGTGCCTTATGGCGGCGAGCGCGGCATCCGCGCCATCCTCGAAGGCATGCAGCAAAAGCTCGGCTGGGACCCGATCATCGATGACGGCCGCATCATCGGCCTGGTCGAGCCGACCGGACAGGGCGCGATCTCGCTGGAGCCTGGCGGCCAGTTCGAGCTGTCGGGCGCGCCGCTGGAAACGATCCACCAGACCTGCCGGGAGGGCAATGCGCATCTGGCGCAGGTACGCGAGATCGCCGAGCCGATGGGCATCCGCTTTCTCGGCCTCGGCGGCAGCCCGAAATGGTCGCTGGCCGAGACGCCGAAAATGCCGAAATCGCGCTACGAAATCATGACCCGCTACATGCCCAAGGTCGGCACCAAGGGTCTCGACATGATGTATCGCACCTGCACCATCCAGGTGAACCTCGACTTCGAAAGCGAAGCCGACATGCGCCGCAAGATGCAGGTGTCGCTGAAGCTGCAGCCACTGTCGACGGCGCTGTTTGCCAACTCGCCCTTCACCGACAGCCGGCCGAACGGGCTGCAGAGCTGGCGCGGCGACATCTGGCGCGACACCGACAACCAGCGCTCGGGCCTGCTCGAATTCTGCTTCTCGCCCGAGTTCGGCTTTGCCGACTATGTCGAATGGGCGCTCGACGTGCCGATGTATTTCGTCATCCGCGACGGCCACTATCACGACATGACGCACATCACCTTCCGCCAGTTCATGGCCGGCGTTGCCCGCAATGAAGTACCGGACGGACTGCCCACCATGGGCGACTGGGCGAACCATCTGTCGACCCTGTTCCCTGACGTCAGGCTGAAGCGCTTCCTCGAAATGCGCGGCGCCGATGGCGGGCCGTGGCGCCGCATCTGCGCGCTGCCGGCCTTCTGGGTCGGGCTGCTTTATGACGAGGCCGCGCTCGACGCCGCCGAGGCGCTGACTTCGAGCTGGACCTATGAAGAAACGCTGGCGATGCGCAATGCGGTGCCGGAACAAGGCATTTCCGCGCCGTTCCGCAACACGACGCTGCGTGAGATCGGCCGCGATGTAATGACCATTTCGCGCCTTGGGCTGAAAAATCGCGGCAGGAAGAACCGCGACGGCTATGACGAGACCTCGTTCCTCAACACGCTGGACGAAGTCGTGGCGCGCGGTACCACCAGTGCCGAGGAAATGCTGTCGGCCTACCACACGCGCTGGGGCGGCTCGATCGAGCCGGTGTTCATGGAATATGCGTATTAGCGTGGCGCCTTGAGCAGCGGCAAAAGCCGCTTCAATCGAACATCGAAACGAACTAGGTTCTCCCTCGAGGATTTCCGGGAGGAGAAACCGATGCCTACCTTGTTCGACATATTGGCGCAGGCGCAGAACGGCAACGGCATGCAGGCGCTTGCCCAGCAGTACGGGCTTTCCATGCAGCAGACGCAGGCGGCTGTCGCCGCTCTGCTGCCGGCCTTCTCGCAAGGGCTGCAACGCAACACCGCCGATCCCTATGGGCTCGGCGCCTTCATGACGGCGATGGCGAGCGGCCAGCACGCCAAATACTTCGAGGACGCGACCAGGGCTTTCTCACCGCAAGGCGTCAATGAGGGCAATGGCATTCTGGGTCATCTGTTCGGCTCGAAGGAGCTGTCGCGCGCGGTGGCCAGCCAGGCCGCGCAGGCGACCGGCGTCAGCCAGCAGATCCTGCAGCAGATGCTGCCGGCCATCGCTTCGATGGTGATGGGCGGATTGTTCAAGCAGACGACAAACCAGTTGACCGGGGGTCAGATGCAGGCCGCCGGTGGCTTCGGCGGCGGCAGCAATCCGCTCGGCGAGATCATCGAACAGATGATGCGGCAGGCGGGCGGCGGGGCACAGCCTGCGCCGCAGCCAGCACCCAATCCTTACGGTGAGAACCCGCTGGGCAAAGTGCTGCAGGACATGTTCGGCGGCGGCGCCCAACAGCCGCAAAGCCAGCCGCAACAGGCGCCCAACCCCTATGGCGACAATCCGCTGGGCAAGGTGCTGCAGGACATGTTCGGCGGTGGCGCGGCACAGCAACCGCAGGGCCGGCCGCAGCACCCAACACAGCCGCAACAGACACAGAGCCCTTACGGCGACAACCCGCTGGGCAAGATTTTTGAAGAGATGATGCGGCAAGGCGGTGGTGGCGGCTTCGGCCTGCCCGGTGGGCATTCGGCGCCGCAGCAGCCGCAAGCACCCCAGCCGCGACAGGCACCGCAGGAGCGCCAGGCGCCGCAACCGCAGGCCAATCCGAGCGGCAGGCCACGCAATCCGTTCGACGATATTTTCGGCAAGATGTTCGAGACTGGCGCCCAGCAGCGCGACGACTATCAGAAGGGCGTGGAAACGATCTTCGACCAGTTCAAGCGGGACATGGACCGGCGGTAGTTGGCGGTAGTTGGGCGCTAACCTTCGCGGCTTCGGAGCAAGGAACGAAGCGAGCGGCGCAGACCGCACGATGACGACGGAGCTTTAAAAGAAAAGCCCGGTCCTGGAGGAGGACCGGGCCAGTGTGCAGGCTGGCCGGCGGGGAACCGGCAGGGAGTGGGGAGCCTGCTATACTCGTTGGTCGCAGCGAGCCCTGAGAAAGGTTCACGGCAACCGAAACAATGCGCCCGATATCACGCTATCTGGCGGGCGAGATCTTCGATCGTATCGGCACGATCGCTCGCAATCGCACGCAGCTTCACGGTCGGATCGGCGCCGAACGGCACATCGATGGCGACATGGAGATCCGCGCGAGTCAGGCCGATATCGGCGAGTTCGGCGTCCGACATCTCGCCGAGGCGATAGAAGGCCCGGCGATTTTTCCAGGCCTGGTAGGCATTGAGAAGGGTGTTGGCCACGCGCGTCGCAACGGCCGGACGCGAGGTTATGCGCGAGGTCTCGGTGGCGAAATCAAACGTGGTCATGTCGGTCTCCTTCAGACTCGAACTGGACAAGACCAGGCGATCGGCGCTGGGGACAGCGGCCGTTCCGGTCTCGATTCACATGCCTTCATGTGGACAATGTGAATTTGCCACGCACCGATTGATTAATCCAACGAATGTTTCTAATCTTTAGCATCAACGCTACTGATGGATTGGACCGATGAAAGCGCCACTCGATCTCGACCAGTTGCAGACCTTCATCTCGATTGCCGATACCGGCAGCTTTACCCGCGCGGCCGAGGAAGTGCTGCGCACGCAATCGGCGGTGTCGATGCAGATGCGCCGGCTGGAAGAGCGGATCGGCAAGCCGCTGTTCGAAAAGGACGGCCGCACCAACAGGCTGACCGAGGAAGGCGACAAGCTGCTCTCCTACGCGCGCCGCCTGCTCTATCTCAACCGCGAAACGCTGGCCGCCTTCGATGACCAGCGGCTCGAAGGCACCATCCGCATCGGCACCCCCGACGACTATGCCGACCGGTTCCTGCCCGAAATCATGGCACGCTTCACACGGTCAAATCCGCGCGTCGAACTGACTGTCATCTGCGAGCCGACACCAGGCTTGGTCGAGCATATCAAGCGCGGCAATCTCGATCTTGCGCTGGTGACGCACAATGATACGCGCGGCCAGTCGGAAGTGGTGCGGCGCGAGCCGCTGCTATGGGTGACCTCGGCCAACCATGCCACGCACGAACAGGAAGTGCTGCCGATGGCCTTCGGCCGGCCGAACTGCATCTGGCGGCGCGCCGCCGTCGATGTGCTCGACCGGCAAAGCCGCGACTATCGCATCCTCTTCACCAGCTTCTCGGCCACCGTCATCACCGCCGCGGTGCTGTCGGGGCTGGCGATCTCGGTGCTGCCGGAATGCGCGCTGCGGCCCGGCATGCGAGTGCTGGGCGAAGCCGACGGTTTTGGCGCCCTGCCCGACTGCCGCATCGGCATCATGCGCGGCCAGACCTCGCGTCCCGAAATCGTCGACGCTCTGGCCCGACACATCTCGGAAAGCCTCGACAATATTTCCGTGCCGCTCGGCGAAGAAACGGGAAGCTTCGATTTCGCCTCGCTCGCCTTCGCCAAGATGAAGCGGAGCAAGCCGAACCAGATCCTGCCTGGCTGGTAGGAACGATCAGGCCGACGCTGCCGCCTCCGTCGTTGCGTTGGCCGACGACAGGCCGGGCAGCGCCACCAATTGCGCCGGCTCCAGCGGCGGCGACAAGAGGTAGCCCTGCAGCTGCTGGCAGCCCATGGCGACCAGCAGCGCCTTTTGCACCTCGGTCTCTACGCCCTCGGCGGTGACCTCGACCTTGAGCGCGCCGGCGAGATCGATCAGCGCCTTGACGATGGCGCCCGAATTGCCGTCGCCGTCGAGAAGCCGCACGAAGGAGCGGTCGATCTTGAGCTTGTCGATGGCATGGCGGCGCAGATAGCTCAGCGACGAATAGCCGGTGCCGAAATCGTCGAGCACAATGCCGACGCCCGACTGGCGCAAGGCTGCCAGAGCCGCTCTGGTGGTGTCGTTGTTTTCCAGGAGAACGTTTTCGGTGATCTCGAGCTGCAGGCGCTTCGGCGCCAGTCCCGTTTCGGCGAGGATCGAGGCAACCTCTTCGGCAAAGCCGGCGTCGCGCAATTGCAGCGGCGAGACATTGACGGCGAGCCACGGCAGTTTGGTCTTCACGGCGAAGCGGCAGGCTTCCAGCAGGGCCCATGCGCCGAGCTGCCCGATCATGCCGCGTTCCTCGGCGATGGCGATGAACTGCGCCGCCGGCAGTGCGCCATGGACCTCATGCGCCCAGCGGATCAGCGCCTCGGCGCCGACAATGGTCTTGCCATCGCTGGCAAAGACCGGCTGGTAGGCGAGCTTGATACCGGTGCCGCCATTCAGCGCGCTGCGCAGCTCGCTCTCGACCTTGCGCTTGCGCAGCAAAAGGTCGTCCATGTCGCCGGCGAAGACCTGGTAGCGGCCACGGCCGTTCTTCTTGGCTTCGTAGAGCGCGATGTCGGCCTTGCGCAGCAGATCGTCTGCATCGGCATCAGGGCCTGTCGACAAGGCTATGCCGATGCTGGCGCTGATAAAGACCTGATCGTCCATCAGTTTGAACGGCTCCTGCAGTTTCTGCAGCACCCTCTCGGAAATATCCTCGGCGTTCCTGACGTCGCGGACATCGATCAGGATTACCGCGAATTCGTCGCCACCCAGCCTTGCCACCGTGTCGACGTCGCGAACAGTATGGTGAAGCCTGGCCGCCGTCTGGCGCACGAGTTCGTCGCCTGCCGGGTGACCAAGCGTGTCGTTGACATGCTTGAAGCGATCTAGATCGAGATAAAGCAGCGCGACCTTGCTTTCATTGCCGGAGGTAAGCAAGGCACGCCGCAGCCTGTCCTCGAACAGTGCCCGGTTGGGCAGGCCGGTGAGCGTGTCGTGAAAGGCGAGATATTGCGCCTGGGCCTGGCTGGTCTGCAGCGCCGATGACGCACGGCGCAGACGCCGGAGCAGAAAGGCGAGCACGCTCGCCGCAACCAGCGCGGCCAGAGCCAGGGCCGGGCTGGCCTTGCCCACCAGCGTCAGGCCGGGCCGTTCCTGGTCCCAGGCAATATAGCCGAGGATGACACCCTGTTTGTCGATAAGCGGAATGGCAGCCGAGCCAAGCGGCTGAGCCATCGGCAGGAGATGCGCCCCCGCCAGAAGATATTTCTGCGCGATCTTGCCGATCACCGCGTCGTTGATGAACTCTATGGAGACATGCAGATATTCGCTGCCGGATGCCTGGGTGACGCGATCCGAACTCGGCACCAGAGGCATGACGCTGAGTATGGCAGGCTGACCGCCAAGCGAGACCAGATCGTCGGCAACGAATTTTGCGCCGGCCTGGCTTGCGTCCTTGCTCATCATCTGGCGCAACCTGGCGATTGTCGGCCGCAAAGCGGGTTCGTCCTCGCCAAAGACGGCAGGCGACACGACCTTCCCTTCGCGCATGGCGTGGACCGGCCGGTTGGCGTCGTCCAGCACATAGACCCGGTTGTGGCCGTAATACGAGGACATCCAGACGCTGAGATTCTCTGCCATCCAGGTCTGGTTGCCGGCCTTGGCGTTGATAACGGAATCATCCCAGACGGCGACGCTTTCCTGCTCGCGCTTTACCGCGGCGATCTGGTCCTGCAGGCCGTTGGCCAGGAAAACCTTCTGCCGCTCGAGCGAGACCCGGTCGGCCTGCATGGTGGCGTAAAGGCCGAAGCCGACAACGATGGCCAGTGCAAAAACGGCAAGCGTCAGCACCGTCAGGGTGACCTGGAACGTCAACGGGCTGCGTTGTCTGCGGGCGCTCATGCGTCCTCCTTGGCCCAGAGTCAATCAGGACAGGCTTAAGATCAAGTTATGGAATCTTGACGCGGAGCGACAACAGCCGCTCAATCGGCCGATGAGCGACGCAGAATCCGAATCACGAACCAATGCCACCGAATACACGGTGAGCGAGATTTCCGGCGCCCTGAAGCGTACGGTCGAGGATGTCTTCGGCCATGTGCGGGTGCGCGGCGAAATTTCCGGCTATCGCGGGCCCCACTCTTCCGGCCATGCCTATTTCACGCTGAAGGACGACCGCGCGCGGCTTGACGCGGTGGTCTGGAAAGGCACGATGGGCCGGCTGAAATTCCGCCCCGAAGAGGGGATGGAGGTGATCGCCACCGGCAAACTCACCACCTATCCCGGCAAATCCAACTACCAGATCGTCATCGACAATCTCGAGCCGGCGGGCGCCGGGGCGCTGATGGCGCTTTTGGAAGAGCGCAAGCGGCGACTGCAGGCCGAAGGGCTGTTCGACGCCGGCCGCAAGCGGCGGCTGCCGTTCATGCCGCGCACCATCGGCGTCGTCACCTCGCCGACCGGATCGGTGATCCGTGACATTATTCACCGCATCAAGGACCGCTTTCCGCTGCATGTGCTGGTCTGGCCGGTAAGAGTCCAGGGCGAGACGGCGGGGGCGGAAGTGACGGCCGCCGTCAACGGCTTCAACGCGCTGGCCTGGGATGGCGCGATTGCCCAGCCCGACCTTCTGATCGTGGCGCGCGGCGGCGGCAGCCTCGAGGACCTCTGGGGGTTCAACGATGAAGGGCTGGCGCGCGCCGTCGCCGCCTCGCGCATTCCGGTGATTTCGGCCGTCGGGCACGAGACCGACTGGACCTTGATCGACCTCGTCGCCGACATGCGCGCACCGACGCCGACAGGTGCGGCGGAGATCGCGGTGCCGGTGAAAGCGGACCTCGAAGCGACACTAGCCAGTCTTGGCGCACGGCTCAAAGCAGCCACCTTGCGCAATTTCGAACGCAAGCGGCAGGCCTCGCGTGCGGCCGCCCGCGCGCTGCCCTCGCCCGACCAGTTGCTGGCGCTGCCGCGACGGCGGCTGGACGAGGCGGCCAGCCGGCTTAGCCGGGGGCTGATGGTCTCCACCGAAAGAAAGCAAGCTCGGTTCTTCGCCGTGAAGCTCACTCCGGCAACGCTGTCGCGGCGGATTGCCGAGGCGCGACGCACCAACGACCGCGACCTTTTGCGCGCCCAGGGGGCGCTGCGCGCATTGGCGAGAGCCCGGCGCGCGGAGTTGAATCGTGCGGCGGATCAGTTGCCAAAATGTGCGAAAGCATCCCTGCAACGGCACAGGCAGCAACTGGCTTTGCTGCAAGGCCGCATTACGATCGAGCCAACGGCACGGCGGCAAACCGTGCAGAGGGATCTTCTGACAGCTTTGACGAGACGAGGCACGCAAGCGGTACTGCTCAGGCTGGAGCGACTGCGCGGCCGCATCGTCCAATCCGAGAGGCTGATGGCAACGCTGTCGCACAAGGCTGTGCTGGCCCGCGGCTTCGCGCTGGTCAAGGATGCCGGCGGCGCGGTGATCAAACTGGCAGTTGATGTGGCGCCGGGCGCTGGCCTGCAGCTGGAGTTCGCCGACGGCATCGTAAATGCAGTCGCGACCGGCGACGCCGAGCGGGTGCAGGCCGTTGCCAAACCAGCGGCCACGCCGCCCGCCAGCAAACCCGCCGCAAAGCCGACGGCCAGCAAACCGAAAGAGCCGGGCAATCAGGGCTCGCTTTTTTAGAGGACCGCATGACCGGACATGACCCGCATCTTCAAACGCCGGCGGGCAAGCCGCGCGCGCGTGCTTTCGGCATTACCTTCGAGGGCACGCCGGGCGGCTTCAACGCCATCACCGATGTGCCCGGCGTATCGGTCGGCTATGCGACGCTGATTTCCGGCGAGGGTCTGCTCGAGGTTGGCACGGGGCCGGTGCGCACCGGCGTCACCGCCATCCTGCCGCGGCCGTTGGCTGAGCTCGCCACGCCGGTGCTTGCCGGTGTCTTCAGCCAGAACGGCAATGGCGAGTTGACGGGGTCGCACATTATCGAGGAAGTCGGCGCCTTCAACCTGCCCGTCACGATCACCAACACGCATTCCTGCGGCGTTACCCGCGACGGCACGCTGCGCTGGATGCAACGCGTGCTGCCGGCGGCGCTCGACAGCGGCTGGGGCCTGCCGGTTGCGGCGGAGACCTATGATGGTTTCCTCAACGACATCAACGGTCATCACGTCGGCTTCGAAGATGTCGAAGCCGCGCTCGACGGTGCCGCCGGTGGAGCGATCGAGGAAGGCAGTGTCGGCGGCGGCACCGGCATGATTGCCTTTGGCTTCAAGGCCGGCTCGGGCACGGCATCGCGCATCATCGAGTGGCAGGGCATCAGGCATACGGTCGGCGTATTCGTGCAGGCGAATTTCGGCAAGCGGCGCAATTTCACACTGCGCGGCGCCCGCGTCGGGCCTGATCTGGTAGAGCCGGCGATGCGCGAAGGCACGCCGCGTGCCGAAAAGGGCTCGATCATCGCCATCGTCGCCACCGATGCGCCATTTCTGCCGCACCAGATGAAGCGGCTGGCAAAGCGCGTGCCGCTCGGCATCGCCATGACAGGCGGCTTCGGCTACCACAGTTCGGGCGACATTTTTCTGGCCTTCACCACCGCCAATCCGCAAGCAGCACTTGCACCATCGGGACGAACCGCAAACGTCGCTTACATCCCGGACGTCGATATCGATCCGTTCTTCGATGCGGTGGCGCAAGGCGTAGAGGAGGCGATCCTCAATGCAATGGTCGCCAATGAGGATATGAGCGGACGCGACGGCAATTTCGTGCCGGCGCTGCCGAAGGCTTGGCTGAAAGATCGATTTGGATAGAGGACAAGGCCTGGCGGCGCCAGGCCTGTTGCGTCACGGCTTGGCCGCGTTGCTCTGGTCGGCCTCGGCCGCCTCTTCGAGCCGCGATGCGATCAGTTCCTGGATGTCGCCGACTTCTTCCTGGATATCTTCCAGCGGAATGCCGACCTCAGCGGCCTTGGCCGCGCACTCCTTGGCGAGGGTCTCGGCCTGCTTCTCGATCTTTACCGGCGAGTGCTGGCAGTGGACCTTTTCACCGATCCATCCGCGCAAGAACTCGATCGCATGTTCACTCATACTGCTTTTCCCTGGCGGCTATGCCGGTTGGTAACCGTAAACGTCCGCACCCGGTAAAGGATGCATGCTGCCATTCGAACCGAGTCGGCTTCGCCCGGCAAGTTGATCTTGTCGGAGGTCCGAAGAGCCGAATGAAGGGAAGGGTTCAATGAGCACGTTCTGATTGTTTGATAGAGTGGTACGTTGGCCGGGATCGGCTTCGGCTCTATGCTGTTGTTCTTACGATCTTTTCCTGCTGTCGACGGCCGATTTGTATCACAATAGGGATCACAACGCGTAACACATTTTCTGCTGCTTCGTGGTACACTGCCACAGCTACACGGTCGAAGCCGCCGCTATATAGTGACATCATTATGCGATGTCGACTCTATCAGCCATCCTGCTTCTTTCCGCCGCGCTGTGTCAAACGTCATCCCCGTCCAGTATGGAGATCGGATGGCCCCGGAGGGCGTATGAAGATGTTGATTTTATTGCGTTTCGTGAGCCAAAATCAGAAAGCTCTCGTCAGCGTCACCCCGCTCGACTGCCTCCGCCACACTCAGCGCCTCCGACGTCGATTCCTTGCACGTAAGGCGCGGGCCGGATGAACGACAACATTGGCGCTTTGGCAGCGCGCTCCTGCTAAGGACGATGTCTCGATGCAACAAGCTCTGCCTTTCGCTGCGCCGTCTCCAGACCGATTGAGATGAAGGCGCGCGCATGCCGGGCCAATTCCATATTGTCGGACCACAGATTGCGCCAGATCGCGGTCTTCCGTGACAGGTTCTCGTCGACGATCTTCGACGAGAAGGATTCAAAGCTGAGGTCGTCCCTATAGCCGATCGCGGTCAGCGCATCGAAGATGGCGGCAAAGTCGATATTGCCGGTGCCGAGGAAACCGCGATGGCTCTCGCCGATATGGACATAACCGATCTTGTCAGCGGCATGGCGGATAGCCAGTCCGACATCGGCCTCCTCGATGTTCATGTGGAAGGTATCGAGGTGCAGGAAGATGTTGTCGGAGCCGGTGTCCGCGATGAAGGCCAGGCCTTGTGAAGCGGTGTTGAGCAGATTGCTTTCGAAGCGGTTGACGATCTCCAGATTGAGCGTGACGCCGGCGGCCTTGGCCGTCTCCGCAACCTTCGCAAGTGTCCCCGCGCTGCGGTTCCACTGATCGCGCGTCGGCGCCTGCGTCTGCAAGCCGTGGCTGGTGCTGAGGATGCCGCCAATCTTCTGGCCGCCGAGATCGCGGGTGAGCGCGATCGTCTCGTTGAGGATCTCGACGCCGCGCGCGGCAACCGCCTTGTCGGCACTCGAAATGTCGCCGTCGGCCGGCAGGCCGATGCTGATCGCGACGCCGAGCTTGAGGTCGGCGATGCGCCTGGCCAACCCGCCAACGTCGACATTGGCCGGGTCAAGATAGGAGAACTCGATCAGGTCGAAGCCGGCCTCTCTGGTGTTGGCCAGCGTGCGTTCGAGGTCGCCTTGCGCCGAACTCGCCGACCAGACGAAGGAATGAATACCGATGCGCGACATGATCGTCTCCCGTTTCTGGAATTGAGATGCGGCCGGGTTGCCCCGGCCGCATCGGCCTTGGGAGGCTTAGCGGGCCGCGGTCCAGCCCTTGTAGTCTTTCAGGTTCTCGGCCGTGATCAGCTTCGGGTCGAGCAGCACGGTCGGCTCCGCCGGCTTCTTGCCGGCAAGCAGCTCAGCCGCCATCGTCAGCGACTGGCCAGCCATCACGTAGGGATCCTGCGAAGCCGAGGCCTTGATCATCGAGGTGCCGGAAGCGAGTTCCTTCTCGATATCGGGAGCGCCATCCACTGCGGTGAAGATGAACTCCGAGCGATTGAGCTGCTTGGCCGCAAGCTGGGCGCCGATCGCCGTCGGATCGTTGATGGCAAACACCGCATCGATCTTGTCGAAGCGGGTGAGCAGCGACTGGAAGACCTTCAGGCCGCCGTCGCGCGAGCCTTCGGCATTCTGGTCGTCGGAGAGGATCTTGATGTCGGGGTGTTTTGCAAGGACGTCTTTGCAGCCCTTCACCCGCTCCAGGATCGACGACGACGCCGGGCCGTTGAGGATAACGTAGTCGCCCTTGCCGCCGGTGTGGTCGACCAGATACTGGCAGGCCTCTTCGCCGGCCTTGACGTTGTTGGTCATCACGGTGACGTCGGCGCCTGGCGCCGAGACGTCGAAGGCGGCAACGACGATGCCCGCTGCTTGCGCCTTCTTCACCGCCGGGCCGATCGCCTTGGCATCGACCGCATTGAGCATGATCACGTCGACACCGGCGGCGATGAAGGAATCGACCTGAGAGACCTGCTTGTTGAGGTCGTAGTCGGCCGACACTGAGGTTACCTCGACCTTCGGGTTGATCTTCTTGGCCGCGTCCTCGATGCCCTTGATGGTGGCGACGAAGAAGGGGTTGCCGAGCAGGCCGACCGAGATGCCGACCTTGTTGAGGTCCTTGGCCGATGCGGGCGCGATGGCGGCAGCCGCGAGTGCGACGCCGCAGAGCAGTTTAGCGATGGTCTTCATTGCTTTCCTCCAATTGCCCCGCGCCTCTCACGGTGCGTTACACAAACCGGTCGTTTACGCCGGCGACCAAGGTCAATCACGTTCTCGCTCCTGCCTGGAGCCTGTAGCGGTCGAGGGCGACTGCCACGATGATGACCAATCCCTTGATGATGTACTGCCAGATGTCCGAGACACCGGCCAAGATAAGCCCGTTGGAGAGCACCGCTATGATCAGGCCACCGATCAGCGTACCCCAGATCGAGCCGACGCCGCCGACGAAGCTGGTGCCGCCGAGAATGACCGCGGCAATGGCGTCGAGTTCGTAAGACTGCCCAAGCTGCAGCCCGTTGGCCGCATAGAGCCGGGCCGCTGACATGGCGCCGCCAAGGCCGGCCAGCAGGCCGGAAACGCCATAGACAAAGAGCAGCACCAGCGGCACCTTGATGCCGGTCAGCCGCGCCGCTTCGGCATTGCCGCCGACGGCATAGATCCAGGTGCCGAGCACGGTGCGCTTGAGCACCAGCCAGGACAGCACTACGACCGACAAGGCGATGATGACCAGCCACGGAATGCCGAACAGCGTACCGTTGCCGATGAAGTCGAACGGCAGGTCCGAGTAGATCGGAAGAGCGTCGTGTAGGGAAANGTGCCGAGCACGGTGCGCTTGAGCACCAGCCAGGACAGCACCACGACCGACAAGGCGATGATGACCAGCCACGGAATGCCGAACAGCGTACCGTTGCCGATGAAGTCGAACGGCAGGTCCGAGTTGAACACCGTGGTGTCCTGGCCGAGCAGGCGGGCGACGCCGCGCACAGCGGTCAGCGACCCCAGCGTGACGATGAAGGGCGGCAGTCTGATATAGGCGATCAGCAGCCCGTTGATGACGCCGAAGCCGAGGCCGACGAGAATGGCCGCCGGCACGCCCAGCAGTCCCCAATCAGGCACCAGCGACACCATCACCGCCACCATCGCCGAGGCGGCAAGTATCGAGCCAACGGACAGGTCGATCCCGCCGGTCAGGATGACGAAGGTCATGCCCGCTGCCAGCACAATGTTGATCGACGATTGCTGCATGACGATCAGCAAATTGGTCTGGGTGAAGAAGCGCGCGTTCATCAACTGGAAGCCGACCGCCAGCAGGATCAGGATCGGCAGCATGCCAAGGGCGGCGAAGGCGGTGCGCAACCGCCGGCTCCTGCCGACAACCTGGCCACTGATCTCGGTCGCCTTGTCGGTCATCCCTTGGCCGCTCCCGTTGCAAGTTCCATGATTGCTTCCTGGCGCAGCGGCTGGTCTTTGGACGCCGTAACCTCGCCGGCAATCGTGCCGTCGCGCATTACCAGCACGCGGTCGGCAACGCCGATCACCTCCGGCAGTTCGCTGGAGATCATCAGGATGGCGATGCCCTTTTTGGCGAGATTGTCGATCAGCCGGTAGATTTCCGACTTCGCTCCGACATCGACGCCGCGCGTCGGTTCATCCAGGATGACCACTTGCGGCTCGGTCTCGAGCAGGCGGGCAAGCAACACTTTCTGCTGGTTGCCGCCCGACAGCGAACCGGCATTGGCCTGTACCGACCTGGTGCGGATGGAGAGATCCGAAACGGCCGTGGCAGCACGTCTCTCGGCGGCTTTGAAATCGCGCAAGCCGCCGGGCCGCGCATCCCTAGCCAGCACGCCCATGCTGATGTTGTCGGATATCGACATGTCGAGGAACAGGCCGAGTTCCTTGCGGTCTTCGGTGAGATAGGCGATGCCGGCATTCAGTGCCTCGCTTGGCGAGCCGATGGTTACGGGCTTGCCGTCGAGTTCCAGCGTGCCGGCGATGCGTCTGTCGGCACCGAAGATCAGTCGCGCGAGTTCGGTGCGGCCCGAGCCGACAAGGCCAGCCAGAGCCAGCACCTCGCCCTTGTACAGTTCGAAGGAGCAGTTCTTCAGGAGATTGCCGTCCGCCATGCCGCGCACCGACAAGGCGACCGCGCGCTTGCTGTCCGGCGGGCGATGATCCTTCCTGTAAAAAGCCGACAGGTCGCGGCCAACCATCATCGAGACGAGGCGCGAGGCGTTCAGCTCGGCGCGCTCGAGTGTGCCGACATAGCCGCTGTCGCGCAGCACGCTGACACGGTCGGCCAACTGGTAGACCTCTTCCATGCGGTGGCTGATGTAGATGATCGCGATGCCTTGCGACTTCAGCGTCGCGATGACCTCGAACAGACGGTCGGTCTCGCGCGAGGTCAGCGAGGTGGTTGGCTCGTCCATGACGATGATGCGCGCGCTGGTCGAAAGCGCGCGGGCGATTTCGACCAGCTGACGCTCGCCGAGCGACAGGCTGGAAACCTGGGCCCGTGCGGAGAAGGACACGCCGAGACGCTTGATGATCTCATTGCTGCGCCGGTAGCATTGGTCGCGGTCGACGATGCCGAAACGCCTCGGCTCATTGCCGAGGAAGATGTTCTGCGCGACCGTCAGGTTGGGCGCCAGCGACAGTTCCTGATAGATAACCGCAATGCCGTGAGCCCGCGCCTTGATCGGGTCGCCGGTGGCGACCGGCACGCCGTCGATCAGTATCTCGCCGCCGGCATCAGGCCGATAGGCGCCGGACAGCACCTTCATCAAAGTCGACTTGCCAGCACCGTTTTCACCCATCAGCGCATGGACTTCGCCGGCATGGACGGTCAGCGACACGTCCTGCAAGGCGCGGACTGGCCCGAACGTCTTCGAGATGTGCCGCATTTCCAGCACTGGCTGGCGCGTGACTTCGGCCTGAGCAGCGACAATCACCGTGCGCCTCCCGCTGCCGCGCGGGGGATGCCCTGCTCGCCGATGAGGCCACGCCATGTGTCGCGATATCGGGCAAGTCCGGTGAAGCTTGCGGCACGCACGGGCTCCGGCACTTCCGCGGCAAATTCGCGGCCGACGGTCTCGAAGGCCAGCGCCGCCGCCCCGGTGGCGCTGCCCTCCAGTGTGGCCCCTTGCAGGAAGGCCTGGCTGGGACGCAGCTGCGCCACTAGCCCGGCGAGCAGGCCGCCAGCGTTCAGTCCGCCATCGACGATCACGGTGTTATCCGAATGGATCTGGTCGAGGCAGAGGTCGACCATCAGCGCGACGTAGAGCAGCGCCACGGCTGCGCGTTCCTCGGCGCTCGGCATGCGACCGACCAATTTGCCGGCGCGGCCGGGCATTGGTCCGCCCGGCGCGAAGCTCGGCAGCGCCATGCTGCCGGCGTTGATCGCCCGCTGCACCGCCGCCGGCGCGATCGCGCCTTGCCAGCCGTCGCTGATCGTGGCGAATTCGCGCCCGCCCATGAAGCGGATGGTCGGCACAGGGCCGCCGTCGACATCGACATTGACCAGCATGTCGCGCTGGCCATCGAGCGCGTCGAGCAGGCAATCCGGATTAAGCACGACGACCCAGGTGCCGGTCGAGACGACGGTGACCGGGCCAAGCTCCTGCCGGCGATAGGCATGGAGCGCGGCATTGCTGTCATGGACACCATTGTGGATGGCGATCCGCCGCTTCGTGTCGCCGAGGCGTTGCTCGCCGATAACCGAGCCCGCCCGCTCGAAAGCGGGCATCCGGTCGCGCCAGCCCTCAATGTCGACCAGCGAACTGAAGTCGCGCTTGCGCGGCGCCCATAAATGCGAGTGGCAGCCGAGATAGGACACTTCCGAGACCGCCCGGCCGCCAAACCGCCAGCTCCAGTATTGTGGATAGCCGAGGATCGATTTCGCGGCCGTGAATGCACCGGGTTGCACCGCCTGTAGCCACAGCATGTGGCGACCGTAGTTGAAGCCGAGCGGCAATCGCGGCGAGAAGGTCTCGGTGAAATCCGGAACGAGGCGATCTATTTGCGCGGCAATATCAGCCGGCGGCTCTTGCTCGTAGTCGAGTATCGGATGCGTCAGCGCCGCCTCGTCGACCAGGGCAAAGGTGCAGCCATGGCCCGACACCATCACGCCCTCTACGCCATGGATGTCGGCGGCCTCGCTAACGGCGCGAACCGCCCAATCGTGAAGTGCTGCCTCATCAAGCACGCTGAAGCCATCTTTGCGCATCCAGTTCGGCCGGGTCCGGCGCTCGTCGACGATGCGCCCGTCCTGAGCGAAGACGAACAGCTTCGAATTGGTCTTGCCGAAATCGAGGACGGCCATCTTCACTGGATGGCTCCCGAAACCGAAACGATGCGCACCATGACGCCCGCGTCTTCCAGCATGCGCGCGTCGACGTCGGACAGGCCGTCATCGGTCACCAGCGTGCCGATGCGCGACAAGGGCAGCGCGATGTTACGGGCGTGGATCGACAGTTTGCGGCTGTCGGCCAGCACCACGATCTGGTCGGCACACAGGCTGAGATCGGCGATGGAGCGGACCAGCAGCGGGTGCGATTCCAGCACGCCCTCCTGGCCAAGGCCTTGGGCGCCGAGAAAGAACTTCGATGCGTAGAACGGCTCCGCCTGGGTCGGTGAATGGATGATGCCCGGCTCACGATGCAGATCGCCGCCGGCAACGGTCAGGCTGCAATGGCCGTGGTCGCTCAGATAGGCCGCGAGCGGCATCGAATTGGTATAGAGACGGATGCTGCGCTCAGCCAGCTTGACCCCGAGGTGGAAGCAGGTCGAACCGCCATGCACGATGACCGCATCGCCGTCGCGCACCATCGTGGCCGCGAGAGCGGCGATCTGCCGCTTGGCCTCGACCGCGAGGTCGCGGTTCTCGTCATAGGGCCTGGCATAGGCAACACCCGCCTGTGAAGCACCGTCGAGCGCCGAGATGCCGCCATAGACCTTCCGTGCTTCACCGGCCTCGTCGATCTTGTCGATGTCGCGCCGCACCGTCGCCGCCGACACGCCGAGCTGCTCCTGCAGTTCGCGCACCGACGCGAAGGGGCGATCCCGCAGCAACTCGACGATCTGACGCTGGCGGCCGGAGTCGCTCAATCGTTTTTCCTCCCAGGAGCCGTTTTTGCCACGGCATTTGACGTAACTTACTCAACATCTTTCCGATTGCAAGAACCTTTGATGACATTAGATCACTATTGACGTAAGTCGCTCGCATCTGCGATACACATCAACATCCCACGACGGGTATCCGAAGCTGCGAGGCTGACGGAGCTGATAGAGGAAATGCGCCATGGCGAGCTATGCGGATGCGCAGGAAATGGCTGCTTTGCGGGCGCTTTCGGCCAGCATCGGGCGCAATCCAAATCTGACCCAGGCCGCCGGCGGCAACACCTCGCTGAAAGCCGGCGACACGCTGTGGATCAAGGCTTCCGGCACATGGCTGAAGGATGCGCTCTCCGAAGACATCATGGTCCCGGTGGCGATGGCGCCGCTGCTCAGGGCTGTCGAACAGCGCGACAGCGCCGCCGACCAGCCGCAGATCTTCGCCATCGAGACGCTCAACGCCCGGCGCCTGCGCCCTTCGATTGAAACCACCGTTCACGCGCTGATGCCGCAGCGCGTCGTCCTGCATGTCCATTGCGTCGAAACCATTTCGCTGGCGGTACAGGCCAATTGCGAGGTGGAAGCCGCCAGACGCCTTGATGGTCTCAAATGGGCGTATGTTCCTTATTTCCGGCCAGGCCTGCCGCTTGCCCAGGGTATTGCCGAGCGGCTTCAGGCTGGGGTCGACGTGCTAATCCTTGCCAATCACGGGCTGGTCGTCGCGGCCGATACCGTCGCCGAGGCCGAAGTGCTGCTGCGCCGCGTCACGCTGCTTCTGGCGCGGCCGGCGCGCCAAGTGGCGGAACCGGATGTTGCGGGATTGGCGGCGCTGGCCGGGAAAACCGGTTACAGGCTGCCGGCGGAAATCGAGGCGCACGCGGTCGCCATCGATCCCGAAAGCCGCCGCATGGCGTCCGGGGGCAGCCTCTACCCCGATCACGTCATCTTTCTGGGTCGGGGGTCGGTGGTGGCAAAGCCCGGTGAGGATGTGCCGCGCGTCATCGAGCGGTGCGGTACAAACCCCGTGGCGATCCTGTTTCCCGGGCTGGGCGTGCTGATGCGCGGCGATGCCAGTGCGGGCGCCGACGCCATGCAACGCTGCCTTGCCGACGTGACGGCACGCATCGACATTGCAGCGCGGCTGAACTACCTCACCGCCGCCGAGAACGATGAACTGGTCAACTGGGACGCCGAGAAGTATCGCCAGAAACTCAATGCCGCCAGCCGCTGACACGCCGCTTGCCATAGGCATCGACATCGGCACGTCCGGCGCGCGCGCGGTCGCCATGCGTCCGGATTTTTCCATTGCCGCGCGTTCCGCCGTTTCGCTCGAGTTGTTTGGCCGGAATGCCCGCGACCCTGCAGTGTGGTGGTCAGCGGTCGGCGCAGCGCTGGCGGAACTGCTTTCGGGCATCGACCGAACAGCGGTCCGGTCGATCGCTGTTGACGGCACTTCAGGTACGTTGCTGCCGGTCGACGGCGCCGGGCGGCCGCTGGCCGAGCCGCTGATGTACAACGATACGGTCGCCGACAACGCCATTCTGGTCGCGATCGCTCGCGAAGCCCCAGCGACCAGTGCCGCACTTGGGGCGACGTCCGGTCTCGCCAAGGCGCTCTGGTTCCAGCGCACGCCCGGTGTTGCCGCGGTGCTGCATCAGGCGGACTGGATCGCGGGACAATTCTCCGGTCGCTTCGATGTCAGCGACGAGAACAATGCCTTGAAAACCGGTTACGACATCACGGCCCGCTGCTGGCCGGACTGGATTGCGGCCACCGAAATGCGCATGGAGTTGCTGCCCGGTATCGCCAGGCCGGGCGATGTCGTCGGCAAACTCACCGCGGATGCCGCGGATATGTTCGGCTTACCGCGCGAAATCGCCGTCGTCGCCGGAACGACCGATGGCTGCGCCTCGTTCCTGGCGACAGGTGCCGCGGCAATAGGCGACGGCGTCACCGCGCTGGGGTCGTCGTTGACCGTCAAGATCCTGTCCGACCGGCCTATCTCGGCGCCACGCTTCGGCATCTACAGCCATCGGCTTGGAGATGTCTGGCTGGCGGGCGGCGCGTCGAACTCCGGCGGCAAGGTGCTGGCGCAGCATTTTTCGCTGGCGCGCATCATCGAGCTCAGCGCCGCGATCGACCCGGCGACCGCGACCGGCCTCGACTATTATCCGCTTCCCGCGACAGGCGAGCGATTTCCAGTCGCCGATCCCGCCCTGCCGCCGCGCCTTGCGCCGCGGCCGGCGAACGACGCCGACTATTTGAAAGCAATGTTCGAGGGCATCGCCGCGATCGAGGCGCTCGGCTATGACAGGCTTGCCGAACTCGGAGCGCCTGCGCTGACATCGGTCAGAAGCGTCGGCGGCGGTGCGGCAAATCCTGCCTGGACGGCGATTCGGCAGCGCCGGCTGGGCGTTGAATTCCTGCCGGCGCTTTCGGACGAGGCGGCTGCCGGCACGGCGCGGCTGGCGCTGATGGGCGCAAGCACGGCGGGACTTCTATGAGCGCGAAACCAGTCGAACACCTCAACGGCATCAGGCAGTTGGCCGAGCGCTATGATGTTTTCCTGCTCGATCAGTTCGGCGTGCTGCATGATGGCACCAGCCCCTATCCAGGCGCGGTGGAAGCGCTGTCGGCCCTGAAGCGCGCCGGCAAGACCATTGTGCTGATCTCGAACTCCGGCAAGCGGGCAGGCCCCAACGAGAGCCGGCTGCTAAAGCTCGGCTTCGAACCGGGAAGCTGGGACCATTTTGTCTCTTCCGGCGAGATAGCGTGGGAGTTCTTCCACGACATGGCGGCATCCGGAAGGCTGCTGCGAAACACGAAATGCCTGCTTGTAAGCCGCGACGATGACCGCTCGGCGATCGAAGGTCTGCCCTTCGCATTGACCAAGGACAGTGACGATGCCGGGCTGGTGCTGATTTCGGGCAGCGAGGGCGACCGCTACGATCTTGAACACTATCGCAGGCTTCTTGCACCGGCTGCAGCGCGGCAGGTGGCATGCTTCTGCACCAACCCGGACAAGATCATGCTGACGGAGGTGGGGCCGCGCTTCGGCGCCGGCCAGCTGGCGGATCTCTACGAGAGCCTCGGTGGCAGCGTCACGCGTATCGGCAAGCCTTACCCCACTATATTCGGCGCTGCGCTAGCGCTGGCAGGCAATCCAGACCGCAGCACTGTGGTCTGCATCGGCGACAGCGTCGAACACGACATCGCCGGCGGACTTGCTGCCGGCGTGGCCACGGTGCTGGTTCTGTCAGGAATATTGGCGGACACACCTGACCTGTTCGACCTGTTCGACACGATGGACGCATACCCGGATTACACCATGGATGGCTTCAGGTTTCGCTGATTTGATTCACCTGAAAGCGCTCGCGCCCGAATCCGTCCTAAACGCATTGTGGCCGACGAGCATTGGCCCGCTGGCTCAAGACCGCCGAACAGCGCCGATCCAGTCGAGCCGCGCGGCTGGAATGAGGCCGTAATTGTAGAAATTGACGCCGTCGACACCGGGCGCCAGCGCCGGCTTCACCTTGGCCGCAAGGATGTCGGGGCGGGCCATTTCCGGATAGAACAGCCGGTAGCCGGCGCCGAGGAATTTGTCCGCGCCCAGTGCCGCACGGCCGGCCGCCATCAGGCTGGCGACATCGCCGGCCTGCATGTCGTAGGCGCACAGGATCGCCCCGTCGCAGACCTTGCCCAGCGCTGCCAGATCGCAACCGCCAAGCCAGCCGTCTTTCAGATCGATAATGACGACCCGCGTCGTGGGATCGGCTACCTCGCGCAGTTCGGCGACCAGGCTGGTCACTGGCTCGAATCGCCACAAGAGATAGGCATGGAGCTCCGGCCACGGCGCAAAGGCGTCGAGGCCGCAGGCGGGGAAATCGGGAAAGCGCCGCTCAGGCACCGCGCGCTCGCAGGTCTCGACGATCCATTGCCTGGTGAGCTTGCGCGCCGCCTCGGCATCGATGCCGGCTTTTGCCGCACGGGCGACGCAGGACGGACAGAAGCACAGAGACAAAAGAAAATCGTCTTCCGGCGTCAGCCCGACACCGTCCTTCTCGTGATGGTATTCATGGGCAAAGCCCATGAAGGACGGGCTTTCAAGTTCTATCCGGTCCGGCCGGTAGCTGTGCGAGATGTCGGCGATCAGCGTGCGGACATAGGCGCGCGCATCGGGATGGGAGGGGCAGAGATTGTAGTAGTTGGCATCGCCGAAGGCGTTGCGGGTGACGGCCTGCGGATGCAGCATGCCCAGGCGGGTGTTGTGCAGGCAGACCGTCCAGCACGAAACGCCTAGCCCGCCCGCATCGCGATGGCGGATGAGCTGACCGAGCACGTCGCCGCCCTCGGTGATCACGTCAGCCACCTTGGGCTGGATGGCTAGACTTCCCCAGCGCGCAGCGGTCGGCTTGAAATAGATGGTGCCGTCCTCAGGGAAATAGGCCTTGCGGCGCGGACTGCGCGGCTGCAGGAAGCGCCCGGCATGATAGGATGTTGCCAGGCTGATCATGTTGAGCCCGGCGCGCTCGACAAGATCACGTTCGACCGTCTCCAGGCCGAGATCCTGGATGTCCCAGGGATAGGTCCACATGGACAGTTGCTGCATGGAATATCCTCTGCCTGATCCGGGTTTGGCTCAGCCGTCGACCGGCTCTGCGACCTGCATGAGGCAGTCGCCCGCCTCGCACATCGTGTGCAGCCGGCGCGACAGCACCAAGCCGCTTTCGGCGAAATGCAGGGCCTCCTCGGCAACATCGAGCCGTTCGAGATCGTGGTACCAGCCGGCCAATTGTCCTGAAGTGACACTGTCGCCGAGCCTGGCGGCGGGCTCGAACCAGCCGCGGCGGGTGGCATAGAGGCCCTGGCTGTGCCTGGACAGGGACAGCAGCCTTGTCGGCGCCGAAGGCTTTTCGCCCGCGCCAAGAACCGGCGCGTCGACCACACCCATTGCTATCATCAGACGGTCGAGCGTGCGGGCCGTGATCGCCATCGAATCGACCGTTGCGGTGCCACCGCCGCCGAACTCACCGCTGACGCCGACGGCGCCGGCGCGGCGCGCTGCGCCCATCGAGGTTGGCGAGGCCTGGCCGTTGTCAGCGATAAAGCCGTAGGGCATGCCGAGCGTGCGCATCAGCTCGACGCCACGCCGGTGGCGCTCGGGATCGGCGTTGCGTTCGACCAGCGCGGTCGGCAGATGCTCCATCGACGTGCCGCCCGAATGGATATCGAAGACGACGTCGTGACGGGGAAACAGCTCCGTCTCGAGGAAATTGGCGAGCCGGCTTGTCGGCGTTCCCGAGGGGTCGCCGGGAAAGGCCCGGTTGAGATTGCCGCCGTCGAGCGGCGAGCAGCGCTTGGCGGCCATCACCGCAGGGGCGTTGGCCATCGGCATGATGGTGATGCGGCCCTTGATCCGCCTCGGATCGAGCCGGCGCGCCAGTTTTGCCAGCGACAGCTCGCCCTCATATTCGTCGCCGTGATTGCCGGCCATCAAAAGCAGTGACGGGCCGTCGCCATTGCGGATGAGGCAGATCGGCACCTTGACCTGAAAGTAGGGCGAGCGATCGATCGAGAACGGAATGCTTAGATGGCTGAGCGTCTTGCCGTCGCGGTCGAAATCGAGCGTGTGGGCGAGGCCGGTGTGCATGGTCAGACCGCCGCGACCGCGGTGATTTCGATGCGCAGATCAGGGTCGGCAAGCCGCGCCTCGACGCAGGCCCGCGCCGGCAGGCGGGCAGGATCGATCCAGGCATCGTAGATGCTGTTCATGGCCTCGAAATCACCGATCTGCGGCAGGAAGATGTTGACCGCCACCAACTTCGACTTGCTGCTGCCGGCCTCGACCAGCAGCGCCTCGACTTTGGCAAGCACGTCGCTGGTCTGGCCTTCGATGCCGGCCTTGCGATCGTTGGCCACCTGGCCGGCTATGTGAACGAGGCCGCCATAGACGACTGCCTGCGACATGCGCGAGCCGGACTGAAAATACTTGATCATATCGGATCCTTTCGAGGTTCTCTTTTTGGGGGATCTGGTCAGCCGAACCAGGTGGGGAAAGCGTGGCGGACGTGGCCGGTCGCGTCGACGCCGAAGATCACGCGATAACGGTCGAGGCAGGTGCAGGGATGCGAGATGCCGAATTCGACGACGTCGCCGACGGCCACGTCGTCGCTCGGTGCAATCGACAGGAAGGAATGCTGGTCGTTGAGCTTGACCACCTCGGCGCGCGCCGCCGGCATCGGCAGCGGCTTGCAGGCACGAAAGACGGTGAGCGGCGTTGGAAAGCCCTGGTCGAACGACACGTCGCGCATGCCCATGCCGCAGATGACAAGGCCCGGCTCCGGACGCGACAGCACTTCGGCCCAAAGGCGTAGCGCAGGGCGAAAGGAATGCCGCGCCGAAGCGCTGATGCCGCCTATGGCAAAACCCTTGCGGGTATCGAGGGCGCCGAGCGAACGGTCATAGGTGCCGTGGTCGTGGAAGAAGATGGCGCCGCTGCGTAGCACCAGCGTTGCGTTGCCGTCGCTGGAAACGAGGGGTGCAAGCGCCGCGACCACCTGGTCGAAGAAGGCGGAGCCGCCGGCTGTGACGATCAGCGGTGCGTCGCCGCCGACGCGGGCACGCAGCCGCAGGAACATGTCGGCGGTCATTGCCAGCAGGCCGGATATCACCTCATCGGTGCGACCGGGCTCGGGTTGCGCCGCCGCCCCTTCATAGGTCGCAACGCCGGCGATCAGCAACCGCCCGCCGGCAGCCGTGATCGCATCGGCGATGGCCTCGGCTTGCGCGGTGGTGCGGGCGCCCGCCCTGCCCGCACCAAGTTCGACCAGCACATGCAAAGGCGGCAGTGCCGCATTGGCGCGCCAAGCCTCGGAAAGCGCGTTCACGGCGTCGACCGAGTCGGCAAAGACATAGAGCTCGGCATCCGGCCAGGCACCAGCAAGCACGGCCAGCCGGTTAGCGCCGCCGGCTCCGCCAACCTCATTGGCGATGATCAGCCGTGTCAAGCCGGCCTTCAGCATCACTGTCGCTTGCCTGATGTCGGCGACCGTCGTGCCCCATGCGCCGGCCTCGACCAGCGACCGGGCAAGGTCGGGCGCCATCGGCGTCTTGGCATGCGGAGCGATCTCAACATTGTGTTCGCGCGCATAGCGCAGGAACAGGTCGCGATTGGCGGAGAAGGCCGCCTCGTGGAGGGTCAGCACCGGAAGCGCCATGCGTCCATCGGCGGGATGCCAATGCTCGGCCGCGACAAGGCTGCTGTCAAGCCCGGTTGTGCCGGGAGGCACGCCGCGGATGCGGTCGTCGAGCTGAAAATTTTCGTGCACCGAAAGGGCTGGAACCGGTGAGTTTTCAGTCATCCGATGCTAACCCTTTCACCGTCGCAGAACGAAGCCAGAATCGATCGCCGGTCACAGCCTGAGAGAGATACGTGCCAGAACCTTACGCCGGACCGATCATCGACGCCCATCATCATCTTTGGGATCTCAGCCTGGGACGGCATCCCTGGCTCGCCGCCACGGCCGGCGAGCGCGGCGGCCTGGGCGAGCTTGGCCCCTTGCGGCGGAACTATCTGCCCGGGGATTATGCGCGCGATGCCATAGGGCATAATGTCGTCGCCACCGTCCATGTCGAAGCCGGCTGGGCGAGTGGCGACTGCATCGGAGAAACGCGCTGGCTTGAAACACTCGACAAATCGCGCGGCGTCGCCGCCCGCTATGTCGTTCACGTGCCGCTCGCCGATCGCCAGGCGCCTGCGCTGATCGAAGCGCAAGCCGCGTTCGAGCGTGTCGCCGGCGTGCGCGACATATTGAGCTGGGATCCCGACCCTGCCCGCCGTTTTGCGGCCCGTGACGGCATCATGGACGATCCGGCCTGGCGCGCCGGGCTTGCCTTGCTTGGCCAGCATCGGCTGGCCTTCGACCTGATGGTGTTTCCGCGCCAGCTCGCCGGCGCGGCTCGCCTTGCGGCTGCCTTCCCCGATCAGCAATTCGTGCTCAACCATTGCGGCAGTCCGATCGACCGCGACGCCGACGGCATGCAGAGATGGCGCGACGGGCTGCGGCTTCTGTCGCAATGCGACAACGTCGCCATCAAAATATCGGATCTGGTCGCCTACGATCATGACTGGACGCTCGACAGCCTGAAGCCCGTCGTCCTGCATTGCATCGATTGTTTCGGCACCGGTCGCGCCATGTTCGGCAGCGACTTTCCGGTCGCCGGCCTGCATGCCTCGTTCGATGACATATATGACGGCTTCAAAACCATCACAGCGGACTTTTCCGCCGACGAGCAGACGGCGCTGTTCTTCGGCAACGCAAGGCGCATCTATCGGCTCGACGATGTGTCATCGGCGCGCCTGCTCCCGGCCTGAGAGCAGCAGCAGGCCGAGGATCAGCGAGCCGAACAGGATGCTGCGCCAGCCGGGCGATGCGTTGACGACGGTGATCAGCGCGGTGATGGTGACCAGCAGGATGGCGCCGGGGATGGTGCCGGCATAGGTGCCAAGCCCGCCGAGGATCGAGGTGCCACCGAGGACCACGGCGGCAATCGAGGCGAGCAGATAGGGATCGCCGATGCCGACATAGCCCTGTCCGTTCATGCCCAACACGAGCACGCCGGCAAGTCCCGAGCAGAAGCCGCTGATGCCGTAGACCGCAAGCGTCGTGGACGTGACCGGAACACCGGACAATGCCGCGGCAAGCGGGTTGGCGCCCATGGCGAAGATGCGGGCGCCGAGCGATGTCGCATGCATCGTGGTCAGCACGATCACCGAGACGACCACCCACAACAATACGCCAGCGGGAATGCCGGCCGGCCGGCCATTGCCGAGCCAGTGGACCAGCGGGTTCTCGGCGGTCACGGCGCTGCCGCCGGCGATGATGATCAACAGACCCTGCAGGAATGTCGCCATGGCCAATGTCATGATCATCGGGTGGACGCGCAGCAAAGCGACGCCGAGCCCGTTGACCAGGCCGATTGCCGTGGTCAGCACCAGAACGGCAAGGATGGCGGTGATGCCGGTCGGATCCACCTGCCACGACAGCAGCGGCAGGCTGACGGCGCTGACCGTGACGATGGCCGCGACGGAAAGGTCGATGCCGCCGGCGATCACCACAAAAGTCTGGCCCGCGGCAACCAGGCCGATGACGGCGCCGAGCTCCACCAGATAGCGCAGATGGCCATAAGCGCCGAAGCCGGGCGAAACGAAGCTCGCCACGATCCAGACCGCGGCAACGATGGCACCGGTGAGAAACGGCCGGCTGCGCAGGACCGTCAGGGCGCGTTTGCCGCCCGCGCTGTCATTCCATGCTGTCATTGCTGTGCCTTGCGGAATTGCGGGATGGCGACCGCGCCGATGATGATCAGGCCCTGGGCCACATATTGTGCGACCGGCGTGAAGCCGAGGAAGAACATGACGCTGATCATCAGGCTGAGCAGCAGGCTGCCGGCAAGCGCGCCGCGCATCGTGCCCTGGCCGCCGAGGAAGCCGATGCCGCCGAGCACCGCAGCGGCAATCGAGTTCAGGGTAAAGGCGGCGCCGATGACCGGGTCGCCCGAACCGGTCTGTGCGGCGACGAACAAGCCGGCGCCGGTGGAGAGCAGACCGCTGATCGCATAGGCCGCAATGCGCGCGCCGTCGACCGGCACGCCGGAGCGATAGGCGCCGACCGGATTCTCGCCGGCGGCATAGAGGCTCAAGCCAAGCGGCGTGGCGAGATAGAGCTTCCACAGGAGAATGATGACCACCAGCAGCACGAATGCCGCCGGTGTGTTGCCGGCAAGCAGGTCGGACAGCCACGCCGGGATTGCGCCGCCGGGCCGCGGCAGGATCAGCAGTGCGGCGCCGCCGATGATGAACGACCCGGCAAGCGTCACCACGATGGCCGGCAGCCGANGGCCGGCAGCCGAAGCCGTACCACGATGAAGCCGGTCGCCGCCCCGATGCCGAGGCCCGTCAGCGCCACTGCGGCAGTGCCCCCGGCGACGCCCAGCGGCCCGGCCATCGTCGTCGCGGCGATGACCGCGCCCAAGCTGACCGTCGCGCCGATGGCCAGGCTGATGCCGCCGGTGAGCATCAGGATCGCCTGCGCCATGGCGACCAGCGCCAATGGAAACCAGCTCTGGGTGAATTTGGCGAAGCCGGACGCCGTGAACAGGCCCGGAAAGAGGACGCCATAGGCGATGAGAAACACCAGGACGACGGCAAACAGGCTGCGCACGCCGACATTGCGACGCAGCTGCACCGGCCAGTAGAGCGCATCGGTCTGCCGGGCGGAGGAAGATGTGTTCATGCCGCAACCTTCCGCTGTTCGGCGCCCATCGCGGCGGAGACGATGGCTTCCTCGCTCAGCGCTCCACGCGCCAGCATGGCGACGATGCGGCCTTCGCGGACGATGGCTACACGGTCGCAAAGGTGCACCAGTTCGGGCGTGTCGGAACTGAGCAGCACGACCGCCTTGCCGGCGGCGGCGAAATTGCGAAGCATCATGTAGATCTCACGTTTTGTTTCGACGTCGACGCCGCGCGTCGGATCGTTGAGCAGAAGCACCAACGGGTCGTGCGGCATCCATTTCGCCAGCGCCACCTTCTGCTGGTTGCCGCCCGATAGAGCCTGCGCCGCCCGGCCGAGGTGACCCTTGATGCCGAGTTGGGCGGCAAGGCTTTTGGCCGTCTCGCGCTCTGCGCGGCGGCTGCGCAGCTTCAGCGCCGGCAGCCTGGCAAAGGCGGGCAGCATCATGTTGGTGATGATGGGATGGATCAGGTGCAGGCCCTCGCGCTTGCGATCCGCGGGCACATAGGCCAGCCCCAGCGCGTTGGCTTTCGGCACGCCGCCGGGCAGGCCGGAGGCGCCGTTGACGGTCGCCGATGCCGTCCGTGCCGGAATGGCGCCGTAGAGACCGAGCAGCAGATCTTCCTGCCCTTGCCCGACCAGGCCGCCAATGCCAAGCACTTCGCCCGTTTTGATATCCAGATCGACGTCGCGCATCAGGCCGGCCGAAAGATTTCGGACGGAGATAGCGTCGGCAGGCAAACTGGAAGGCTGCCATTGCGGAAAAAGGTCACCGGGATCGCGGCCGACCATCAGCCGAACCAACCCGGCGGCGTCGGTGCCTTCCAGGGTGCGGTCGGCCGTGCAGGTGCCGTCCTTCAGCACGGTGACGTGCTGGCATAGCGCCATGACTTCGTTCAGTCGGTGCGAGATGTAGAGAATGGCGATGCCTTCGCCGCGCAACCGCTGCAGCAGATCGGTGAGGATTTTGGTTTCGGTTGCCGATAGCGACGATGTCGGTTCGTCGAGAATGAGCACGCGCGGCCGGCGGTAGAGCGCCTTGGCGATCTCCACCATTTGGCGGCGGCCGAGCGACAGATTCCCGACCGGCGTCGACAGCGGCTCGTGCAGGCCGACAAGTTCGCATGCGGCCCTCGCCCGCGCAGCGAGTTCGCGGTAGTCGATCAGGCCGAACCGTTTGGGATAGGCGCCGAGACCAATATTTTCGGCGATGGAAAGACTGGCCGTCAGGCTGAGTTCCTGCTGGACGACGGCGATGCCGGCCTGCCGCGCAACAGCCGGCGTCATGCGTGAGACCGCGCGTCCATCGACCTCGATCGTCCCGCCATCCGGTCTCAAGGCGCCGGACAAAAGGTTGATCAAGGTCGACTTTCCGGCGCCGTTCTCGCCGAGCAGCGCATGCACGCGGCCCGGCTGGAGAGCGATTGAAACGTCGCGCAGGACGGGGTTGCCGAAGAAAGACTTCGACACACCCCGCGCCACGAGCAGCGGAGCCATGGTTGTCAACGCTACAACCCTTCAGGCTTATTTCTGAGCCAGCAGCTTCTTGAACAGCTCCTCATCGTAAGGAGAAAAGATGTAGCCGTCAGCCGGGAAGTCCTTGGCCCGGGCGAGGTATTCGTCGATGTTGGAATTGTCGATTACCGGCAGCGGAATCTTGACGAAAGCCGGCACATCCTTGCCTTCCAGCGCCTGGACGGCAGTGTAGGTGGCGAAGGCGCCGAGCCAGTTCGGCTGCATCGTCGCCCAGCTCTTCAAGCCCTTTTCTTTCCAGAGTTCCAAAAACTGCCGGGCGTTCTCACCGGTGATCGGCACCTGTTCACGGCCCTGCTTGTCGAGGGCCAGCACGGCGCCTGCCGACAGAGCGCCGCCGAGCGACAGGATGCCGTCGATCTCGGGGTTGGCGAAGAGGAGGCTGGTGACGGCTTCCTGTGCCGGCGCGACGTTGTAGGGCGTGTTGGTCTCGGCAAGCACCGTCACGTCGGGATGGGCCTTGAGCTCAGCGTCGGCGCCTTTGCGCCTGTCATCGCTGACCGAAACCCCGGCCGGGCCGTTGAGGATCAGGATCTTGCCCTTGCCGCCGATAGCGTCGATCAGGAACTTGGCCGCCTGGTCGCCCCACTGCGAAGAATCGGTATTGACCTTGGCGGTGACCTTGTCGGTATCGACGAGGCTGTCGAAGTTGATGATGGCGATGCCCTTGGCGCAGGCATCGGCCAGAACGCGTGCAGGTGCGGTCGACGAACCGGCGATCAGGATGATGGCGTCGACATCGGAATCGATCATCGACTGGATCTGCTGGATCTGGACGTTGGCATCGCCCTGAGCGTCGGTGACGACGAGCTTGTCGACCAGTCCCTGCTTCTTCAGGGTCTCGACTTCGGCTTCGATCGTGCCTTGGGTCTGCTTCATCCAGGTCGGCACGGAATAGATGTTGGCCCAGCCGATCGTGTACGGCGCCTTGCGGTCGCCCTTGATGCAGTTGGCGGCGGCATTGGCTGCCGAGCCGGCGCCAAAGCTCAGCACGAGACCGAGGCAAAGCGCGCTGGCGGATGCGAAAAACGGTGATTTCATCATGACTGTTCCCTTCAGAGGTTGTGGCCTCGACGTGCAGAACAAGGGCGAGGAAACCCGTCGGTCGCCGGATCTTGGAAACCGTGTGTCGCCTCGGGATTTGTCTGCGTCAGGCTCGTTAGTTTGTCTGGTATTTCAGACAATGTGTCTGTATATCGGACAAATTGGATGCTAGACCGAGCCTTGACATCTTTCAAGCGCCTTGAGACGAGAACCGAAATGATTTTGGCGGATGGTCATGAGCGACGGCACTAACGATGCGATCGGGAAGGAAGCCGGCGCGGAGCCGCGCAACGGCGAACGACGACGCGGCATTGACCGCGTCATCATGCTGCTCGAGGCGTTGCTGCGGCACCGCGCGCCAATGCGCGTCGGCGACATTGCCAAAATGATCGGCGCGCCGCGTTCGACCACCTACGAGATCGTCAACAGCCTGCTCGACGCCGAAATGCTCGAAAACGTCGGCGGTGAAGGTTACGTCTATTTCGGACGCGCCATGCATCTGTTCGGCTGGGCCTACTCACATCACAACGCCCATTACCGTCGCATCATCGAGACCTTGGATAAGTTGGCCGCCGAGACAGGCGAGACGGTCCAGCTATGCGGCCTGCGTGGCAACAAATACGTCGTCCTGGACTGCCGAGATTCCCCAGGCCCGTTCCGGATCTCAAGCGATGTCGGGGTTGAGGTGCCGATCCCATGGACGGCATCCGGACGGCTGCTCCTCGGCCATATGAACGAGCAAGAGTTGAGGGATTTCATCCCATCTGGCGACTACAAGCTTCCCGACGGCCGCATCATTGCACCAGCCGAATTCTTTGCCGATGTTGCCTTGGCCCACCGGCAGGGTTTCAGCGAGACCACAGCCCTGGCCGACCGTTTCACCTGGTGCATGGCGGCGCCCATCCGTGACGGCCACGGCGTCATCAAAAGGACCTTGTGTTTGGTGTTACCCGTCGACACGCCGGAGCCACGGCGCGACGAACTGCTTGCGTTGCTGCGCGAGCGCGCCCGTGGACTGTCTCTTGCGGGAGGCTGACGATCAGCCGTCGTGCCCTCTGGTTGAAGCCTCTTAAAGGCACATGGATTCCGCTCTTCCCCATTGGTTCCATTTAGGTTCGGGACCTTAGTCCCATAGTCGGTGGATAAGGTCCGAACCAGGGAACACGCAACCGGAAGCCACATTAGGAGAAGACCGTCGATCAAAGTCCCTTCATCGCCGGTTGAGGATCCCGCCGCTCTTACTGTCGAGAGCGCGGCGGGATCCTTACGCGCGGAGCGAGCACATGAGATTTGTCGAGATTTTCACAGATGTGCTTACGGCCCTGCTTCTCGCTTTATTTGTGTGCGGGATGTTCGCTGTTTTCGGAAGCCATCTGGTTCCTCCACGCTACGCAAAGATGGTGTTGCTGCCGGACCTCGATAAGATGACGACTGCATCATCTACACCCAGCTTGCCCGATTCCATCGACTTGCAAGTTCAAAAGCGCCCCAGAGGTGCAAAGGTCTGCCGGCGTGACACAGCGCGGAGTCGGTCTGGAGCCGCCAGTGCCATCCAGCAAGCGGTAAGAATCAGCGGAGGTTTTCGTGGCTCCCCAGCTATCAGAGAGCGCCGGCGATTATTGACAGACCCGGCTCTTGAAATTGGCTGAAAACGCCGCTCCACATTTCCGCATCTGTTTGAATTGTGTTTATCAACTAGTGCGGACGCTATGGCGAAGCAGGTTGAGTTGGCGGCGTTCCTGGCTGATCCCCGCCAGTGCTTGATCGCGGCGTGGGATCCTTGTCGAGCTTGGGATTTCGGTCCACCGGTTCGCCATTCACATCGTCGGCCTTGGAGTTTGCAGGGTCCGTTTGGCCAGGATTTGGGCTGTAAGTATCTGGCGATGGAACCCGGCTGTTTTGTTGTGTCGCCGGTGTCTTAGCCTGCTCGCCATAGATTTCAGCGATCCCCCAGGCAACGAGCGCCAAGACAAGGCCTGCCAAGAGCACGCCAAGGACCGGTCGCCCCAAGCCACCCTGCCTGGCCCGCTTTTCCGGAATGTTTCTGCTCATGATCGCAACCTTGGGCTAAGAGGAGTGGCCCGCGCTCCAGGAGCGAAGACGCGGGCAGTCAAGAGCTCCGGCAGTCGGCCATGCGGCGAACAGGGAACTCGCTGCACATACCGAACTCGCTGGCGCTGTTGATGTTCCCACGGAATCCAAACAGCGCGCCGCCGGGAGCCGGACTGGCAATTTGGGTTGGAGTGGCTGGAACGAGCCAGCTCAAGGTCAACGAGCGGCGGTGTGCGTAAGCGGGCATTGCGAGCCAGACTGGAACTTTGCCGAATCTGCCGCGTTGCCGACCATGGCCGACTACAACGAAACCACCATCCGGTGCTGACCGGTTGCAAGGCCGCGTTGCCACCAGGGACATCTGTTTGAAGGCTATCTGAATTTGCTCCTCGTTGTCGGCGATTCCGCCCGATGGAACATCCTGATCCGCTCGCGGTTGGGGAAGCCCGGGCCAGCGGCAGGAGCATCATCATGAACGTCGAACGTAACCCGGCCGAAGACAGAGGCGATATCCAGTCTGGGGTGACAGAGGACAAGACGCCGGGATTCGACCCGGCGGCGGCGCCTATGGAAACCGATGCCGAAGCAGCAGACACCTGCGCCGTGCCGGTTCCCGCAGCGACGGGCACGCCGGCTTTCGCTAATCAAGCAAGCTTCGCCAATGCGATGCGGCGGCCGGACGACGAGCGCGCCCCGGCCCCGAGTAAAAACGGCCCGGTGCTGGCCATTGTCGCGCTTGTCGTCGTTGCCGCCGTCGTGTTCGTTGTCGCCGCGATTCTGGCGCGATAGCAGATCCTGCGCTTGCGCCAAACCTCTGCGAAGCGATCAGGGATGCGGTCGTGGCAGCAGGCGATCAGCGGCTGGAAAAACAAGCTGCAGGTTGCAGCGGCGCATGGCACGCCGGCCGGCACCCTGGCCGAGCAGCATTGCGGCATGGCCGAACCCGGTTCGGCCGCCAAGGGTTGAGGCCGGATGCTCGTTCGAAGCGGGAACATTTCACATCAAGCCAAGTTCGGGCTCGCAGAGCTTGTCGTCAAGGAACAGCACATGAAGGCCCTCACATGGCACGGTAAAGGCGACATACGTTGCGATCAGGTGGCCGATCCGACGATCCAGGATGAACGCGACATCGCTGCAGAAGGTTCAGAACGGCGATATCGACCCGTCATTCGTGATCACCCATCCGGCTGGCCTCGAGGCCGGGCCCGAGCTTTACAAAACCTTCCGCGACAAGGAGGACGGCTGCATCAAAGTCGTGATGCGCCCGCACGGCTGACCGTTCTGCCCCAGTGGCCCGACTTTGTTGTCCGGCCGTCTGCATGCTGAAAAGGCGAGAGTTGAAAATGGCCAAGGACAAACCCGCATCGACAAACCCGGCCGCCACACCTTCGGTCAGATCGCCTGAGGCCGCCGGCCTGCCACATCCCCCTCGCGATGCTGAAGACAGCGATTCCGGTGCCAGGCCGACGGCGCCCAAGACCGCTGGCGCCCAGCAAGCGTCCAGATCGCCGCTCGACAGCCGCGTTGCAAATCGCAATGCCGGCCGTCCTCGTCAGGCAGGCACGACGCCTCGGCCGACCGACGAACCGCTGGAGTAAGATGAAACCTTAGATGCGGCGCGGGTATCTGCACCGCGGTGTGTGTGCAGTCAGGGTCTTCCTGCCCTGCCGACAGCGCCATACAGGTCTTGATCTCCCGTGGATCGCCGGGATCGGCAATCAAGACTTTAGCGGGAAATTCGATGGTACCGTTGGCTGGATCGGCTTCGGCTCTACACGATTGTATTTACTATGTTTTTCCTAGCGTCGACAGCCGATTTATATCACAATAGGTATCACAACGCGTAACACATTTTTTGCTGCTTTCATGGTACATAACCAGCTGGCGCTACGATGCCGCTTCTCGGCCGCTTTCATCAATTGATCTGCCAAGTCGCTGGCGGCGATCGGATCGTCTCGCGCCGCAATGGGGAGTTGCTCGGCAACCCACCCTGTCCAAAAACTTCAGTCCGGGAACACTCAACCCGTCAATCCCGCGTAGTGATGGCATCGAGTATCTTACTACCCACGCAGCTTGGCGTGTCCACGAACCTCCTGGCCACCGGCGCGACGCAATGGCTCCTCGTGTATGAAGGCCTAGTAGGTCGAAACGTTAACTGCCGCCGCAGCCTTAGCACTGTCGTGACGAGGGCAAGGGTGCGAGCGAGCAGTCCCATTCCCAAACCAAGGAATCCATCCCATGGCCCGAATTCCGGATCGTACAGTTGGCCGTCGCCGCAACCTGTGTACTCAAGCCCCTGCCCCTTTTGCCCGGTGCAGATCGCTTGCCCAGTACCAGGGGCGAGCGGCTCGCGTACGAGCAGTTACCAAATTCGACACGTCGTTGCTACAATCCCGCGCAAAATCGTCTCAGCCGGTCCATTCCGCTCTCGATCACGGAGTCGGCACCCGAGAACGAGATACGTATGAAGTTTTTCATATCCGGCCCAAACGCGATGCCCGGGACGATTGCCAGTCGTTCCGTGGAGTACAGACGCTCGACAAACTCAGTGCCGGGTAAACCCGTCGCACTGACGTCCACGAAACAGAACATGCCGCCACCCGGCCGCGCAAATTTCAGCTGGGGAATCTCGGACAAGCTAGCGCACATCAGATCGCGTCTGCGCTTCAGTTCGCTTGAGAAAAACCGCATCTCCTCGTCACCCGCCTCATCGAGAGCCACCGCTGCGGCATCCTGAATAAAGGTCGGCGATCCGAAGAGCATGCATTGCGCAAGATTTTCCAAATGACCTGATGCCGGGACCGGCCCAAGCGTCCACCCCAGCCTCCAGCCGGTCATTGCATGAGACTTCGACAGGCTGTTCACAATTATCGTCCGCTCTCTCATTCCGGGAATGGATGCTATTGAGANCATTGCATGAGACTTCGACAGGCTGTTCACAATTATCGTCCGCTCTCTCATTCCGGGAATGGATGCTATTGAGAGGAACTCGCCGTCGAAGACTGTGCTGCGGTAAACCTCATCGCTGATGATCCATAGATTGTGCCGCTCGGCAAAGGTGGCAATGGTTTCCAGATCCTGCTTGCCGAACACATATCCGCCGGGATTGTTTGGGGAGTTCAGCAAGATCGCCCGCGTTCGATCTCCTACCACTGCACGGAGAATATCCTCGGACACCTTCCGCCGCGCATTTTGCAGCGATAGTTTGACGGGTCGGGCCACTGCTCCACCGGCGCGTATTGCCGCTTCGTATGTGGCATACCAAGGCTCAAGGCAAAGCACCTCGTCGCCAGCTCCGGCAACGGTCATCAGGGCGGCGAAAAGAGCATTTTGTGCTCCACCGAATACAATGGCTTGAGCTGCACTCCAATCACACCCATCGAACCGCTTTTGCGCGGCCGCAATGTTGCGACGGAGGCCGGGCGTGCCCGGAACCGGAGCGTAGTGCGTCCGACCGCCTCGGATGCTTTGAATGGCAGCTTCGGATATCCTCGTCGGCGTGTCGAACGAGGTATCCCCAAGGCAGAGGCTGACGACGTCTTCTCTTCGATCTACAGCATCCGCCGCCAAGTCCGCGATCGCCCAGCCTGCCGCTCCTTCACTGGCGATGGCCCGAGTGTGCTCCGAAAACCGTGGCAGCTCCTGATCAGTGTTAATTCGCCGCAATGTTTCCATCGTTGCCTCCTCCCGAAAGCGCTGTGTGAGATGTTGCGCATCACTTTCCGAGTTGAAGGTAGATGCTTTTTGTTGTCAGGAATCCGTCGAGTTGTTCCGGTCCCATGTCCTTGCCGAAGCCCGAAGCTCCCACGTCACCAAATGGCATTGTGGGATCCAGCAGCCCATTTGCATTGATGTAGATGTTCCCGGCTTTGAGCCGCCGGGACAGCTGCACTGTTTCGTCGACATTGTCGGAATAGACCGCGGCAGCCAGGCCGTAGATGCTCGCATTGGCCCTTTCCACCGCTTCATCAAGGGTCTCAGATCGTGCAACGCCCAGAACGGCGCCGAAGATTTCTTCGCGGAAAATTCCCATTCCTTCGGAGCATTCAGCGAAGATCGTCGGACGAAGAATGCCGTCCTCGCGACCCGTTCCGCCTGGCCCTTCGCCTGTAACGAGTAATGCGCCTTCCAAATGTGCGCTCCTGATATGCTCCAGGACGCGGCCCCGATGCGCCGCCGAGACGAGTGGGGTGATCCTGGAGGTCGGATCCAAACCAGAACCAATTACCAAACTCTCTGCACCATCCTTCAGCTTCTCGACCAATTCGTCGTGGACGCTGGCATGGGCATAGACGCGCGATCCCGCGTCGCAGACCTGGCCGGAATTCATGAATATTCCTGACAAAATTGCGTTCGCTGCGTTATCCAGGTTCGCCTGCCTCGTCACGATCACAGGCGATTTACCTCCGAGCTCAAGCGTCAGGCGCTTCATCGTATCGAGCGCGGTTTTCCCAACCGCCGTTCCCACGGCTGTCGAACCTGTAAACGAAAGTTTGTCGATACCCGGGTGGGCGGCCAACGCCTGGCCGATGATATGCCCAAAGCCATTTACGACGTTGATAACGCCATCAGGAAAACCAACCTTGGTCGCGAGTTGGGCGACCCTCATTGCCGAGAGAGGCGTGAGCTCCGACGGTTTGCAGACGACCGTGCATCCGCAAGCAAGCGCGGCCGCAAGTTTCCACGAGAGGATCTGCAGTGGGAAATTCCACGGGATGATTGCCGCCACAACCCCGACCGGCTCCTTGATGGTGTAGGTCAGCGTCTCGCCAGGTAGGGAGACTGCGCTCGCTGTCCTGCCATCCAGCTTGCTTGTCCAGCCTGCAAAATAGTCGAAATTTGCGATCGAGCCGAAAACGTCGATCGACCTCGCGTCGGAAATCGCTTTCCCAACGTCGATGGTTTCCAGATGGGCCAGGAAATCTGCGTCGGCGTCGATCGCTTCAGCCAATCGCAGGATAAGCTTCTGTCGTTCCAGCGCCGGCATTCTGCCCCAATGGCCGTTGAGAGCCTTGCGGGACGAACGCACCGCGCGATCGACAACTTCAGCATTTCCGCTTGCCATTCCCGTCAATCTTTGACGAGTGAACGGTTCGATGACATCGATGACTTCGGCGGCTGAATCAACTTCCTTGCCGTCGATGAAATGGCCTATCGGACGGCAGACGAAGGAAATGACTTCGGACGGGACGGAGAACCGATTGAAGTAGCTGCCAATGTCCTGGTTCATGCTTCTGCTCTCTTACCTCCATCGGTGACGCATCGAAGAGCGCCTGCCGGCTATGGTGATCCTCAAAGATTCGAGGCGCCGAAATCACCCAAGGTGGCGGTTCGGCTGGAAGCCGATCGAGCACCCCCTCGTCCCGTCCTGAGCTTTTGGTCTACGGGAAGCCCGGCTTCGCCGCATCGCTGCGCAGGAGAGGCCGAGACTCACCTGGCCTTGTTTAGATCACCGGGGGAAATTCGAAATTATGTTGCACCAAACCAAGGTTTGATGATTGCGAACGTCAAAGCCTTCACGATGGCCATTGCCGCGACGAGAGCCGAATTGAGGACACTCCCGCAAATGGCACCCATTCCGCCACGCTTACCAGGCCTCGATCATCGGCTACGAAATACTCAAGCAGATGTATTTGATGTTGATGTAGTCGTCGGCTCCGTATTTCGAGCCCTCCCGTCCCATCCCCGATTGCTTCACGCCGCCAAACGGAGCGATCTCGGTCGAGATCAGACCTGTGTTGATACCCACCATCCCAGTTTCAAGATCCTCGGCAACGCGGAATATACGAGCGACATCTCGCGAGTAGAAATAGCCGGCAAGACCGAACTCGGTCTTGTTTGCCATCGCCACGACCTCCTCCTCTGTCTCGAAGGAGAACAGCGGAGCAAGGGGACCAAAGGTTTCGTCCGCCGCAACCTTCATCTTGGAGGTGACACCGAGGAGTACGGTCGGCGAGAAAAACTGTTTGCCCTGTTCACCGCTTGTCCCGCCTGTCGCTATATGCGCGCCGTGCGACAGCGCATCCTGCAGATGCTCATTGACCTTGTTGACTGCATTTTCATCGATCAGAGGGCCGATCTGTGCCCCTTCAGCAAAGCCATTGCCGACCTTCAGGTTGCGCACCCGGCCTGCGAGTTTCGACGCAAACTCCTCGTAGACTCCCGACTGCACATAGATGCGGTTTGCGCAGACGCAGGTCTGGCCCGCATTGCGGAATTTGGCAACGACCGCCCCTTCCACGGCCGCGTCGATATCGGCGTCGTTGAAAACGATGAACGGTGCATTGCCGCCAAGCTCAAGGCTGAGCTTCTTGATCTGGTCCGCACCTTGCCTCATCAGGATCCGTCCGACATTCGTCGAGCCTGTAAACGAGATCTTTCGAACTTTGTCGCTTGCGCAGAGCACCGAACCAACCATTGCTGCGTTGGTGGATGTGACGATGTTCAGCACGCCCGCCGGGATACCGGCCCTCTCCGCAAGTACCCCAAGGGCGAGCGCCGACAATGGTGTCTGCCGCGGCCGGCTTGGCGACCACCGAACATCCCACCGCCAAAGCGGGCGCAAGTTTCCGGGCGAGCATCGCGCTTGGAAAGTTCCAGGGCGTAATTGCTCCAACCACACCAACCGGACTCTTCAGCACGAAAATGCGCTTGTCAGCCTGATGGCCGGGAATGACATCGCCGTAAATCCGTTTTGCTTCCTCGGCGAACCATTCGATGTAGGACGCCCCATAGAGAATTTCGGTCCGGGCTTCTTGCAGGGGCTTGCCCATTTCCGGGGTCAGAATGATCGCAAGATCTTCGACATTTTGAACGACGAGATCATACAGCTTTCGAAGGTATGATGCTCGCTCCTTTCCGGTCAGCTTCGCCCACTTCTTCTGTGCTTCGTGCGCGGCATCGATTGCCTCCCGGAGCTCCAGTTCGCCCATATCTGGGACTGGCAGTATGTGTTCGCCGGTGGCGGGGTCGGTCACGGCGAAGACGGATCCTTCCCTGGCACCCACCCAGCGCCCGCCCACAAGCGCCTTGTTGACCAGGAGAGTGTCGTCTTTCAATTTGGATGCAAGGTCGGAATTGGTCATGTAACTCCTCATAATGCCGGTGGCTTTGCCTGGGACTGGTCCTGGCTTTGGCCGTGCTCGCTCCATCGGCCGAGGGCGGCATTGTGACGTCGCAGAGTGACTGCCGGGCGCCGCGGCGTCATTCGCTACCAGCCCACACTTGGCCGGCGGCTTGACGCTCACCTTCGGCGACACCGCAGGCTGTTTTCAGCAGACGGTCCAGATCGCTTTCGGCTCACCGCCAGATCGCAACGAGCACGTCCCACCGATCCCAGCTGCGATCCAATCGATGCCAAAAACGGAGATGACGCGCGATGAAACCCGCCTTCTCGGGGAATGTCGCAAAGCAGCTCTGGATGCGTATGAATTATTGGTGCGAGCAACGACCGAATCGGGTTCAGTCACGAGTTCCATTCTATTTGGGTTTTTATTGGCAACCATGAAGGTACAGCGGCTATCCCCTTGTCGTGGCTTCCACAAAAGAACGCACTCTGGAATTTTGAGACGCGTTGAAGAAGCAGTCGGGCGGCGTAAGCTCGACGATCTCCCCCATATCCATGAAGACGATCCGGTCGGCGATCTGCCTCGCAAACCGCATCTCATGCGTGACGATCATCATCGACATCCCTTCGTCGGCAAGACCCAGCATGACGTCGAGCACTTCGTTCACCAGTTCCGGATCGAGCGCCGAGGTCGGCTCGTCGAAGAGCATGACAGCGGGCTGCATCGTCAAAGCACGGGCGATTGCCACGCGTTGCTGCTGACCTCCTGATAGCTGAGACGGATACTTGTCCTTCAGTTGCTCCACGCGCACCTTTCTCAGCTGCGCCATGGCAATTTCCTCCGCAGCAGCCCGTGTCATCTTCTTTACGCGCCGCGGGGCCAGGATGAGGTTTTCCATGACGGTCAGATGCGGGAAAAGATTGAATTGCTGGAAGACCATTCCGACGTCGCCGGCGAGTTGCCTTGCGTTCGCACAATCGGGATCGAGATCATGACCGGCCACCCTGATTGAGCCTGCGGATCTTCGCTCAAGACCGACGATGCAGCGTACAAGGGTCGACTTGCCCGATCCCGACGGACCGCAGACGACGAACCGTTTTCCGGCCGGCATCTGCAAGGTGATTGCGGTCAAAACCGGGTGTTGGCCAAATCGCTTGGACACTCCGGCGACATCGATCGCCGGATTGGTTGTGTGTCGTTCGGAATCCATGCTCGTGCTCCGAATGCTCATGGCTTCTTCGGAGAGATATCCATGCCAAAATACTTCTGGCTCAGTGTTTTGAACTCGCCGGAGTCCTGTACCGCCTTCAGGCCTGAAGCAAGCGCGGATGCCGTAGCCTTATCGTTCTGGCGAATTCCAATGCCTGGGCCGATGCCGAAATGCTTGGTGTCCGACAGCGCCGGTCCGATAAACTCAAACTCCTTTCCTTCAGGCTTCTTCAAAAATCCCTCGGAGAGGGCGATCGCGTTATCAAGGACGAGTTCGACGCGGTCGGCCGACAAGTCAAGAAGAGCATTGTCCAGGCTCGGATAGCTCGTGATTTTTGCTGTTGTCCCTGCAACGTCGCGAACGTAACTCTCGCTGATCGTTCCCGACGCTACACCGATGGTTCTGCCCTTAAGCCCCGCCGGGGTGACATCGGCAGACGATCCAGATTTGCCAACGAAGCGAGGCGGATCGACGTAATAGGGCCCGACGAACGTGATGACTTTCTTGCGTTCGTCGGTGATGTTCATCGAGGCGATGATCGCATCGATCTTCTTTGCCTTGAGTGCAGGAATAAGACCGTCGAACGCGATGGCGGTAAATGTGCAATTGAGCTTGGCCGCCTTGCAGATCGCATAACCGAGATCGACTTCGAACCCTTGCGGCTGGCCATTCGCGTCGACAAAATTGAAGGGAGGAAAGGCACCCTCCGTTCCGATTTTCACGTCTTGCTGTGCGTAAGCCGAGTTGACCGAACATACAGCCGCAAAGACGGCTGCCGTCGTAAGACGCTTCCAATTCATTGGTTCCTCCCAGAGGGGTATCGTTTGAATTTCATTGTCGACAGTCGGCAATCTATCGATGCGAAGATATCTGTCAATGGCTGTTCGGCAGATGCCGCCGAAACCGGCGATCGAGGACATTCCAGCTCAACCTGAGCACCTCAACGCAGCAGATGTAGATAAGCCCCGCCCAAAGATATGGGCTTAGTTCAAAGCTCCGCGCATAGACCAATCTGGCGGAACCCATCAGGTCATAGACGGCGACGATGGAGGCGACGGCGCTCGCCTTTACAAGAAGAACGAGTTCATTGCCGAGCGGTCTCACCGCGACGACCATCGCTTGCGGAATCAAGATGTCGACAAACGTGTTGTAGGGGGACAAACCGAGGGTCTGCGCCGCTTCGGTTTGCCCGCGCGCGACCAAGTTGATGGCGCCGCGGTAAATCTGGGCTTGATAGGCTGCGGTGTTCAGCGAAAACGTCAAGATCGTGCAGAAGAAGGGGTCTGCGAAGAGCCACCAGAGGCCGACATGGTCCAGGGCTGTGCGGAACTGGCCGCTTCCATAGTAGACCAGGAAAAGCTGTGCGAGCAGCGGCGTACCGCGGAAGAAGAGCAGGTATGAACTGGCTATGAGACGGATGGATGCACGACCACTGAGAAGCGCCATCGTCAGCGGAATCGCCGCAAGGAACCCCAGAAAGGCGGACACGGCCACGATCTTCAGGGTGACGGCAAAACCGGCCAGAAGCTGAGGGGCAAAATCGGGCAGGAACAAATTCAAGACGCGCTCCTGGCATATCCGCGAGAGAACCGTGCCTCGAGTACACCTGCGGTGCGTTCCGAGACCGTGGTCAACAGGAGATAGATGATGCAGGCGGCCCCGTAGAACGCGAACGGTTGCTTGGTGCTCGATACCGCCAGGCTGGTCGTCCGCATGAGGTCATTGAGCGCGATGATCGAGACCAATGACGTATCTTTCAACAATACAATCCACGTATTCGACAGGCCAGGCATCGCCGCCCGCAGCATCTGAGGTGCGATGACATCCTTGAATGTCTGAAAGCGATTAAGGCCGATCACCTGCGCGGCCTCGGCCTGGCCGCTGGCGATGGAGTTCAGCGCAGACCGGAAGACTTCCGCGGAGAAGGCTCCGAAAACGAGAGCCAGGGAGAATACGCCCGCTGCAAACGGGCTGATCTCGCCAAAGCCGTCAATCCCGATTTCGTCTGCGAACTGATTGAGCAGTTCCTGCGCTCCATAGTAGATCACGATCAGCGTCAGAAGCTCCGGCAAGCCGCGGAAGACTGTTGAGTAGACCGCCGCAACGGACCGCAGGCAAAGACTTTCCGACCTTGATGCCAAGGCCAGCACCAATCCAAGCAAGAGCCCTACCGGAAGCGTCGCAAGTGCCAGCCCAACGGTCAAAACCGTCGCCGACGCGATCTGTCCAGCCCAGTCCAATCTGAAACCTCATCTCACACATCGCCGATATCTAGCATGGCGAACCTATTGTCCACTGTCGACAATATGGCTCTCAAACCCTTGTTTGAAAGTTTGACATCATGTGCCGTCCGATTGGGGTCTACTGGGAGCCCAAGTCTGGGAAACGTTCGTCTCGGCGGTTGGATGTATTGCAAGGACATATCGGCTTGCCCTGGCTCACCTCTCATACTCCGCGGAATGCACAATGTTGGCGCGGCGGCCAACGGCATCCTCCCATTTGCCGGCGGACGCGGCGGCGGCTTCATCCTTCGGGCTAAGTCGCCGTCGCAGCCACTGGAACCAAAGGTCGAATGAAGGATGCCCTCCACAGACGCTATCGAGATCCTATCCAAGCTGGTGGGATTTAAGTCGCTATCGGGTCAATCCAACCACGACATCGCGGACTATGTCGAAACGTTCGCCAAATCCCTGGGGGCAGCCATCCAAAGGTTCCCCTCGCCCGACGGCACCCGAACCAGCCTGCTCATGACGTTTGGACCAATGGTTCCGGGCGGGATTGTCCTGTCTGGCCATATGGACGTTGTTCCCGCAGGGAACCGGTCCTGGACTTCCGACCCATTCGCGTTGCGGCAGGCGGATAAACGCCTCTACGGGCGTGGTGCGGTGGACATGAAAGGCTTCCTCGCCCTTGCCCTCTCGCTTGCCGCGACCATTCCCATTGCCGAGCTCACCAAGCCGCTCCACCTTGCGTTTTCTTATGACGAAGAAATCTCCTGTGAAGGTGTAAAACCGATCGTGCGCCATATCGCCAAGTCGGTTCCGAAGCCTCTCGCGGTCCTCGTCGGCGAACCCACCGAAATGCAGGTTGTAGGCGCGCACAAAGGCGCGCTCGATTGGACGATCGAGGTTCTCGGCAAGGCGGCCCACTCAAGTCTTCCGCATCTGGGCGCGAATGCCATTCACGCGGCCGCCCGCCTGGTTTGCGAGGTGGAGGAGATTGCCAGGGAGCTTGAGAAGCAGCCGTCACCGAATGCCGAGCTCTACGACGTGCCGCATCCCACTGTCACTGTCGGAGTCATCGAAGGAGGCACCGCTGGAAACGTCATCCCAGCGCGGTGCAGCTTCCAGATGGAGGCCCGAACAGTGGAGCAGGGCCAGGCTGCAACTATCCTTGCCCGGATTTCAAACCTTGCGCGCGATGTTGTGCTTCCTGGGCTGTGCGCGACTGCTCCCGGTTGTGAGATCAAGATCACGGAGCGTTTCGATATTCCGCCACTTGTCAGAGAGGCCTCCAGTGTTGCGGAACAGCTCGTCAGCCGCTTCAGTTCCTCGCCGGATGTGAAGGGCGTGTCATATGCAACCGAGGCCGGCTTCTTCCAGGCCGCGGGGCTTTCCACAGTGGTCTTTGGGCCAGGGAGCATATCACAGGCTCATCAGGTCGACGAGTTTATCGACAAGGAGCAATTCAGGGAGGGAGAAAGAGTGCTGGCGCTGATCGCCAAAACCCTCTTCTGACGTGGTTCAATTCGCCTCCTGGTTTGCCAGGTGCCGCGACTCGCTGAGGAGATCATCTCGAAACGTCGAGACGAGGACGGAGGGAGCGTTGCTCTCCCGAGACACGATGTACACCGGCCAATCCACGCTGAATCGTTCCGGATTGATCTTTCGCAGTATGCCCAGGTCAACCCATGCCGCAGAGTACTGATCCGGAAGATAGCCGATATGGAGACCCGTCAAGATGAATTCGAGGGTCGCTTCGACGTGCATCGAAACGACGGTTGAGTTCCAATTGGTTTCAACCATTTCCTGTTGCCGCGTTACAAACCCTCGCCGGACGAAATCGACTTGACGAAGGTCATCATCGCTAAGCGCACTTGCCGAACGATCGAAAAGTGGATGCTTCGAACCACAGTAAAGCGATATTCTTTCGGAGTAGGCCTGCTCATACTTCAAGCCATTCAGCGGGCTTCGGCTTCCGGTAAGACCAAGATCGCAACGACCGTCATAGACACCCCGCTCGACATCGTTGGACGGCACAACATTCATGGTTATCTCAACGCCATTCGAACGCTCTCGAAATCGCCGAAGCGCACCAACCAAGGGGTTCAGCCGATCGCTGGCGATGTTCTCCATCTGCCATATCGTCAGTTCGCCCATGAGTTGCCCCTTGGAGCCGGCAACCGTTGTTCTGAAACTGTTGATCTCGCTAAAGAGCCGCAGGGTGGCCTCATACACAACCTGTCCCTGTGGCGTCAGCGAGAACCCGCTAGGACCGCGAACACAAAGCTTCAGGCCAAAGCGCGTCTCCAAGTCTGCTATGTGGATTGAGATCGTTGATCGACCCAGACCTAGCGTTTCCTCTGCGGCCGCGAAACCGTTGCATTCGGTCACCGCCTTAAAGACCCGAAGGAGCCGGATATCGACCTTGTCCAGGGGTGGGATTTCTACGCGCATATTCCGCCTTTCCACCGTGCCTCCGCCGTTTCAGGATAGTCCCGCACGACTTCATGGGGTGATGCCAGCCCATAAATCACAGTTATCGCGAGAGGACCATTTCGCATTGACTAGATCGGACTTATGTGAGACGAAATATTGTCGACAGAAGACAGTCGTCAAAAAACAACGATGGGGAACGTTAATGAAACTGCTTAAGGGACTCGCTCTCGCGGGCGTAATCGCCCTGTCTGCAAGCTGGAACGCCGCTGATGCGGCGGAAAAAATTTCGGTCGCGCACTCGACCTGGATCGGTTACGGCGCGCTCTACATCGCCAAGGAAAAGGGCTTCTTCGAAAAGGCAGGACTTGACGTAAACCTGCAGATCATCGAGGCATCATCCGACGCCATCGCCGCAATGCAGGGCGGTCAGATCAACATCGTCGCCTCGACGATGGACAACTTCGCGCTGTTTTCGGGAAATGGAGCCGACCTGAAGGTGCTGACCGCGCTTGACGAGTCGGCCGGCGGCGACGGAATCGTGGCGAAGAAAGAGATCGCTACCGTCGCGGACCTGAAGGGAAAATCCGTCGGTGTTCAGAAAGGCTCGGTCTCCCAGTTCCTTCTGGCGCAGGCCCTCGACAAGGCCGGATTGACGCTCGAAGACGTCCAAATCATCGACATGAAGTCCGGTGACGCCGGCGCAGCCTTCGTTGCCGGTAGCGTCGATGCAGCCGTGACGTGGCAACCCTGGCTTTCCAAAGCCGCAGCCACCAAGTTCGGCAAAATTCTGGCCGACACCAGCTCGATGCCCGGCCTAATCGTCGATGCGCTCGCCGCGAAGCCAGACTATGCCAACGAGCACAAGACGGAGATGAAGGCTTTCGTCGGCGCCTACTTCGAAGGCATTGCTTTCATGGGAAAGAACCCGGCGGAAGCGCATGAGATCATCGCTCGCAATCTGAAGATGAGCACCGAGACACTCGAGGGGACGCTGAAGGACGTTCGCTTCTTTAGCAAACAGGACAACGCGGCGTTCTTCTCCGGTGATCGCAGCCCGGCCTTTGCACTCGTGTCGCAGGCCGGTGAATTCTATCACAAGATCGGCGTGCTGCGCTCGACGCCGGACGCGGCAAAGGTCGTCGGCATGGCCGGCGAACTGGCAAAGTGAGCCTGGTGGGACCATGCGGACTTTGCAAGTGCTTCCAATGAACAGCGAACTCAAAACGGCGGGCGTCTCTCGGAGACGCCCAAGCTTCCTGATCAAGGTCCAGACATATTTGAGACCCAGGGCAATCCTGCCTGCAAGCGAGCGGATGACGATTTCCGTCGTCGGCGTACTGGCCTTTTTTCTGCTGTGGTTGCTTGTCACCGAGGCCGGTTGTATTCAACCCTTCTTCCTTCCCAGCCCCATCGCAGTCGCCAGTCGTCTGGCCACCATGGTCGTAAACGGCGGCTATTTGGCGGATGTCTGGGCGAGCGCTTACCGTGTATTCGGCGGGTTCCTTCTCGCTGCAGCAGTGGCTGTGCCGATCGGCATCCTCATCGGGAACTTCCCGTTCTTCCGTTCCCTTCTCGAGCCGTTGCTCAGCACCGCGCGCTATCTGCCTGCAACCGCCTTCGTGCCGCTGATGATTATCTGGCTCGGGATCAACGAATCGCAGAAAATCTCGATCGTCTTCATGGGCACGTTCTTCCCGCTAGTCCTGTTCATCGCCAGCATTTCGGAAGGCGTTTCCAGTGACCTGATGAACAGTGCCTACTCGCTTGGAGCGAGCTCGCGACAGGTGTTCTTCAAGGTTCTGCTGCCAGCCTGCATCCCGGCAACTGTGGACGCGCTCCGCATTACGGCGGGCATCGCCTGGACCTATGTCATCGTCGCAGAGCTCGTCGGAGCAGACAAGGGAATGGGGATCGCCATCCTGCAATCCCAGCGTTTTCTTCTGACGGACCAGGTCATCGCCGGCATCGTGGCCGTCGGCATTCTGGGGGTCTTGACCGACCTCGCATTCCGCTATGCGCACCGCAAGTTCTTCCCCTACATGTACTGAGGACCACCATGACACGCGTTCTTGTCAACAACGTCAGCGTGGAATTCGCCCGGCATCGGGAAGCTCCGCAGATAGCGCTGACGAATACCCATCTGGAAATCGAGCAAGGCGAGTTCGTCTGCCTTCTCGGGCCATCCGGATGCGGAAAATCCACTTTGCTCAATGTCATGGGCGGGCTGGTGGGAGCTTCGACCGGGTCCATCAAGGTCGATGGACGATCGGTTGCCCGACCAGGACCTGATCGCGGAATGGTCTTCCAGAACTATTCGCTCTATCCATGGCTTACAGTGAGGCAGAACATCGAGTTCGGCCCCAAACTGAACCGCTGGCCGAAGGTCAAGGTCTCCCAAATCGCCAATGAACTCATTGAGATCGTGGGCCTCAAGGAATATGCCGACCAGTTTCCGAAAGTCCTGTCGGGCGGCATGAAGCAACGCGTGGCGATCGCCCGCGCCCTGGCGATGGAACCTAGCGTTTTGTTGATGGATGAGCCGTTCGGCGCGCTCGACGCTCAGACGCGCTCGCGGATGCAGGAACTGCTGCTCGACGTCTGGTCTCGCAAGCGGACCACCGTGATCTTCGTGACGCATGATATCGAGGAAGCCGTCTACCTCGCGGATCGCGTGCTGGTCATGAGCGCACGCCCCGGCAGGATCATCGAAGACTTCAGGATCGAAGTGCCGAGGCCGCGCGTCGCCGACGTCGTCGCGAGCGAGGAATTCACCCGCTACCGCAAGCACATGCTCCACCTGTTGAGGCATTGAAGAGGCCTGTCCCGAATTTCGCAGCCATTAGACCGCAGTGGTCGACAAGAAAGGAATGAAATGTCGAACAACGAATTCAATCCAATGGATTCATCTATTACCCCCAGATACGCCGAGATCGCGACGTTCATGCGCGCCGCACGATCCGAGATTTCGTCCTCTATCGACATCGCTCTGGTCGGCGTTCCACTGGATCTCGGTGCGACGTACCGGTCCGGTGCGAGACAGGGACCGGCGGGCGTTCGCGAAGCCTCCCGCCTGATCCGACAGGTCAACCCGACCACCGGCGTCGCGCCATACCGCATAGCAAACATCGCCGATATCGGCGACGCGCCGACCCATCCCCTCAGCGTCGAGAAGAGCGTCGAGCGCATCGAGGATTTCTTCAAAAGCGTCCACGAAGCCGGGGCCGTTCCCATCTCAGTGGGCGGAGACCACACGGTCCCGCTTCCAATTCTCAGGGCGATCGCGAAGGACGGCCCGGTTGGCCTGATCCAGATCGACTCGCATTCCGATACCTTCGATGAGTTCATGGGCACGAAGTACAACCACGCCACCTTCGTGCGCCGTGCCGTGGAAGAAGGCCTCCTCGATCCCAAGCGGATCGTCCAGGTCGGTCTGAGGGGCACCCGCTATGGCGACGACGACATCGTCTATGGCGGTCAGGTCGGCATCCGAATGATCACGATGGACGAGTTCGAGACGATGGGCCGCGCAGCGGTCATCGAGGAGATCAAACGCGTAATCGGCGCCGGCCGGACTTACTTCTCGATCGACATCGACGGCCTGGACCCGAAGGACGCACCCGGCACGGGTGTCCCAGAACCAGGCGGCATCGTGATGCGGGATGCCCAAATGATCCTGCGGTCGCTCAATGGCATCGATTTGATCGGCGGTGACATCTGCGAGGTCGTGCCATCGCTCGATCCGACCGGGATCACCTGCATCAACGCCGCGAACCTGATGTTCGAGCTCACGTGCCTGGCGGCGGTAGCCCACCAGAACCGCACTACGAAACAGGCTTGATCGGCCGGAACAGAACAAACCTAAGGGAGGACATCATGTCAGGCCAAGCCGCGTTGCGCGAGCTCGCAAACAAGTATTTCGACGCGCTGTATTTCGGGAAGGCGGACCTCTTCGCTGAGGTGTTTCATCCCGCGGCGATGCTCTACTGCTTCACGGAAGCTGAACCCGTAATCATGGTGGTCGACAAGTACCTCGAGATCGTGCGGGGCCGTGTTTCACCGGCTTCCCGCAACGATCCAAGGAGAGACGAGGTCGTTTCGATCGAGATCGCCAGCCCCACGACAGCCCATCTTCGGGTCAAGGAGATTTTCATTCCGAAGAACTTCGTGGACGAACTGACCTGCGCCAAAACCGCCGGCGGATGGAAGATCGTCTCGAAGGTTTGGCACTTCGCTTTGGATGCGCAGTGACTGCGAGAATGGAATCGTAAAAATGACAACCGAAAACCAGAAGGCACTTCACACAAGTGCCGAAATTTTCGACGCCTTCATCGAGCGATCCTGGCGGTCAAATGCTGAGCGGCAGAAGGCGAAAGGCGCTGAGTTCGTCATCGGCAAACGCGAAGGCGTTTACATGTGGGACATCGAGGGCAAGCGGCGCCTGATCGACTGCGGCACCGGTGGCGGCGTGCACGCGTTGGGACATCGCCATCCGGAGATCTTGGCTGTGCTGCGGCAGGCGCTCGACGACGGCCGGGACACCGGACTTTGGTCGGTACCCAATGCCAAATATTTGGAACTCCAGGACAAGCTGGCGGCGCTCGCGCCCAAGGCCCATCTGAATCGGAGCGTGATTACTCTTTGCTCCACTCTTTCAGTTGATCTGGCGACAATGTTCGCGTTCCGCGTCACCAAGCGCCAGAAGATGCTTGCCTACAGGCATGGATATCACGGCCATACAGGATTTGCGGCTATCGTCACGGGCTCGCCCGAAGAAGGGATCATCGACCACTATAATCTCCCTTCGCACTCGAACTTTCTCGAGCGGTTCGGCGATCTCGAGGAACTCGACCGTCTTCTTACCTCCGAGATCGCGGCCTTCATCATCGAGCCGATGGACTACGAGACCTTCGAGGCGGCTTCCAACGACTTCTTCACCCAGGCTTCCCGCCTTTGCAAAGAGCGCGGGGTCCTGTTCATCGTGGACGAAACACGCGCAGGTCTGGGTCGATCGGGGACACTGTGGGCTTCGGAGCAGTATGACATCGATCTGGACATGATGATCACCGGGAAGGGCTTGTCGGGCGGCCTGTACCCAGCGAGTGCCGTATTGATGCGGGCGGAGATCTACGAGCACTGCATGAATCAGCATCGGTTCGCGTATATCTCCAGCCTCGGCGGCAACGAGATCAGCTGTGTTGTCGCGGCGAAGGTGCTTGACGTCGCCTCCAGTCCGGCTTTGTTGGAGAACGTCCGCAAAGTTGGAGCGTACCTCCACAACGCCTTCCAAGCGCTCTGCTCGAAACACTCCGACGTTCTCAAGGGCGTTACATCCTTCGGGCTCGCCGTCTCGGTTCAAGTTGCCAACCGGGATCTGGGGCGTGAACTCTACAGGAAAATTCTCGCCGATGGCGTTTTATGCCACAGCGTCGCGGAGATCGATCCGCCCGGTCTGAAGTTCTTTCCTCCACTGGTGCTTACCGAAGCGGAGGCAGACCAGATCGTTGATACTCTCGACCGCGCTGGCTCTTCACTGCGCAAGTCTGTGAAGTCTGCCGCGTAATCCGTCCACCCTCCCTGGCGAAGAGCCGGGGAGGTTCTCCACACTGGAAAACGGAGCGAACCCGTACTGTTGCACGGTTTCGTATTCTTTTTCCGCAAGTTCCGCTAAGTTGCCTGCGCTGATGCTGGACCGAATCCGGTAGGCTGCGCCAACCATGAAGAGAGGCCCACCATGGGTGTCGTGAAACAAGATGAAACCAACGGTTTGGTGATCCAGCGTAATTCGGTTGCCGATCAGGTGTACTTCGACCTCCGCGCCAAACTTCTTTCAGGACAGATCGCCCAGGGGGAGCGCATCGTCGAAGCGACCATCGCCAAATCTCTCGGCATCAGCCGCGCGCCGATCCGCGAAGCCGTCAACCGTCTGACCGAAGCCGGACTTCTTGAGAGCCGCACCCATTACGGCACCTCGGTTATCCAGATGAGTGCGGAAAAAATCCGCGAATTGTATGTCGTGAGGAATGCCATCGAGGCGTTGGCGATCAGGGCGGTGGCCGAGCGCCATACCGCCGAAGACGTCAAGAAGCTGCGCAAGCTCATCAAAACGATGTCGAATTTTGCGAAGAATGGCGATTTGCCTGGCTTGGTCGACGCAGAACTTGAATTCCACGAAGCTCTCTGGCGGATGGCCAAGAACCCGTACATCGAAAAGGTCGCCGGGCTTCTGTTCGACCATCTTCGCCTCGCGCTTACGATCGACAATGCAGGTTACAAGAGCCTCATGGACGTGGCGCAGGAGCATGAGCCTCTCGTGCAAGCGATAGAAAGCGGCGATCCAGACAAGGCCGCCGCAGCGCTCGCTGAGCACATAATGACATCACTGGACGCCTTTGCTTCCACGAAATAGTTCAACGCGGCCGCACGGCAGCATCACGAGCTCAGCACCAAATTTCCCATCAATCCCGACATGAGGCCGTTCCTAAAGGCCGAAAATGTCGACAGTAGACAGAAGAGTACTTCATCATGCTCAGAAATTCAGTTGGTGCGGCCATTGACGAAGCGATCGACGCTCCTGCGCTTATCGCGGCTTGCCAGGAGGTGGTACGGATCGAGAGCCTCACCGGCCAGGAGGCGGATGTCGCGAAATTCGTCGCCGAAAAGATGATCGAGCTTTCCTTTGACGACGTAAAAATCGATGCGAACGGAAATGTCATCGGGACGGTTTTCGGTGACGGGACCGGCCCATCCGTGATGATCAACGGCCACATCGATCACGTCCCGGTTGGCGCTATGCAGAATCCGTTCTCCGGTGAGCTCGTGCACGCCGTCCGTTGGGGCGAAAGCGGTCAGGCCATTTTCGGCCGTGGATCGTGTGACATGAAGTGCAACGTCATCTCGGCCGTCTATGCGGTGGGTGCCCTGAAGCGCAGCGGGCTGAAGCCGGGCGGCGATGTCATCGTTGTCGCCGACGTCGAGGAAGAGACCGACTCTCCCAAGGGTGTGAAGTCGGTTATTGAAGGAGGCATTCGCGCGGACTACGGAATCTCCGTGGAATCGACGAGGGGGCAAGTCTATCTCGGTCACCGCGGCAAGCTGGAGTTCGAGGTCTGTTTCCATGGGCGAACCTCCCATGCGTCGGAGCCGTCGAATGGCATCAATGCGATCTATCTATCGACGGCGTTCATCAGTGCCTTGGAGCAATACTCGTCTACGCTGCCCGAAGACGAGCTCCTTGGCCCTGCCACGGTCGTCGTGACCGGCATGCATTCCTTCCCGGACAATGGCACCGCCGTCGTACCGGACCTCGTGAAGATGAGGGTCGACCGTCGCTACATCAGGGGAGAGGATGAAGAGAGCTGCCTGTCGGAAATCCGTCAAATCCTAAAGTCCGCATACGGAGAAACCGAGGGGGTCAAGTGGACCGCCGAAGTCACCAACCATTACCCGTTGATGTTCACCCCACAAACCAGCCTGGTGGCTCAGGCTGCCATCGTCGCCGCACTCGACGTCGACGACACCGCCCCGTCCATCTCCGCCTGGCGTTTCGGCGTGAACGGCACGTTCATGAACGCCGCCGGCATCCCCACGATCGGCCTCGGTCCTGGTGACGAGAAGTGGGCGCATACACCTGAGGAACATGTCGGGACGGCCGACCTCGTCAACTCCGCGCGCAAGATTGCCAGGGCCGTCATGGTTCTGACCAAAGGCGGGGAGGCCTGATATGGGTGGCGAAAAGCAAATCGGCGAGACGACGGTGGCGGACGCCATTCTTCGTCTCATGGAATCCCATGGGATCGACACGATCTTCTCCATCCCCGGGGTGCACACCGTCGACTTCTATAAATCCCTTCCCGAACGGCGGATCAGGCACGTGACGCCTCGGCACGAGCAGGGCGGAGCGTTCATGGCATACGGCTACGCCTTCGCGACCGGCCGACCGGCCGCGTGCATGCTCATCACCGGACCCGGTGTGCTCAACGCTGCCACAGGTATTGCTGAAGCCCATTCGGACTCCATTCCGGTGTTCGTGATCGCCGCGAACAACTTGCGCGGAGAAATCGGAGTGGGCCGCGGCGCCCTGCACGAGACCAAATCGCAGTCCGCTGTCCAGGAGCAGATTGCTGCTTTCACCCATACCTTGCTGGAGCCTTCAAACATCGAGGAGGTTTTCCACCGGGCCATGTCGTCAATGGAGGTGTCGCGTCCGCGGCCGGCCCTGATCGAAGTTCCGAGAGACCTCCTCAGTTCGAAGGTGGCGGTTCCTGGCGAGCAAGCGCTCCAACTGTATAGACCCGGGCCGCACCCGGATGTGATCAGCCGAGTCTCCTCAATGCTAATGGGCGCCAAGCGTCCCATCATGATCGTCGGCGGAGGAGCTCGCAGCGCGAACCGAGAAGTCCTGGCGCTCGCGGACCAACTTGGCATCCCCGTGGTGACGACGAATACCGGTAAGGGAATCCTGCCGGAAACCCATCCCCTTTCCCTTGGCTCAATTCTTCCTTTTCCTCCGATGCACCGCGCGATCGAGGATGCCGACGTAGTGCTGGCAGTCGGAACGGAACTCAGTGAGACTGACCTGCTCTACACCTGCAAGAGCTACCGGATAAATGGTGCGTTGATCAGGATCGACATCGATCCGCGACAGTTGACCATGAACTATCTCCCGCGCATCGCTATGCTCTCCGATGCGAAGGTCGCGCTCCAGGCGATAATCGAAGGGTGCGGCGGTGCCGACGCGGATCAGAGTGAAATCGCTCAGCGACGAGTCGCCGATATTAGGTCGGTAGTGGAAAAAGACTCCGGTTGGTCCGCGGAGTCCCACAAGCACAAGGCGATCTTGAGGGCCATCGCGGCAGCGCTTGATCCGAATGCCGTCATCTGCGCCGACTCCACTCAACTTGCATACACAGGCAATCACTTCTTCCCCTCGAAAGAGCCCGGCACATGGCTGTTCCCGAACGGCTACGGCACGCTCGGAAGCGCCCTCCCCGCCGCCATCGGAGCGAAGATCGGCTGCCCGGATCGTCAGGTGGTCGCGATCGTCGGCGACGGCAGCTTCCTCTACACGATCGAGGAACTCACCTCGGCAGTTGAAAATGAAGTCAGCCTTCCGATCATTCTCTGGAACAACCGGGCATATGGCGAAATCCGAGATGCAATGATTGCGTCGGACATCCCCACGGTGGGCGTGGACCTCTACACGCCCGACTTCCAGATGATTGCGACGGGCTTCGGATGCCATGCCGTTCAAATTGAATCGCTCGAACAGCTCAGCCGTGAGCTCAAGGAAGCTTTCAAGAGAAACAGACCGACCCTGCTCCAGATAGACAATGACGCGGCAATGTTTTCAGGCGCAGTCGTGTCATGAACAACGAGACCCTTAAGGCTGGACTTCGGCAGGTCGTGGGCGAGTCGAATGTCATTGCCGGGCCGCCAGGTGGCCCGGCGCTTGTCGTCAGACCCGGGACCACCAAGGCAATGGCGGAGTGCCTGAAGCTCTTTCATGGGCAACAGGCGCCAGTTGTTACGCTGGGTGGGCTAACCGGGCTCGTGCATGGTACCCACACCCCATCGCACTACTTCGGAATTTCCACCGAAAGGCTAAATAAGATCGAGAGCTTCGACCCGAGCACGCGCCTGCTTGTCGTAGGGGCCGGAACGAAGTTGGAGGCGGTCCATAATTTCGCTGCGGACCACGATCTACGTTATGGGGTTGATCTCGGCGCTCGGGGCAGCTGCACCATAGGTGGAAACATCGCCACGAACGCGGGCGGGAATTCCGTCATCCGCTTCGGTATGACACGATCCAACGTTGTCGGGCTTGAGGTGGTCCTTTCCGATGGGTCGATCCTTACCGATCTGAGGGGTTTACCTAAGAACAACGCGGGTTACGACCTGAAGCAGATATTCATCGGCTCCGAGGGAACGCTGGGTATAGTGACCAAAGCGTTGCTGAAGTTCAGCCGACGCCCAGCCGGCACGGCGAGTGTTCTGTTGGCGCTCAACCACCTCAACAGCGCTCTCACAGTGATGGAAGCGTTAGAAAGAGCCTGCGGCCATTCTTTGCTGGCCTTGGAGATCATGTGGAACCGATACTTCGAGAAAGTGAGCACTGCACTGTCGGAAGGAACACCTCCGCTTGCACCTGGCCATCCCGTTTATCTTCTCGCCCAGGTCGAGGGCATGGATAGTGGCGAACAAGCAGTCGAGAGTTTGGTCGGAGCTTTGGAGGGAATCGACGACGTTATCGATAGCGCGCTGGCGACGACACCTGTCCAGGAGAGCCGTCTCTGGTCCATCCGTGATGGGTCCGATGTCATCGAGCGAGCCCATGAACATGTGCTTTCCTTTGACGTCAGCATGCGGCCACATAAGTATGCCGCTTACATCGCGGACGTCGACGCGCGCCTGAAAGCCCGATTATCAGACGCCGTCGCCTACTATTTTGGGCATCTCGCGGACGGCAACATTCATTTCATGATCGGGCACGACGGGTCGTCCGGCGCGACACGCCTTATCGAGGAATGCGTCTATGATCCCCTGGCGAACTACGAACCGTCTTCGATTTCTGCCGAACATGGAATTGGCCGGGAGAAGGCCGCTCATCTTTGGCGATCACGGTCCACCGCCGAAATCGCAGCGATGAACCGCATCCGCGCTGCTCTCGATCCTGCAGGAATTCTAAACCCGCATATATCGTACGAACCCAAGTCTCTTGATGCTCAATACGCATCAGCTCGTTAACGGGAGCACAGTGTACGATATGCGCGCTACAGCCTGATATTTTTCCCGGCACAACGTGCGGACTTCATCTTTTGGATCTGCTCATCCCCCAGTCGTGAGGCAATGAATGTCGAGCAGGTTGGATGCCCTAACGGATTGTGACGAAGCGCGTCCGACTGGCCGCCGGCGCAGCATTCCTGGTCGTACGTTGGCGGTAACAGACGCATCACTCTCAATTTCCGAATCAGGTTCCACGAGGACCTTGCCAAGTCAGTTGCTGCTGGCTTGGGCACCAGCGTTGCCAGCCGACCGGTAATCAACAGACAGATGCGGCGCATCGCCCGGCGACATCGTTCAGGGTAAGGCCGATTTATCGAGACCCGGGCCAAGCCTGGGCTGAGCTAGCATCGGCATGCTGCTCATTTGCAGGTCGACAGACCAAGATATTGATCCCATTCGCGCTCCGAAGGATCGTCGGGAATGCATCCATATTTCACATAGGTCGTGCGCAGAGGCAGGGATGGCTTTGATGAAACGAGGACCAACACCAATGTAAACACCCCACAAACTGCCCCCGCGAGGGCCACATACCAACGCCTGCCCGGAACCCTCTGAGGACTAGCCACGCTTATACCTGGTGACCCAGGGTTGTCGGAGCTTGGCCGCGGTTGAATTGACATTCATCGTCGGACCGGTCTCGCTGAAAAGCTTCAGAATGGAACTCATGCCAATGATGTCCGCCACAAAGAAAAGCTTCCATGTCGAACTTAACCGGGGCAGCACGAAGATACCTAGATCGTCCGTTCAAAATGCGCACCCCATGTCTCAAGTCGTCCAGCAATCAATTATCGGCGGACGCACAGGCGTCATCCTGTCTACGCTCACCCCAAATTTTCTAAAGTGATTTGAATGAAACGATGGTTTGACAGCATCAAACTTGGATATGCTTGATGGACGGGAGCTCAACCGCTCTCGCTTGGACGGGCGGCCGACGATCGAACTGAGTGAGAACGACTTATGCCGGCGACTTCGGCCAATTCTCCACCGTCAGCGCCTCCGCATAGGCGGCTCTGATAAGCGCGACGGCCGGCGCGATGCGGCTTGCATGGCTGTCGGTGATTCCCGAGCGCGTGGATGCCTGCACCGTGGCGACCTATCAGCAGCCAGTAGTGCATCTCACGAATAAGCTGGTTCTGCTGCAGGACTGGGATTGACACTGGACGATCGAGTAGTTTCATCAAACGCAATGCCAAAACCAGGGCGCCCGGACCAATCACATTGCCGAGAAAGAATCACGCTGTCCGGGAATAAAAAGCCGCTTGCCCTGGTCCTCCATGCATGAGCTGCTGATTGACCTTGAAGGGACGCCGCACTGCAAACCCACACATTGCCGAGCACGACGGTATCGGTCGACGCGTTCCAGGACCTCTGGAAGGCGATAGGTCGGCCGCCTGCGGCCGGCTGGCTCACCTGTCTGCCGAAGGTGCTGCCGCGGCCGGGATCGGGAAAGCTGAGGTGCCGCGCATGCGAAATGGGTCGTGAATTCGGCAATGCTTGTGCTCGAGAAGCATCCATCTGGATGCATGTTTGCGGTCCAGTGCGTGATTGACACCGATGCGACGTTTGCCCTCACATTCAACGCAGTTGGCGACCCGGGATGTTTCCTCTGGGTTCGATCGCAACGCAGAACCATTCTCGCCCCATGAGCACTCAAGGCGAGGCGCATGTGACGGTGTACCGATGCTAAGCAGCAATGCGCGAGCCGACCGCTTCGGCGAAGTGGTAATGCCCCATCTCGCCGACGCGCTTTCGCTGGCCCGCTGGCTGACCGGCAATGCCACCGACGCCGAGGATGTCGTGCAGGACGCCTGCATGAAGGCACACGCCAACATCGCAAGCTATGCCGGCGGCAATGCACGTGCCTGGCTGCTCACCATCGTTCGCAACTCGTGTTACACATGGCTGGCGCGCAATCGCCCGCGCAGCATCGTCTCGGTGGGCGACCTCGGTGATCTCGACGAGGTGAGCGCCGCTCACGCAGTCGATCCGACTGAGAGCGAAAGCCCGGAGGCGAGCCTGATTGCCAGGGCAGACGTGGCGGCCCTGGAGGCGGCGATCGCCGCTCTGCCGCAACCCTTTCGAGAAACGCTCGTGCTGCGCGACGTCAATGGCCTAGCCTACCGCGATATCGCAGCCATGCTGGGCGTGCCGATGGGCACGGTGATGTCGCGGCTGGCGCGGGCGCGTGGCCTGCTGATCTCTGACCTTGGGAGGGCGCAATGAGTGCGCACAACGATGGATTGCCCGAGGACGCCGCAGGCATGAACCTGATGCTGCACGCGCTGATAGATGGCGAGCTTGACGCCGCCGCGGCCATGGCTGTCGAGCGGCGCATCGCGGCCGATCCCAAGCTGGCGGCCGAACATGCCCGCATCATGGTTTTGCAAGGGGCTGTGGCCAGGCTTCCGAAGCCCCAGGTGAGCGACGAGTTCAGCGCGCGCATTGCAGCCATGGCAGCATCCGGCAGCGTCGAGGTGCTGCGGCCCAGAGCGCCGATACGGGCGAAGTCCGCTCGAACGTGGTGGTCGGCGCGCAACTTCGGATCATTCGACTGGCGCACCATGGCGGCCTCGATCATGATCAGCGCTGTTCTGGCCAGCGGCGCGACGCAATGGGCGATGCAGCCTAGCGTAGCCGATAGCTTTGCCGCAGGCGTGGCCAGCGGCCACCAACGCAGCCTGCTGGCGACCAGCCCCGTCGATGTAGTCTCGTCGGACCGGCACACCGTAAAGCCATGGCTCGATGCAAGGCTCGGCCTTTCGCCGCCGGCTCCTGATATGGTGAAAGACGGATTTGCGCTCATCGGTGGCAGGGTCGAGGTCATTGGCGGCCGGGCAGTGCCGGCGCTGGTTTATCGCCACCGCGAGCATTTGATCACCCTTGTCGCCGAGCCGCAAAATGCCGGGGCGGTGACCGACCCCGTCGATCTCTCGGAGGGCGGCTTCTCGCTGGTGCAATGGAGCGACGGCGCCTTCTCCTACTGGGCGATTTCCGACATGGAGCGGCCGGAGCTCGACGACTTCGTGGCGCGCTTCCGCGCCGCGGTCGTCCCCGGCTGATAACCGACCGTCGGCACTCCAACCGATATCGAGTGCCGACCTGCGCTAGCCTTGACGTTCCTGCCCGGGTGACAGACCACGGCAGCATGGCGCCGACGTCGAACGCGTCCTCGTGCAGCGTCGGCTCCAGTTCGGGGCGGACGCCGGCCCCTGTTTTCGGGAAATCTCAAAAGAATTTCGCGCCGCCCGGGAATAAAGGGATGTCCTGATGGGTCTTGTTGTTAGCGGGGCCAATTTCCCGGCACGCACCCAAGAAACGAAAAAAGGATCTACCGAAATGACCAAGCTCGCTCTCAGCGTGGCTGCCATGCTGCTTGCCTCAACCGCTGCCTTTGCCGGCAGCGACCATGGCGGCAACAACTCCAATCAGCCGGTCGCTACCGTTGACACCAATGCCACTGCTTCCATTTCCCCCTCCCCGCGCCAAGCCGGCGTCGACACCATGGTGACGACCGGGCCGCGCCAGGGGTCGGTTCAGGACATCATCACCAGGCACAACAACGACGGCATCTGGGGCCGCTGAAGGCACCCTTCCGAACATCTTCTCTTACCACTCACGATGGAGAGCCAAACCTTTGGCTCTCCATCATCACCCCATAAGGCTGCAGGAGATCACCTATGTTCATGATGACACGTCGCACGTTGCTTGGAACCACGCTCGCCGCGACCGCCTTCGGTCTGGCCGGCAAGCTGGAATTCACCCGTCCCGCCTTCGCCGAAACGTCGGTCGAGCCGACCGTCGGCTTCTACAAATACAAGGTCGGTGATATCGAGGTCACCGCCATCTATGACGGCATCTGGCGCAAGCCGCACGACCCGGCCTTCATCAAGGATGTTTCCGTCGAGGACACCAAGGCAGCGCTTGCCAAGGCCGGCCTGACGACAGACTTCATGCCCATCCCGCTCACCGTCATCGTCCTCAAGATGAACGGCAGGCTGATCATGATGGATGCCGGATCGGGCGTCGGCCAATGGCAGACCAATGCCACCCATCTGCCGGCCAACATGGCCGCCGCCGGCATCGACTATAAGACGATCGACACCATCATGATCTCGCATTTCCACCCCGACCATGTCTGGGGCCTGATGGAAAAGGGGACCGATGCACCGGTGTTCCCCAATGCCGAGCTGATCGTCAACGCCACGGAATACAATTGGTGGACCGACCCCAGCCGGCTGGCCAAGCTGCCGGAAGGCCGCAAGCCGGCGGGCAAGCGCATCGCCGAAAACTTTCCGAAATGGAAGAACTGGAAGCTGGTCAATGACGGCGCCGAAGTCGCACCCGGCATCCAGATCATCGCTGCGCCCGGCCACACGCCGGGACATTCGGTCTACCTCGCCAACTCCGGCAAGGAACAGCTGATGATCTCGGCCGACACCATGTATGTGCCCGCCCTTCTGGCGCCGCATCCGGAGTGGCAGGGCAGTTACGACCAGGACGGGCCGATGGCGATCACCACGCGGCACAAGCTGATCGATCGCGTGATCGCCGACAACATCCGGATCTCGGGTTCGCATTTCCCGTTCCCCGGCACCGGCGTCTTCGTGAAAGACGGCAATGCCTATGGTTTCACCCCAGTTCAGATTTGAGCGCGAGCTCCCAACCCAAGCGAGAAAGATGATGAAGCAATCCTATCTGGGCAAGCACGCCCTGTTTGGCCTGCTCGGCGCCATTGCCGTGCTGACCGTCGTTCCCGTGGCCACTATCATGCCGGCCTATGCGGTCGACGACCTCGAAGGCACCGATGCACCCGACCTCACCGCCGTCCAGGCCAAGATCGCCGTCAAGGACTACAAGGGCGCGCTGGCCGATCTGCGTGATCTCGCGCAGGACAACCAGCAGGCCGACGTCTACAACCTGCTCGGCTTCACGCTGCGCAAGACGGGCGATTTCACCACGGCGCTGACCTACTACAACAAGGCGCTCGAGCTGAAGCCCGACCACAAGGCCGCCCGCGAATATCTGGGCGAACTCTATGTAGAGACCGGCGACATGGCCAAGGCCAACGAGCAGTTGGCGTCGCTGCAGAAGCTGTGTCCCGCCGGCTGTGAAGAACTCGAAGACCTCCACAAGGCCATCGACACCAAGGTGACAAAGTAAACCAGGCAGGTGCTGCAAGGCGCCTGCCCCTTTCCCATTGCCTGGAGCCCATCGTGACAACGACACAAACCGCCTGGAAACCACATCTCACCGACTTGACCCTGCTGACGGGTCGCCTGCTGCTCTCATTGCTCTTCGTGCATGAAGGCCTGGAGCTGGCGACGCATTTCGCCGGTGCAGCCAAGGCGATGACGGCGCTCGGCGTCAGCCTGCCGCTTTTAATAGCCACCATAGCGCTGCAGCTGGGAGCTGGCTTTTCGGTCGGCCTTGGTCTGCTGACGCGTCTGGGCGCGGTGGCGCTCGGACTGTTCTGTTTGGCAACGGCAGCTTTGTTCCACACCAATTTCGCCAACCAGAACGAATTGCTGCATCTCGAAAAGGATCTCGCCATAGCGGGCGGCATGTTCGTCCTGGCCGTAGCCGGCGCCGGGGCGATATCTCTCGACAGGGTGCTGAACGGCCTCGTGAAGCGCCGGCAACAGGACAGAGAGACGGTTGCGGCGCNGGGCGATATCTCTCGACAGGGTGCTGAACGGCCTCGTGAAGCGCCGGCAACAGGACAGAGAGACGGTTGCGGCGCTCATAGCGGCCGGTAGGCCTCTCTCGGTGGGCGAAATCAAGCTTCCATTCTAAACCGGCCAACACGCCGGGCATCATACAACCCGCCCGCCCGGTCGGCGCCCGCAAACTGCCTCGGGGGGTGACGCAAGCCGTTCCTGGCGTGTCCTCCATTTTACGTCCGCTTATCGGCGCGGATAGTAATGCCCAGGAAGGACCTGCGACGATTCCGATCAGCAAGCCTCTTAATCGTTGTTGCAGTCGGCGATCTGCAGAGGTTCAAGGCATCCGTTGTTTGAATTACGTGCTCCCGCGCCGCGGATCATTCGCGGTTCTGGTATGCCAGAAGGCGAGCATCGCGAGCGTCACTTTTCCGAGATTTGCATGGCTGTCAGAAACGACACGTACCAACCCGCTCAAGATGATCCATATGCGCCGTGATGATAGATCAGTGCCGGACCGGGCTCCCCGCTCACCACATGCCGGACGCTGCCGAGGATTAGCGCATGGCTGTGGCGAACTATGGTATCCTCGACGGTGCAATCGACCGCGGCAAGCGCACCTTCGAGCGCCAATGCGCCGCTTGCAAGGGTGGACCAGCGTGCACCCTCGTAGCGAGCCTGCCCCTTGAGGCCGCCTCGACCAGCAAAGCGGTCGGCGATCGCGATCTGGTCGGCGCCTAACACATTCGCGCAGAAGTGCCGATGCCGGCTGATGGCTGCCCATGTCGACGAGCTCAGGTTGATGCTGACGACCATCACCTCCGGTTCGACCGGGAATGGGCTGTGGTAATTGTTGCGCCCGTCCGCTCGTCGCCGCTGCCTGCGGTGACCACGGACACGGCTCCGGCCAGGTGTCGCATCGCAAATTTCAGGGGAATCCGGGTTTCATCCGGCAGAATGCGTTCGGTTAGTGTCATCTGGATAGCCTCATCGTGTTTGCACCTTCACGACGCCCTGCGACGCAACGCCGTCTGGTAACCCAACCATTGGTGAATTTCGGTGGCGATGCTCTCGGCATGGGCGGTGACTTCAGGGATGCCCATCAGCTCGCCGACGCTGCCGCGCGCCAGCGGTCCGCTGATGAAAATATTGTCGGCCGGGTGACCTGACTTACCGACCGCGCGGCCGTGGCTGTCGGTGCCGAGACCAAGGCCGGTTGGGTCAAGACGGACCAGGCCCAGATGTCCAAGGGCGGCAATCGCCGTGTTGGTGCGAAGAATGTCCGCATGCGCCGGCCCGGTCGTCACGATCACGCTGTCGAACGTCTCAACTATGAGGTCGTGTCGGCGCCTTGACCGCTGCGTGACGCGGATACGTCCGTCGGCCGCTTCGGCCTCGACAATCGATCCGGCGCGATAAGCGAGCGTCCCCTCGTCAAGGCGGCGATCCAGCACGACTGCTACCTGTGGCGCGATGCGGAAACGATGCACGTCCCAGAGCGCGCGAAGATGGCGCACCACGCGGCGCTGCTCGGCGAGCGGCAAGGCCTGCCAGATCAACTGCCCCTGACGCCGGACAGCGTCGAGGACCGGATACCAGTCTTCGCCCTGTCGCGTCGCTGCCGCGATCGTGGCCCGGATGCGCCTGAGCAGCACCGTGGCGCTGCGTAAAGGCAGGCTGGTGAAGTCGCCTATCGGGTCGCCCTGCATGGCGGCCTGCACATGCGAGCGATAGCCATGGCGCGACAGTGCCGTGATGCGGCCGCGATGACCTCTACGGTCGAGGGCTGCAATGACGTCGGCCGAGGTCAGACCGGTGCCAACAATGAGAACACGGTCGTCGCGGCCGATCGCCTGCAGCCGTTCGAGATCGTAGGGATTGGCCACCAATCCGGCGACTGAGGCCACGCTGCGCAGCGGCGCCGGGAGGGCCGGCAATGGATGCGTCGCCGCGATCACCACAGCATCGGCGGAAAGCGTTGCGCCATCGGACAGGACAAGCCGGTAGCCCTCGCCACTGCGCTCGACCCAAGCAACTTCGGCCCTGACATGGCGGATCGCCTTGCTTTGCAGGAAGGGCTGCAGGTGGGATTCGACATAGCGGCCGAAGACCCGACGCTGCGGGTAAATCGCGCCGCTGGCGGCGATGGCCTGCGTATCGTCCAGAATAGCGCCGGTCTGCTCCAGCCAGTCGGAAAAATGGCCCTCCTCACCTGAGATCAGCGTCATCCTGGACGCCCGCACGTTGATGCGGTGCGAGGGATCGGCCGTCGAATAGGCCAGACCATAGCCGAGCGCCTCGCGCGGTTCGACGACCACGATATCGGCTGCATCGGCGGGCAGCAGCCGCGCCAGGTGAAACGCGGTTGCGGCGCCGGAAAAGCCGCCGCCAATGATGGCGACCGTCAGTTTCCCAGCCCTGCGGGAAGCGCTCAAGGCTGGCTCGCGCGCAGCGCCGATGGTCGATGATCTCCGGCCACCGTTTCGCCGAACGGTCCCATGTTCACCGTCGTCGGCCGGGTCGAGATTTCGTGATCGAGCGGCAGCAGCGGCAGCACCAGTTCGCCGAAGCGATAGGCTTCCTCCAGATGCGGATAGCCGGACAGGATGAAGGTATCGATGCCAATCCTTCGGTATTCGTCGATCCGTTCTGCCACGGTCGCCGCGTCACCGACCAAGGCGGTGCCGGCGCCGCCGCGCACGAGGCCAACGCCGGCCCAAAGGTTCGGGCTGATTTCGAGCTTGTCGCGGCTGCCGCCATGCAACCGGCTCATGCGCGACTGGCCAACCGAATCCATGCGGGCGAAAACCTTCTGTGCCTCGGCGATCGTCTTGTCGTCGAGGCGGCTGATCAGCCGATCGGCATCGGCCCAGGCCTCGTCATTGGTCTCGCGAACGATGACATGCAATCGGATGCCAAAGCTCACTTCGCGGCCGGCCTTTTCGGCAAGGCCGCGCACATGCTCGACCTTGGCGGCGACGTCCGCCGGCGGCTCGCCCCAGGTGAGGTATTTGTCGATCTGCTCGGCGGCGACCGCATTGGCCGCGTCCGACGAGCCGCCGAAATAGAGCGGCGGGTGCGGCGTCTGCACCGGCGGGAACAGCAACCTGCCATCTTCGATGTGGAAATGCTTGCCTTCGAAGGCTACGGTTTCGCCGCTGAGCACGGCCTTGTAGATGTCGAGGAATTCCCGCGTCACCTCATAACGCTCGTCATGGCTGAGGAATATGCCATCGCCCTTGTTCTCGACCGGATCGCCGCCCGTGACCACGTTGATCAGCAAGCGCCCGCCCGAAATGCGGTCGAGCGTCGAGGTCATGCGCGCGGCGAGCGTCGGCGATTGCAGACCCGGCCGCACGGCGACGAGGAAGCGCAACCGCTGCGTCAGCGGCGCCAGCGCCGACGCCACCACCCAGCTGTCTTCGCAACTGCGCCCGGTCGGCAGCAGCGCGCCATAATAGCCGATGGCGTCGGCGGCCTTGGCGACCTGGGTGAGATAGGGCAGATCGACCGCCCTGCCGCCCTCGGAGGTGCCGAGGTAGCGGCTGTCGCCATGCGTCGGGAGAAACCACAGGACCTTAATCCTGGAGGGGGTGGCAGCGCTCATGAATAGTCCTTTGTGACTTTACGGCGTTCCCGCTCAGCTCCAGGCGTGGAGCGGCGGGTTCACCTCGTTCAGGTAATAGTTCCCCAGGATCGCGTATTTCCAGCGCACCGGATCGTGCAGCGTGTGGGTGCGGGCATTGCGCCAGTGGCGGTCGAGATTGTGCTCGGCCAGCGTGGATCGCGTGCCGGCGAGTTCGAACAGTTTGTTGGTGGCGTTGATGGCGATCTCGGTGGTGAGGATCTTGGATTCGGCGACCGCGATCTGCGCTTGCGCGACGGTCTTCTCGTTCGGATCGGCCACGGCGCGATCGACCGCAAGGCCGGCCTTTTCGAGAATAGCCTCGGCCGCATTGGCGCGCAGGCGAAGGTCGCCGATTGCCTGGATGGTATAGGGATCCTGCCAGGCATGCTCGACGCCGCTGTCGATCCACGCGCGCGACTTGGTGCGCACGAAACTGACCGTCTCGTCGATTGCCGCCTTGGCGATGCCGAGATCGACCGCCGCCTGGATGATCTGGAAGATGGGTCCGTCGACTGTCGGCTTGTCGTAACCCTTGTAGCCGGGGACGAGATGCGTCTTCGGCACCTTCACATTGTCGAGCAGGACCGTGCCGGAGAGCGTCGTCTTCTGGCCGAAGCTCGACCAGTCGTCGATGACGGTCAGTCCGGACGCCCCGCGATCGGCGATGGCATACCAGGCGCGCCCCTCGTCATCGAGCGCCACAATCGGCACCAGATGGGCGAGCAGGGCGCCGCTTGAATAGAATTTCTGGCCGTTGACCACGACATGGTCACCGGCATCGACAAACTTGGTCTCGAAGTCTGCGGCACGCTTGGAGCCGAACTCGGAAAACGCGTTGCCGAAGCGCGTGCCGGACAGTGCCTCGGCGAAGAGCAGCTTTTTCTGCGCCTCGTCCGAAACCGTGCGGATGGCGGCGACCACGCCGAGATGGTTCTGCGGAATCTGGCCAAGCGAGGGATCAGCCGTCGAGATGATGGTGATCACCTTCGACAGCGTCACATAGGACACCTCCGGCCCCCCATAGGCCTTCGGCACATTGATCGACCACAAGCCGCTCTGCGAAAACGCATCGAGCTCTTCCTTCGGCCAGATGCGCTCGCGGTCCCGCTTCGACGCTTCCCTGGCGAATTCAATGGCAAGTTTTTCGGCGATGGCGATCGCCTCGGCATCGGTCTTGATGATATGCGCCTTGGCCGACGGGCGCTCGACCGGAGGCACGGCGACGCGCGCGTCGGACGGCTGCTTGGATTGGATGGTCATGCTGCTGTCTCCTGGGGAAAGTGTTGCGATGGGAGCGGCGCGCCGCCGAGATAATAGGTCTTGATGTCGTCGCGCTGGCGCAGGTCGGCAGCCGACCCTTCCAGCACGCTTTTTCCGTTTTCGAGCACGGTGGCGCGGTCGGCATATTTCAGCGCCACCGCCGAATTCTGCTCGGCGACAAGGATCGAAAGACCCTCGTCCCGATTGAGCCGCTTCAAGGCGCTGAAAATCTCGTCGACGATCAGCGGCGCCAGTCCCATCGAAGGCTCGTCGAGCACGAAGAGTTTCGGCCGCGACATCAGCCCGCGACCGATCGCCGTCATCTGCTGCTCGCCGCCGGAGGTGAGGCCGGACCGCGTGCGCCGTTTCTCGAGAAGCCTCGGAAACAGCGCGTAGACACGCTCAAGGTCGGCCTTCACGCCAAGGCGTGAGGATGAACGCCCGAGCGCACCGGTCAGAAGGTTCTCCTCGACCGTCAGCGAGCGGAAACAGTGCCGGCCCTCGAGAACCTGGACCAGGCCCTTGCGGACGAGGTGCGAGGGGCTTGCCCTTGAAACATCCTCGCCATCGAAAATGATCCGGCCGGCGGTAACGGCGCCGCGCTCTGCCGGCAGAAGATTGGATGCGGCGCGCAACAGCGTCGTCTTGCCGGCGCCGTTGGAGCCGAGCAACGCCACGATCTCGCCCTTGCCGACCGAGAGGTCGACGCCATGCAGGGCGGCGATGGCGCCGTTGTAGACGGCCTCGACGCGGCTGATCGACAGGATCGGATTTTCCGGGCTGGACATCGATAACTCCGCTGCGAAGATGGATGGCACGGCCGGCCCGCGGGCCGGCCGTGAGCTCTTCAAACTCAGTTGCTGATCACCGCATCGGCGTCTTCGGCCGTGCGGATCTTGAGGCCCTTTTCCTTGGCATAGGCCTCGGACGACTTCTCGATGATCGGGCGCAGCAGCTTCCAGTCGGGCGCGATCCAGTCGGACACGACGTTCCACTTCTTGCCGTCCCACTGCTGGAAGGTCACGTAGCCGTCACCTTCGTGATTGTCCCAGGAGACGTTGATCGAGTGGAACAGGTCCTTGGCACCGAGCGCCTCGACGCGCGCCGGGTCGAGCTTGAGGTGTTCGAAGCCCCAACGGACCTCATCGCCGGTCAGCGTGCGATTGCCGAATTTGGCCTGCGCGATGCGGATGGCTTCGACATTGAGGATGCCGTTGACGATGCCGAGATTGTGGTAGACCGAGCCGATGCGGCTCTTGTCCTCGAGATTGCCCTTGCCGGCTTCGTAGACCGTCTTGACAATCTCCTTGACGACCGGGTAGTCGGCGCCAGACGCCTGGGTGGTGATGGCGGTGTAGCCCTTGGCGGCGTCGCCGGCGGGGATGACGTCCTCTTCAGAGTTGGACCAGACATTGCCGACGATGTGATCGGCCGGGAAGCCGGTCTTCTGCGCGGTCTTCAGCGCAACCGGGTTCATCACGCCCCAGCCGCGCAGCACGACATAGTCGGGACGATCGCGACGGATCGTCAGCCACTGTGCCTGCTGCTCGTTGCCGGGGTGCGGGACCTCGATCTGCGACAGTTCGAAACCGTATTTCTGCGACAGCAGCTCATATATCGGGATCGTCTCCTTGCCGTAGGGCGAGCCGTGATAGAGCACGACGATCTTCTTGCCCTTGAGCTTGTCGAGGCCGCCTTCCTTGGAGGCGATGTAGTTCACGATGCCCGATGTTTCGCTGTAGGGGTTGAGCAGCAGCGGGAAGACGTAAGGGAATACCCGGCCGTCGGTGGTGTCGGTGCGGCCGTGATTGATGGTGATAAGCGGCACCTTGTCGTCGGTGATGCGGTCGATCATGGCGTAGGCGATGCCGACCGAGAGCGGGTTCCAGGCGGCGATGCCGGGATTGCTCTTCAACCGTTCGTAGACCTCGACGCCCTTCTCGACCTCATACTGGGTTTCGCCCTCGCTCCAGGTCAGCTTGACGCCATTGACGCCGCCGTCGCGGATGTTGATCAGGTTGAGATAGTCGATGAAGCCGCCGAAGAAGCCGGTGCCGCCCGCGGCATAGGGGCCGACGCGGTAGCTCTGCAGCGGGAAATATTGTTCGTCGGCATGGACGGCTGTCGCGCCGAGCACGAAAGCGGTGGCGATCGCCGCTTTCTTGAGGTGACTGAAGAAGGTCATGAGTTGCGTCTCCTGAGGTTTTGGGTCCGTGAGAGAATGTCGAGCGGCGCTCAGCTGGACCTTGAGCCGATCCGTCGTTTCAGGCGGTCGACGAGGGCCGACAGCCCGTTCGGTTCCGCGATGAGGAATATGATGATGAGGGCGCCAAGCACGATGCGCTGGCTCATATCGAGCACACCAGAATCGAACAGGCCGCCGAACACGAAGGCGCCGAGCCGAGACAGAACGAGCGGGAAGACGACGATGAATGCGGCGCCCAGAAACGCACCGCGTATCGAAGCCAGCCCGCCGATGATGATGATGAACAGGATCTGGAACGAGCGGTCGAGATTGAAGCCGGCCGGCTCGACCGTGCGCAGATAGGTGAAGGCCCACAGCACGCCGGCGACGCCGATGATGAAGGACGAAATGGCGAACGCCAGCAGCTTGGTCCGCAGCACCGGCACGCCAATGATGCGCGCGGCGGTTTCATTGTCGCGCACGGCGATGAAATTGCGGCCGGTGGCGCTGTTGACCAGCCGCCAGACCAGTGCCGTCAGCAAGGCGACGGTGGTGACGGAAAGTAAATAGCGTCCGGCGGCACCGTCGAGCGAAAACCCGGCGACGGCAAGGTGCGGCGCGGAAATCACCCCGGACGGATTGTCGTTGGAGAACCAGCCGAACTTGGTCAGCGCCCACTGCACGAAGAACTGAGCGGCGAGCGTCGAGACGGCGAGATAGAAGCCGCGCAGGCGCAGGCTCGGCAACCCGAAGATGACGCCGATGCCGGCCGCCGAAATTCCCGCCAGGATCATGGTCGCAGCCAGCGGCAGTCCTTCCACCCGCAGGTTGAAATTGTATGCGGCGAAGGCGCCTACCGCCATGAAAGCGGAGGAGCCAAGCGAAAGCTGGCCGCAATAGCCGGTCAAGAGGTTGAGGCCGACTGCCGCCAGGCTGAGCGCAAGGAACGGCAGCAGGATCGCCTCGACCAGATAGCTCGACGCAAAGGCCGGGACCAGGCCGTAGACGACGACGATCGCCACGGCCGGCAAAGCTAATTTCCGGGCAAACCTCAGCCAGTCGATTGGAGCCCTTGCGGCATCGAGCGCTTGCACGGCCATCGGTCAGACCCTTTCGACGATTTTCTGGCCAAACAGGCCGGAGGGGCGCACCAGTAGGACAACCAGCGCCAGCGCATAGGCGAACCAGCCTTCGATGCCGCCGCCGACGAAGGGTCCGAGATAGACCTCAGCGAGCTTTTCGCTGGCGCCGATGATGAGGCCGCCGACGATGGCGCCAAGGATGGAATCGAAGCCGCCAAGCACCAGCACCGGCAGCGCCTTCAACACGATCAGCGATAGCGAGAACTGGACGCCGAGGCGTGCGCCCCACAGCAGTCCCGCGACCAGCGCCACGAAGCCTGCAGCCGTCCACACCGTTCCCCAGATCCGCGGCAGCCGCAGCCCGACGGCAAGTGCCGCGAACTGGTCGTCGGCGACGGCGCGAAAAGCCAGCCCGATCCGCGTCCAGTAGAAGAATGCGCTCAAGCCGGCCACCATCACCGCGGCAATGCCGGCCGCGAGCAGATCGAACGACGAGATGAGGATGCCGCCGACCTCGAAAGGCGTGTCGTCGATGCCGAGATCGAGCCCGTGCACCTGCGTTCCCCAGATCAGCTGGGCTGCACCCTCGATGATGTAGGACAGGCCAAGCGTGGCCATGAACAGCGTCATCGGCGAGCGGTTGACCAGCGGCCTGAGCACGGTACGCTCGATGGTGAAACCCAGCGCGACCATGACTGCGAAGGTGATCAGCAGCGCAAGCGCAAACGGGATGCCGCGTTCGACCAGGCTGACAAAGGTGAGTGCCGCAAACAGCACCATCGACCCTTGCGCGAAGTTCAGCACACCCGACGTCTTGTAGATCAGCACGAAGCCGATGGCGACGAGCGAATACATGACTCCCGACAACAGGCCGCCGACCAGCACTTCGACGACGAAGAGAAAATCATAGTAGCTCATCAGATGCCCTCGCCATCCTCGCCCTCGGCGGTGCCGAGATAGGCCCGGATCACGTCCGGATCGGCGCGCACTTCGGCCGGCGTGCCGTCGGCGATCTTGCGGCCGTAATCGAGCACGGCGACGCGGTCGGATAGGCCCATGACGACCCCGATGTCGTGCTCGATCAGGATGATGGTGACGCCATGCCGGTCGCGCGCGGCGCGCACGAACCCGGCCATCTCGGCTTTCTCGGTCGCCGTCATGCCCGCCATCGGTTCGTCGAGCAGCAGGATCTTCGGCTCGGCAACCAGCGCTCGCGCCAGTTCGACCCGCTTCTGCAAGCCGTAGGGCAGCGTCGCGACCAGCTGATCGGCGACCGTTTCCAGATGCAGGAAGGCGATTGTCTGGTCGACCTTTTCGGCAATCGCAGCGTCTTCGCGCCTGGCGCGTGGCAGGCCGGCAATATGTTCGACGAAACTGGCGCGCCTGGTGTGGACGCGGCCCGACGCGATGTTGTCGTGCACGGAAAGCCCGGGAAAGAGCGCCAGGTTCTGGAAGGTGCGCGCGACGCCCAGACGTGCCAGACGGTTCGCGGGCACACGGGAGAATGACTGGCCGGCGATCGCGATCTTGCCGTGGTCGGCGTGATAGAGGCCGCTGATGATGTTGATCAGCGAGGATTTGCCTGCGCCGTTGGGGCCGATCACGGCGCGGATTTCGCCGCTCTTGACCTCGAGGTCGACATCGCTCAGCGCCGTGACGCCGCCGAACGAAATGCCAATCCCGCTCAGAGTCAGGATCGCATCGACCTTTGCCGACAGGCGCGCCGGGCGCGTGTCCGTGAGTGGACCAGCGCCAGCAAGAATGCCGGGGATTTCGGGCGCACGCTCGTATGCGGCGGCTCCCAGCGAAGCACCAATCATGACACGTTCCTGATTTTGAAGGAGTGCGCGGCCCGCAGGCCACGCCCTGGCCTATTCGGCGGCGACAAGCTCCCTGTCACGCGCCGCTTCCAGTTCGCGCACCAGCGGGATGATGCGCTTGCCGAAGAACTCGACCTCTTCCTGGAAATGCAGGAAGCCGAGCAGGATCAGATCGGCGCCGGCATCCTTCAGCTTGAGGATGCGTTCGGCGATCTGTTCCGGCGTGCCAATGAGATTGCTGCGGAAGCCGTCATTGTATTGCACCAGATCCTCAAGGGACGACTTCGCCCAGTTGCCCTCGCCTTCCGGCGAGGCCTTGCCGGCATTCTTGACCTGGTCGGCAAAGCCCTGCACCGCTTCGGGATTGGCCTTGGCGACGATCTCGTCCAGCACGGCGCGTGCTTCCGCCTCGGTTTCGCGAGCAATGGCAAAGGCGTTGACGCCGATCTTCACCTTGTGGCCATTCGCCTTCGCCTTGGCCTGGATATCGTCGACCTGCTTCCTGATCTCTTCGGGCGTGTTGCCGTTGGTGAAATACCAGTCGGACACCCGCGAAGCCATGTCACGCGCGGCGCGCGACGAGCCGCCCTGGAAGATCTCGGGCTGCGGATCGATCGGCTTCGGCTTCATCGAGTAGTTGGTGAAGCGATAGAAGTCGCCCTTCAGCGTAAAATTGTCCTCGGTCCAGATGCCGCGCAACGCGCGGATGAACTCCTCCGAGCGGCGGTAGCGCTCGTCATGGTCGAGCCACAGCTCGCCGATGGCGGCGAACTCGCCACGGAACCAGCCGCTGACGACATTGACGGCCACGCGGCCCTTGGTCAGGTGGTTGATGGTGGCGATCTGCTTGGCCGCCAGCGCCGGGTTCCATGGACCGGGCAAGACGGCGGCAATCACTTTCAGCGTTGTGGTGGCGGCCAGCAGTGCGTGGCTGAACGACACGGATTCGTGCTGGTTGTCGGCGCCGTAGCCGGCGGTGAAGCGGATCTGGCTCAGTGCGTAGTCGAAGCCGTTGGCCTCGGCGATCTGGGCGAGCTTGCGGTTGTAGTCGATGTCCCAACCGGTCCGCTGCTCGATGTTGGAGATGACCAGGCCGCCGGAGACGTTCGGAACCCAGTAGGCGAATTTCAGGCCGTCGGAATGAGACGTCATGTCGTTGTTCCCTTTTTGGTTGGCTCAGCCGACGCGCGCTGCGGCGGCGGCATTTGCATGGTTGGAGTTGAGCAGTGAAACCGCTTCGGATGCGGCCCGTGAAATGCGTTCGCGTATCGCCTCGCCGACGATTTCGGCGCCGATGAAATCGTCGGGCGCCCCATAGACGCCGGTCGGTACGGTGACGGCGCCGAAAAAGCCGAATAATGGCCGCAACTGATGTTCGAGAACCAGGCCATGGTATGGACTTCCGCCTGTCGCCGCGAGAAGCACGGTCTTGCCGGCGAGCGCGCGATAGTCGACGAGGTCGAACAGGTGCTTGAGGGCGCCGGTGTAGGAAGCCCGATAGACAGGCGTTCCGACCACGAGCAGATCGGCCTTCTCGACACGCTGGATAATCGCTTCGCCGGACGCGCCGAGGGCGCCACGGGACAGTCCGACAAAAAGCGAAGGCGCCGCCTCGGTGATTTCGATCAGGCCCGTGTCTGCCGGGACGCGCAGCGCCACGTCCTTGACCAGCGCGTTCACCACCGCGGTTGTGCGCGATGGCGTGCTTACGCCGCCGGATATTCCGAGAACCGATAGCCTTGCCAACTCGTCAATCTCCCAGACCCTGCATGCGCATCGGTCATTTCCAAACCGGGGCAGACGATATTCGACAAAATCTATAGAGATAAGGAACGACGTTTCGATTTTTCGCCTTTGGCGAGAAAAATCCGGTTCTGCTAATGTGCGGTAGCAACATGGCCGGGAAGGATCAAAACGGCTCGCAGTCATCTATCGACATTTTTGAAAGCGCCGATGCCTTTGGGCAATAAGGTTCGTTGCCATGATGCCTGGCGTCGCCGTTGCGCAATACTACGAAGCGGCTTCCCTTGCCGGCGACATCACCAGTTTCTGGGTGCCCAATCGGGATTGTCTCTTTCCATGGTGCGCGACATTGGCTTTAGGATTAACCGCAGCGACAGTTGGGACACACGCATCCTTGTGGACGCCTCGAGTGCGACAACGTCCAGCAGCGCTGGACGGCTGGACGGCGCCAGTTGCTCGCGATCGACACGGCAAGCTCTATGGCGGGCGTGGGGATTTCCTGCCAGTGGCCGAGGCGATAGCCCAGCAGATCGTCCATCTCGGTAAGTCGACGAGATCGTCACCGCCTATCACCCACGGCGTCAATGACGGCCCAGGGATCTGGTGGGCTTTTCTGCTGGATCAGGTGTTGAATGTGGGCCGATCGTAAGTCCGCGATCAATCCGCCGCAGCTCGGCGGCCTTGACCACCCGTTGCAGCCCGCCGACGTCACGAAATGACGGACGGGCACCTCCACAGGNAGGCAGGCTCCACATATTCCGCCTCGTTGTGGCTCAGCCCGTCACGGCACGGCACAAAGATCATCACGGCAGGCGCCACCCGGGCGAGGAACAGCGCGTCATGGAATGCACCCGAGATCATCTGTTTGTGCGGCAGCTTTAGGCTATTGGCGGCCTCCTCGACGGTTTTGACCATATCGGGAGAGAATGCCGCCCCCGGCATGTCGAACGACCGACTGATCGTTACCGTGCAATGCTGAGCTTCTGCCTCCGCCGCGCACACATGGCGCAGTTCTGCTTCGATCGCATCGAGCCGCTCTACCCGCGGATGCCTGATATCGACGGCGAAGACCACAGACTGCGGTATGGCGTTGATCGATCCCGGCTGGGCGGTCACCCGGCCCACCGTCAGCCTTGCCCTGCTGTCGAACGGCATGATCGTCGTCTGGAGCCTGTGAATCGCGGCAACGGCCGCGACCATCGGATCCCTACGGTAGGGGAGGCCGGTTGTGCCGGCGTGACCGGCGGCGCCCTCAATGCAGACCTCCAGCCAGCGCGTACCTTGCACGGCTGTGACGATACCGATCGGCAGCCGCTCCTTTTCCAGCGATGGTCCCTGTTCGATATGGAGCTCGATTTAGCCGGATATCGGCATGCCGAGGGGGCGAAGGGTTGCCTCTGGCAAGGCGGAGATCGTTGCCCCGAGCTCCTCTGCGAGGGACGCACCGTCGCTGCCGACTATGGACCGCCATGCGGAAATGTCGGCTCCGGTGAAGGCCATGGAGCCCATGACACCCGGCGTAAACCGGCTGCCCTCTTCATTGGCCCAGGCGACGACCTCGATCGGCATCCGAGTCTCGGCCCTCGCGTCCTCCAGCGCTTCGAGCGCCTCGAAGGCGGAAAGCGTGCCGAGCGCTCCATCGAAGCGCCCGCCGGTCGGCTGGCTGTCGAGGTGGCTGCCGATCAGCAGCGGCGGCAGGGCGGCATCCGTGCCCTCGCGGCGGACGAAAAGGTTTGCCATGGCGTCCTGGAAAACCGCGAAGCCGCGCGCGAGCGCCAATTCCGCCAACAGGCGCCGGGCNCGATCACCGCGTCGGCATCGAAGAACACGAGGTCCTTGACCTGCTCCTCGATCGGCCGGTCGCCGACGATCGCGTGGGCGCCATGCTTGACATGCGCGTCGGCGAAGATGCGGATGCCATTGGCCCGAAGCCTAGCGCGGAAACGCATGGCGCGCGCCGCTTCGCCTTCGATAAGGCCCTCATTGGCGACATAGGCGTTGGCCCATTGATTGACGCGCACGAAGGAAGCACCGGAGGCACTGGCGATCGACAGCGCGGGAATGGAGGCATTGGCAAGCACATTGATGCCGATCGGCCGGCCGAGTTCGCGGCGGATGCGGTCGGAGACGACGGACATATAGGCTGAAGTTCGACATGCCGGGGGCGGCATTCTCTCCCGATATGGTCAAAACCGTCGAGGAGGCCGCCAATACCCTACAGCTGCCGCACAAACAGATGATCTCGGGTGCATTCCATGACGCGCTGTTCCTCGCCCGGGTGGCGCCTGCNGCCTGCCGTGATGATCTTTGTGCCGTGCCGTGACGGGCTGAGCCACAACGAGGCGGAATATGTGGAGCCTGCCTACGCGGTTACCGGCGCGCGGGTTCTGCTTCAAGCGGCCACCGTCGCCGCCTCTTAGGCAGCGACGGTGGCACAGGCGTGCTGGCGTGAAGAGGCAACCTGTGGAGGTGCCCGTCCGTCATTTCGTGACGTCGGCGGGCTGCAACGGGTGGTCAAGGCCGCCGAGCTGCGGCNGCGCCTGCCGTGATGATCTTTGTGCCGTGCCGTGACGGGCTGAGCCACAACGAGGCGGAATATGTGGAGCCTGCCCACGCGGTTACCGGCGCGCGGGTTCTGCTTCAAGCGGCCACCGTCGCCGCCAACTTAGGCAGCGACGGTGGCACAGGCGTGCTGGCGTGAAGAGGCAACCCGTGGGACTTCCTGGTGCCCGTCCGTCATTTCGTGACGTCGGCGGGCTGCAACGGGTGGTCAAGGCCGCCGAGCTGCGGCGGATTGATCGCGGACGTATGATCGGCCCACATTCAACACCTGCCCCAGCAGAAAAGCCCACCAGATCCCTGGGCCGTCATTGACGCCGTGGTTGATAAGGCGGTGACGATCTCGTCGGCTTGTCGACATAGCGATCTGCTGGGCCGCCTCGGCCACCGGCAGGGAATCCCCACGCCCGCCATGGACCTTGCCCGTGCCGATCGCGAGTAACTGGTCGAGGTGTGCCTTCCAGCCGTCCAGCGTCAGGTGTGGTGCGCCGTAGCCCCACATCGTTGCGGGTCCGTCGCGGGTCAGCCAATCTGGCAAGCTGTTACATCAGGGACGCGGTCGCCAGACGACTGCGAACGCCGTTCGGCTTCTGGTCGCCAACGTACTCGACTTTCGTGTCTACCAGACGATCGCTGTCGATCCCGGCTGCGGTCAAGATATCCTCGACCGCCTTCAGGCGCTGCTTGGCCAGTTCCTTGTTTGTCTTTGCAGCGTCGGCGCCGGTGAGTTCCATGGCCGCGAGAGCCGTCAGTTCGACATTGCAACGTGAGTCTCGGATGCTGGCGGCGAACTTCTCGAGGTCGGCCTTGACCCGCGGTGAAATCACATAGGACTGGCTATAGAAAACAGGTCGACCTGCACAGGGCTGCGCTTCTCATATTGCCGGCAAGATATGCCTTGCTTTGGCAGCGTGTACAGTATCGCGCTCCGCGCCGTATTGGTGTCGGCGGCGCCGTCGTCAACCCAATGCGAAAGCACCAGCACCATTTCGGGCTTGACGCCTTGCGCCTTGAGAAAATCGCCGGTTGCATCGAGCCTGAGACCAGCGATGTCGTAGGCTTTGTTGTAGTTGCCTTCCTTGCTCGCCGTTGCGTAGAGCCGGTAGCCGCAATCATGCCCAGCATCCTTGACGAAAGCCGCCAGGGCCTTCGCGGATTCCTCGGATATCTTGCCTTCACCTTTTTTGAAGAGGACGCGATGTGCATTCCACTGCGTGCATTTAGACCCCACGTCGCGTTCCTGGGCGGCCGCGCCGAAAGACATTGCGCATCCGGTAATGACAATAAATGCCAGAACAAGGCCGAGTGATTTCTTCATTGTCTTGGCGCCTCCACGCGGACTTAATCTACTACCGCACTTAAAAGTCGACAAGGCGCGACGCGTCCCGACAACCCGCGCCCCTCAGTCCCACACCAGCAACAGCTTGCGCCAGAAAGCATTGGACGGCATCGGCTTCGAGCCGAATGGCAGCCGGATTGCCAGATAGATCGTCAGCCACTTGCGATCGACCTCCCGGGTCGAAACTTTCAGGTCATGCAGTTCGAACGGTCTCGAGACGCGCGTCCATCCCGAGAATGACAGCGCGCCGACAGGTGCATCGTGTTTCCACACGAGTTTTTCTTCCTGCCTGCCGAGCGCCATGGCGAACTCGAATGGGGATGCTTCATCGTGGGCGATCTCCACTGTCGCGATGACACTTCTGGCAAAGGCCGGGAAGGCCGAATTGAGGGCGGCAACAACCGGACCGTGCGTATTCGGCCGCAGGAATATACCGCCATTGTCGCCGGCGATGAGCAGCGTCGGCAGCTCGGAGGGATAATCCGTCACAAGCGCCGCACGCTTCAGGTCATCATTGGTCATTCGGCGGGTGCGTTGGCGCTGTTGGGGTGCGTTGAGGCGCGGGCGCCTGGCATCGTTCGAAACGACATGGCGGATATGGACGCTTGAAAAGCCGCCGAGGACGCGCGCCTCCGGGCGGCTGCCGCCGCATTTGACTGCCAACAACAAATCGCGTCGGCCGGTAGCCGGCGAACTGACCATCGCCCCTATCTCACGCGCTTCGTGCCGTCGGCTGACATCAGCCCAACCGCTCCCGCTGCCATCCTCAAGCAGCCGGGCGAAATTGCTGAAGGTCTGGTTTTCTGCGTCTACGATCGCGAGCTGAAACTGCGCAGAGCCCGTCAGTTCCTCGTCGAGGTAAACCCAACACGTCGCGCCTACGGTGCCCGGCGGGCAGACTCCCTTCAGCAAAGCCATGGTGACATTGCTGCCCCTGGCTTCGAGGAACAACTGGTCTGGAGACAGTTCGACATAGCTCAGCAGGTCCGGATCGGCATCCGGATACGAACCGACATGAGCTAGGCGCATGGGCTCGGCGGAAAGATACTGCTCGCTGTACAGCGAGGAATTCAACTCGGGCACCGTCTCTCCGGTCGCCGCGTTGAGTATTTCAACCACACCCACAGCAAAGTCGCTTCGTCCTGCACGGGCGAGAAGCGAAATTGCGGTATCCGCCCTGCCTTCGCGTGCCGCGATCTCGGCCAGCAACTGCATAGCGTCCGCGGTATTGGCGGGACCTGTACTCAACCTGAGATACCGCTCGTCGTTAACCCGCAGCTCCAGATTCCAGAGGTTGAGCTCCTTCTCATGATTATCGGTGTTCGAGCTGATGGCGAGTTGCACGAACATTTCTGTTTTCGCGAATCGATGCTTTCGAAAGACAGCGATGATCGGCTTGCGATTCCTCAGCCACTCGGCATTTCGGTTCATGCCCGTCGGTGCCGACCGGTACCAATAGAGCGGCTCCGGGACGGGGACGATCTCCAGGCCTGCCAGATCCGCGCGAAGGAAAAACTCCCAGTCGCTTGCGGAAAACCCCCGCTCTTCGTTGAGGTAACCTATCTTGTCGAACACCTCACGCCGGAACATCGCATTGGCATCGCCATACGGATTGTTGAGCATGGCGATGTCCGTCGGCCCGCCGACCGGGAAGTAGAGCACATAGCCGCTCCTGGTGTCCGGCGGCACGAAGGGCTCGTTGAGCCACTTGGCGAAGGTCGTGCAGATATCGGCGCCGGAATTTTGCATGCCGGCGACGAACGTACTGACGGCGTTTGGGAACAGCACGTTGTCGTCGTCCAGGAACAGGATCAGCGAACCCCTGGCGGCGCGGATACCGGTGTTGCGCGCCTTGCCGAGGAAGCCGTTCTTCTGCTGGATGATCCGCCATCCTCGCTGCTCGAACTCCGGTTCGAGTTCCGCCAACAGGTTGATTGCATCGGGATCGGTGCTGCCGTCATCGACGACAATCAATTCGATGTTGGGATAGTCCTGGCGTCGAACCGAGGCAATCGCCTGCGGCAACAGGTGCACCCGGTTGTAGTGCGCAGTGATGATCGAAACGAGCGGCCGTTGGCTCCGCCTGCGACTGGAGACCTTGCCGGGTTCGCGGGAGAATTTCGCGTGCAGCCCGCTCCAGGCTTTCTCGAGCGCTTCCCGCTTTTGCAGGGGCTTTGCCGGACGAAACGATCGGCTTTCCAGCACAGACGCTATTTTGGCCGCGATGGCGGAGGCCGACGCATCCATCAGGACGGCATCGGCCGACTTCGGATGGAGCACGTCACGAATGCTGCCGACATCTGTCGCAATGAACGGGATCTCTTCGTTAAGGCACGTCATCACTTCCAGCGGCAGCTGAGCCGCTGAGTGCGTCATCGCCACCAGAGCATGACTCTGCCGCAGGTATCTATAGATGTCAGGCTCATCTCGAATGGGCAGGAGCTTCAATTTGAACGGCCATTGCCGCGCACGCCGAACGATCATGCCACCCGAATGCTCGCCCAGGACATGACCAAACGCGCCGACTACCGTCACTGTCAGATCGGTGACGCCGCTGTCGGCCAGACGATCGAGCGCATCGCAGAACAGCGTCAGCCCATCGCGCGCCTCTGTGCCTGAAAAATGAATCACTTCGGCGGTTGGCCGATCCCGCGGCCTGTAGTGATCGACAGCGAAGTTGGAACGCCACTCCTCCGGCTCGAGGGGCGCAGCAATGTGATGGCTGGTGGGCAACTTCCATCCCGCCTTGGCCATCCAGTCGAGCAGCGACTGGCCAGCGATGACAAGATGGTCGCACGTCTCGGCCGACCTCTTTTCCATGTGCGCGACGGTCATCTGCTCCTTGCGTTCGACCGCCCGTGAATTGGCTTCCAGCTTCCACACAAGGGGCTCATGTGCGAGCACGATGATCGTAGGAGGATCGGGAAAGACACCTGTGCGCTTCGCAAGGGTGGAGAAATGCGCCAGTCCGCCTTCAAGCGCAAAATAGACGACGTCGAATGCATTCTGCTTGAGGTAGTGGTAGGCGGCCAATGAGTTCTTGTCGCAGGACTCCGTGCCGCGCAGCAACTCGGGCGAGGGCGGCAACAATTCGAGCCGCACCAGGAAATTGTCGAAGCACCATTTGCCCAGCCTGACTATTTCCTGATCATCGGGCTGGCTGCCGAGCGGGCTCGGCGCCCAAAGCAGCGTCACGGTATCGCCGGTTCCGGCCAGATGCTGCGCCAGCGCGTAGGTTACCGACCCGTGATCGCCAGTCGCCGTCGAGCCGAACTCAACCTCCGAAACGACACACACATTGCGAGGCTTATGGCTTGCCTGTCGCTTGCCCGTGGGCATGGCGCCTGCCTTGGAACCAATGCTCAATGACCCCCCCTTGTCAGCCCGCTTCGTTCGAAACAGTCTTGCCAACAGTTGGATAACACTTTGATAATCGTTTCGCGGGACTCTCAGCAGCGTACCTGCCTTTCGCGTAAACTGGTTGATGACCTCGGATGGTTGAACTTCGATCCCCAAAACATCTCGCGCGACTGGACGACCGGCCCATTGACGTGACCGATGGCGAGATCTTGTGCTTTGTCGGACTGCGCAACGAATCCCAATTGCTGCGGCAACTTCTCGACCACTACCGCGGCCTGGGCGTCGATCGGTTCTTCTTCCTGGACAATGGCTCCACGGATGGGACCCGCGAATTGATCCTGGAGCAGCCGGACAGCCACTGCTTCCACACGGAAGGATCGCATTTCGCTGAAAACATCGATCCGCCGCGATGGATCAACACGCTCATGAATGTGTTCGGCACCGGCCATTGGTGCCTTTCGATCGACGCCGACGAACTTCTCGTCTATCCCGATTTTGAGCGGGCAAATCTCCAGCAGCTTTGCAGCTACCTCGATTCGACCGGCGTCGACGCTGTCATAGGCTCCATGATCGACATGTACGCCGATGGCCCGTTGGCCGAATACAGCTATGATGGCAAGATCCCGCTTGTTGAAGCTTCACCCTACTTCGACCCGGAGCCGGGATGGCTGCGCCCGCGCGACGGTATGTACCCACCCGAGCAGATGTTCGGTGGCGTGAGGGAACGGGTCTTCTGGCACGGCCGGTTCAAGCAAACTTTTCCCCCGTGCCTGACAAAGGTGCCGATCGTGAAATGGGGGCGCGGCACGCGTTATCACGTCGCACAGCACACGATCAGCAAGGTCCGATTCAGCGAACTGCGCGTCGCATTGCTGCACTTCAAATTCGTCTGGGGATTCCGCCAGAAATCAGCGTCGTCTCTGAGTGAAAATGCGCAGCTCAAGGAAAAGACGCTTGAGGAGCGCGCTGCCTACATGGAGGCCTTGGAGCGCAATCCGAAACTCGCGCTTCGGAACCAAAGCTCCGTCTGCTATCGGGGTGACGGCGCGCAACTCGTCGAACTCGGCTGGATGACGACCTCGGAGCCCTTCGCCGGTTTCGTTTCGACCCTGACCATGCAACACCAGCGCAGCGACTACGCCACCTGATGTGCTCGAACTACTGAGGGAAAATCCGGCTGATGCTTATCCGCCGTAGCGGCCGCCACCTTCACCGTGGCCTTTGCCCTCTTCACCGCCCGCAAACTGGCCCAAACTGTTGAGAGCAAGCGCCTTGCAGGCTGTCGGAGCGTTCGGGTACCGGTGCAGATAATCCTCAAGTGCCTCGATGGTGCCGGTTTTAAGGGCCTGCTCGCAGGCAAGCTCGGCTTCCTTGACGCCAACTTCGGTCTTCGCCTGCGCCGCGTCAGAAAAAGCGACGCTCAACCCCAGCAGACTAAGTCCACCCAACAGTAGAGAATGAATCCTACGCATAACGCACCCCACCTACTCAACCCACTGAAACATTAGCGTCTGTTAACGTTTTGTCAACCATTCTTGGAAGGTTCCACCAACGTGGTTAACGCGCACGACCGATGAACGGGCCTGGCTTGCGCTCGGATCTCCCTTGCCTGGTTGGATCGACGTTTAGTCGCTGAACAGTGTCAGCGTGCGGAAGAACGCATTCGTGGGAAAACCGTTGGACGTTGCGGTGAAACGAACGGCGAGAACGATTGAAAGCAGCATCTTCCTTCGTGTGCGAAGCGTTGCCACCAAGTGATGACGCACAAATCTGTCTTCGATGCTCATCCAGCCTGAGAAGGCGATCGTTTGCTTGCCGATGTCCTGTTGCCAATCTATGGGCTGGTCGGGTCGAGCAAGGGCGAGAGCAAAATCCATCGCCGGCGCATCGGCATGAGCGATTTCGACGGATGCTTCAACCTTCCGGAAGAAGGCTGGAAAATGATGATCAAGCGATGCAGCGACCGGGCCGTCCGCATGCGGACGCAAGAACACCCCGCCGTCGTCCGGTGCGACAAGCAGCAGCGGGAGAGCCGAGACGCGGGGTGTAAGCAACCGCGCACTCCGCAGCATGTCGTAGTCGAGAATGATAGAACCGCCGCCGACATCAGGACGGTCGGCGGCATTGTGGTCTGTGGCGGGGCGCCCAAGCAAAGTGGCAGCCGTATCGGGGCGGCCGATCGACCCAGCAATGCTGGCAAGCTTCTCTATGGCCGCATCGCTGTTCGGCTCGATGCCGCAAAGCTCCAGATATTTCCGATTGCCGGGGGTATATTTCAGGTTTTCACGGGCACTTTCAATTTCAGACCGGTGCGCGTTCTGGGCAATGGCCAAATGATGCAGCAGGCGGGCGCCATCGGGCAGGCTCGACCTGAACGCCTCCAGGATGGGAAGCCGGTTGTCGTACCAGTTCGACGTCCGAAACATGCCATCCGGTTTCGAGCGATACCAGTATAGCGGCTTTGGAATCGTCCTGATCTTGAGACCGGCGAGAGAGGCTCGGGCAAAGAATTCCCAGTCGTGCATGGCGTAGCCCGGCTTTTCGATCAAGAACCCGATCCGCGAGAAGACAGACCGGCGCATAATCGCATTCGCGTCACCGTAGACGTTATGGATCAGGCCGAGCGCGTCGGGACCACCCAGAGGCAGGTACTGGATCAGCCCGTCGGCGCGATGTTCGGGCACGAAATCCTCGTAGAAGATCAGTTGGAACGCAGTGCAGATGTCGGCATCCGATGTAGCCATCGCACGCACGAAATGATCGACGGCCTCCGCAAACAGCGCGTTGTCGTCGTCGACGAACAGGATCAGCTCGCCATGCGAAGCGCGGATGCCGGCATTTCGCGCCGCACCGAGGTGCTTGTGCGGTCGGCGCAGAATCTTCCACCCGCGCTGACGGAAGGTAGGTTCCAGCGTATCCAGCAATCGCCTGACTTCATCCAGGTCGCTTCCGTCGTCGACCAGAACCAGTTCCAGGTGATCATAGGTTTGCGCTTCGATCGCAGCGATTGCCTGTTTCAGATAGAGCGGCCGGTTGCGATGGGCCATGACAATAGAGACCAGGGGTGACGACCCGGCACTTTTGTCGACGCGCCAGCGCCTAGTTGGCGTCGGCAAGTTGCGCGTATCCAGCCAGGACTGCCGACATTGGCTCAGGCTGTCGACAGGCAGTGGGCGAGGCGGGTCATCGAGCGCCGCCGAAATGGCCTGCGCCAACGTGGCGGCATCAGGATCGACCAGCCGCGGCTGCCTCGCCTGCGCACACCAGCGCTCGGCGTTCGCGTCCACATTGGTCGCAACGAAAGGCAATCCCGCCTCGATGCATGCGGCAACGGTGCCGCCCGTCGATGCGGCGCGGGCGGGGATGACGGCAATCGCGCCGGCCCGCGCGACGTAGTCGAGCTTTGCGGCGGGGCTTGCGTGCGCCAACAGGTTGACCTTGAACGGCCACCGCTCGGCGCGTCTCAGCAGCAGTCCACCGCTGTGCTCGCCCATGATCTTTCCAAATGGACCGAATGCGGTGACCGTCAGCCCTTTTGGCGCCATTGGCGCGATGATGTCGAGCGCGTCGCAAAGCAGCGTCAGGCCATCGCGGAAGCGCCATCCGGCCAAGACGGCAAGTTCTCCGCCCGTCGACGATCGCGCACCGGCTGGAGCGAGACGATCCTGCAACGGCAACATCGGCGTCACGATCGCCTTCTTCACCTTCCAACCCTTCGACAACATCCAGTGTCGCAAGGCTGCGGACACACAGATCGTCCGGTTCGCCATCTCGGCGCAGTATTTCTCCATAAAGGCGACGGCAATCACCTCGGTGCTGTCGAAGAACGCCTTGTCGGCTTCATGTTCCCATTCTTCCGGAGCGTGAGCGACGACCACGATCGGCGGCGCGGCAAAAGCCGCAGTCTCGACAGCCAGCAGCGTGTAGTAAAGCAGCCCGCCCTCAAGGGGCGCGTAGACCAAATCGTGGCCGGACCGTTCGAGATAATGCAGCACAGCGGCGGACCGGCTCTCGGGTGTCGTCAGCGAAGGAAGCAGCTGATCGGACTTGTCGAGAATCACCAGCCGCACCGATGCCGCCTCCAGCTCGCGGTGGCGCGCGGCCTCCTCCGTTGGAGCATCCCTGCCTGGAACCCATAGCAGGGTGACGTCGTCCCCCTCTTCGGCAAAAAGCCTGGCCAACTCGACCATGGCGCCATCTTCGCCGCCATGGTCGATTGCATTCGTCACGACGCAGACCCGGCGAGGCTTGCCTTCCTTTGACCTCCTCTGCTCCTTGCCACCAACGGCCATCCGACTTCCTCTGATCCAAATCCGCCGATTGCGCTACGCAGCACAGTCATCTGCAATGATGCCTGCGACAGGTTTACTTTTCAGTGATCATGCTTGTGCGTCATTGGTAAACCAAATCGTCAATCAAGTTCTAAAACGACTGCATAATCGATCGACTGATTCAAATTTAGCGACACAGAATATTCAATTTTTACGCCTCCCAGCTAGTCATTGACGGAATAGCAGGAGGCGCAAATGAAAACGACAATGAAGTTTCTCGGTGCGCTCGGTTTGATCGGCGCACTGGTCTCGGCAAGCTCCGCAGGAGAATTGCTGCGTCCGCGCATCAGCCTTGGTACGGCCAACGTCAAGACCATCAGTGGCGATCGCGGCGGCTATGTGATCGACTATGCCATTCGTGCGCTAAAAATGCGTCGCAGTGGCACTTTTGTGCGGTTCAACGGTTCGTGCGACTCGGCCTGCACGCTTTATCTGTCGATGCCCAAGAGCAAGGTGTGCATTACGCAGAGCGCGTCGTTCGGCTTTCACCTGCCGTATGGCGTTTCTGCGCGCGGCAATCAGGTGGCCGCGAATTTCATGATGAAAAACTACCCTGGCTGGGTTCGCGGCTGGATCGCCAAGCGTGGGGGGCTAAAGAGCTCCATCGCGACCATGACATACGCGGATGCGAGCCGCTTTCTGCCGACGTGTCCTTCCCAACAGCAGGGCATGACCGTCGCGAGCCTGAGCCCAACGCGTCTGCGCGGCGGCTGATTGCCTGCGCAGTACTGAAACGTCATGACGGCGGGTGGTCGACGGCACCCGCCGTTCGTCAATTCATATGGCGGGTGCCCAGTTGATGGAACAGCTCACCTGGGAACAACGCCTCGCCGATTATCGCGTGGATTAACCAGTTCTCAAGAGGCGTGGTTAACGCAAGCTCCATTTCATTGACTCTTTTTTAGCGCAAGCCGATTCTGCGGGTGGGGGTTTGAAGGCTGTCGGCCATTATTTGGGGCCGAAGCGCAAACTGGCGGCGGGTAGTTTGTATGAGCATCGGCGGCAGTAGGGGGTCGGCGAGCCGACCTGAGAGCGGCCTTACGCAGTCGAAGGCGGGGACCGCTTCGGCGAAGAATGTGCGCTTCCGGCGCAGGAGCCTGCGGGTCATCTGCACGGGCCTGTTGTCGTGGCTGCTTTTGGGTGTCTACCGCGGCGCAATCATTGATCCGCAAACCACGGTTTCAGGCCTTGTGGCGGCCGTCCCCAAGGGATTGGCATCGAGCTACTATGACCTGATTGTCGTTACGTCCCTGACTGTGACGACTTTGGTCCTGCTGTTCCTGGCAAAGGCGAGCCGTCTCGGCTCAGCAATCGTCGTCTTGCTCTTCTATGTTGCTATCGTGGTCTCTCTGGGCTGGGGATTTGCCAACATCAATCTCGTCAAAATGCTGGGCGAACCGTTCACGTTCCAGTGGCTGGTCTATGGCGACTTCCTGCAGAATGCCGATGCCAGGAACGCGATGGGCGACGCGCTCAACATCAAGGACTTCGCTACCCTTTCCGGGTCCGTCATCCTGGTGCTCATTCTTGGCTATGCCGCGGCCAGTTTGTGCCAGCGGCTGAGCGCCGCTGGCTACGGGGCCTTCCTGGGCGTGCTCGTTGTGTGTGTCGGCGCTGCCATCGCCGGTAGTGGACACCACGTACGTGCGGAAGCGCTGCCGGCGGCCGAGATCGACAATCCGATCCTGTATTTTGTTAAATCGGCCCTGCTCAATCCAACGCCGGTCGTGCTGACGATGAATGCCAGCACCAATGACCCGGATGTCGCCAGCGTCGGCGAGCGACCGCCGGAAACGTCGACCTTCAAGGCGCCGACGCCGAACCCGATCAAGAACGTGCTGATTTTCATGATGGAGTCGGTGCCATCCAAATACATCGAGACGTTTGGCGGCAAGTATCCGGTCACGCCGAATATGAAGAGGTATGCAAAGGACTCGATACGATTCGACAACATATATGCGCACGCACCGTCCACGCATTACTCGATATTTTCTCTGCTCACCTCGATGTACAACGACATTTCATATTACGGCATGACGGCAAGGTACCCCTATCTGCCGCTGGACTCGATCTCCAACACCTTGTCCAAGAACAATTTCCGCACAGGGTTTTTCTGGAGCGCGGATTCCCGATTCCAACGGGTCGATGAGTTTTTCCTCAACAAGGGACTGGATGTGATCCAGGACTACCGGGGGCAGAAATGCGGCACCCCGACCTTCAAGCTCAGCTCCGAGCAGTGGAAAAACATGGACTACAACAGTGACCTTTGCACGGCGCAGTCGATCATCGACTGGATGAACAAAGACGAGGCAAAACCTTTCTTCGGCATCATGTTCACGGCGATGACCCATTATCCCTACATCACCGACAGCCCGATGTTTTCGAAGATGGCGCCTTCCTCCGATGGCAACACGCTGGTCCACTACTCGGACGACCAGAAATTCAATGCCTATCTCAACGCCCTGAAGGTCGGCGATACGGCCCTTGGCGAGATCCTTGAATCGCTCAAGCAGTCTGGCAAGCTCGATTCGACGCTGGTGGTCATATTGGGCGATCACGGCGAAGCGTTCGGGGAGCATGGCGACTACATTCATGCCAGCGCGATTTACGAGGAAAACATCCACATCCCGCTCATCATGATCAACAAGCATCTCTTTCATGATGAAGTTGCTCACCCGGTCGGCGGCATCGTCGATATCGCCCCGACGATCTTCGACATACTCGGACTTGCGCTGCCCAAGCAGTGGCAGGGGCGCACTTTGTTCAGCGAGCAACGGCCAAACAAGACCTTCTTCTTCAATCCCTGGGCCGGTTTCCTGTTCGGCTATCGCGAAAACGATCGAAAGGTCATCTTCAACGCGACCACCGGCAAGGTGGAGGAATACGACCTCAAGGCCGATTCCGATGAGCGAACCAACCTCTTCACTGATACCGGGGATCGAAACGCGCTGCTGCAGCCCATCGCCGGATGGGTGCAATCGCAGAGAGAGCGCGTGGCCGACCTGGTGGCCGCCGCGGCGAAAGAGACAGGACGTTGCGCCATCACCAGTCTGGAGGTCGACGCTGCCGGCATTAATCTCCGGGGCGCGCCTCGGTTCGATGTCGTGGTCGACGGAAAGACCACAGCCGAGATCGACGTCCCGGGCAAGGAAAGCGTCGCATCGACGCCGGAAGCCGCCATGGCGGAGCTGATGCAGGCGTCAACCCTGGCCAAGCCGTTCCACATCGATCTCAGCAGCGTGCCTAACCCGAAGACGATCGAGCTTCGCTACACCAACGACCTGTGGGGCGGAGACGGCAAGGCAGGTGATCGCAATCTGTTCATCAAGAGCGTCAAGGTGAACGGTCAGTTGGTGCCAAACACCAGACTGCGTGTCGACGAGCAATCGCACGGCTACACCGACGACAACGGGACCGCCATGTACAGCAACGGCTCGCTATGGGTTAGCGGCCCGTTCGTCGAGGGATGTCTATAGCGTGCCGCGTGGCAGACCGTCGTCCTCGATTTGCAGCCCGTGCGCGCCGCGGCAGACACTGACCGTCCTACCGGTTGACATCTTCGAGGGGTACTCACTAGCATGCGAAACACTGACGGTTGCAGCGTGGAGCCACTTGTCAGCGCAGGACGGACCGGGCCCGTTCTTGCGGTATGCTCGGCTGGTCGACGCCCGCTTGGGAAGCGAACATTGAATGCGACCGCTCAGCATGACGAACAGGACCGGATTGCCATTTGAGTCAGCGAGCCGGGCGAGGCGACATCGACTTGCCATCTCGTTTGCGCGCGTCCTGGCCATTTGGTGCCAGATGGCGCTTTGCGGAGCCGCGCACGCAGCTGGTCCCAAAGACAGCGGCCCTGCAGATGCCGTTGCCGTTCCCACGGCTTTCCAACTTCAGCTTGTTTATGCTGACCGCACGTGGATATGGGATAACGGAGCGGCCTATTTCGGACAGAAGGATCGACCGGTCCGGGCCTGGACCTCCGAGCAAGACACGGCTTCTGTCGGCGAAGGCAGATGGCATCTGAGCAACGATGGCAAGATGTGCATGGATCTCGTCTGGCGGTCCAAGACCTACGCCGCAGCGCCGATCCGCACGTGTTTCAGCCACCGCTTCCGGAGTGGGACCCTCGAACAGCGCAAGGATCCGGACGGTGTCTGGTACAGTTTCCGGCACTCTCCGGGAGACCCTTCCGACGAGCAACGAAAGTTCGAGGAAGGCGATACAAAGGGCGCGCAGTTCGACAAGATCCGTACCTCGATCGATTCCAAAAGTTGAGGCTCGCCGAGAAGCTCACCCACCTCAATGAGCCCACGTCCCCGACAACGACAAACAGGGACGACTACAAGCTTTGCGAGCTGGTGATGTCCTCCGATGCATTTGGTATTCCTGGCGAAGTTGACCGGCGGCGCCTCGCTGTCGGCATCGGAATTGTGAACGCGGTGGCCTCCAGCCCGAAGAACGGGGCGGCTGTCCTGACGATGGTATCGATGTCGGAAAGTTCCGGCACGAAGCCCAGGTGTTCGCGCGCTTTGATCGGGTCCGCATAGAGCTCCGCCGGGTCTCCCGGGCGCCCGGGCCGGAAGACAACCGGAACCGATTTGGACGTCATCCGGGTGACCGCCTGGAGAATCTCCTTGATCGAAACCCCGCGCCCGGTGCCGAGATTGACCGACAGGTTTTCGCCACCCGCCTCCAGATGCATGAGAGCCCTCAGATGCGCGCGGGCCAGATCGCTGACATGGATGTAATCGCGCACGCAGGTGCCATCCGACGTGTCGTAGTCTGTGCCGAAAACCTCGATCTCGTCGATTGTGCCTGATGCGGCCATGAGCACGCGCGGGATCAGGTGCGTTTCAGGCGAGTGCCACTCACCGAGCTCGCCGTCGGGATCGGCGCCGCAGGCGTTGAAATAACGCAGGATCGCATATTTCATTCCGTAGGCGCTGGCATAGTCGCTGATGATCTGCTCGCCCATCAGCTTGGTTCGCCCATAGGGGCTGATTGGATTTTGCGCCAAGGTCTCTCGAATGGGCAGTGTTTCGGGAACGCCGTATGTCGCGCAGCTGCTTGAAAAGATAATGTTTTCGATAGAACTCGAGCGTGCCGCGTCAAGCACCGCGATGGTACCCGACACATTGGTCGAATAGTACTCTGCGGGCTCGTGAACAGACTCGCCCACATAGGCCAGCGCAGCAAAGTGGATGATCGCTTGCGGCTGGTAGGTGCTGATCGCCTGCTGTAGCGCCTCCCGGTCCCGGATATCGCCGACAACAAGCGGCCCCCAGGCAACGGATCTCTCGTTGCCACGGCTCAGATTGTCAAAAACGACGGGCAGGTAGCCGGCAGCTGACAACAGCTTGCAGGTGTGGCTGCCGATGTAACCGGCCCCACCCGTCACCAGGATTGCCGGGCGGCTCATTACATCGCAGCTTCTTTGACGCGCCGGTTCGGGTAGAGAAGGGCGTCAAAATACGCCGTGGTATGCGCGAGCCCCTGGCTCAGGCTGATCTTTGGCTCCCAGCCAAGATTTTCCCGGGCAAATGAGATGTCCGGCCGACGCTGCTTGGGATCGTCGACCGGCAGCGGCCGATGCACGATCTTCGAACGTGAGTTGGTGTATTCGAGCACCTGTGTCGCCAGTTCCAGAATGGTGAATTCGGCAGGGTTGCCGAGATTGACCGGGTGCTGCGGTGCGCTCGGTGCGTTCATCAACTGGATAAAACCTTCGATGAGGTCGTCCGCGTAGCAGAATGAACGGGTCTGCCGGCCGCTGCCGTAGACGGTCAGGTCGTCACCGTGCAATGCCTGGACGATGAAGTTCGAGACGACGCGGCCATCGTCTGGTTGCATGCGGCGGCCATAGGTGTTGAAGATCCGTGCGACGCGGACATCGAGGCTATACGTTCTCGAATAGTCGAAGAACAGCGTCTCGGCCGAACGCTTGCCCTCATCATAGCAGGATCGCGGACCGTGCGGGTTGACGTTGCCGAAGTAGCCTTCCGGCTGCGGATGTACCAGGGGGTCGCCGTAGACTTCGGACGTCGAAGCCTGAAATATCTTCGCATTGTTCCGCCGCGCGAGTTCGAGCAGGTTCAGCGAACCAAGCACGCTTGTCTTGAACGTATGGATCGGATTCGCCTGGTAATGCGGCGGGGACGCCGGACAGGCGAGATTGTAGATTTCATCGACCTGGAGATCCACGGGCAGAGGGTCGACAATGTCGTGCTCGATGCACGTAAATCGCGGATCGCGCACGAGGGGATTGAGATTGTATCTTTTGCCGGTGTGGAAATTGTCCAGCGCGAGAACGTCGTATCCATCCCGCAAAAGACGCTCGCACAGATGCGAACCCAGAAATCCTGCCCCACCGGCAACCAGCGCGCGACCCTGATTGGAATTCGCGCCCCTTCGGCTGTTCCCGGCCCCGAGTTTCAGAACATTGACAGTTCTACCCATACTCCACCCCTTCGCCCTTACGCTCTGCGCACACTACTGCCGGCCATAGCGTTGCCGGGCGACGTTCCTGAGAACGTCACAAACCTTCCGCTCCCGCGGAATCGTCCACTCCTGATGTCTGTCGATTGCTTTTTGAGTTGCTGGGCGGTGCTACTCGGCTATTAGCTGCCGTTCAGCATCCGATACGCCCCGAAACCGCGGTCACGCGCCTGATGCCACCATCGCCCATTGCTCGCCCAAATTGCACATCCCAACGTTTCGAAAATATACCTGTGCAAAACATAGTCAACTAAATTAGCGAATCGTTAACCGTGTTCATTCGGGAGTGGTTAATCGCGGGGCGGCAGCGCAGCCACATAAATCTGAGGATTGGGCTATAAACTTGAAAGTACCACAGTAATATAAAGACCATTTTTCTGATCTTTCGAGGGGCGATCGCCGGAAAGTTGATCATCAAGACACTCTCACCTCTGCAAAAAATAGGCAGATGTAAGACTAATACTTACGTTAGCAAACTTTATATTAAGAGAGGTGTAGCATTTGAAAATATCGAAAATATTCGTAGATGCGACCTTGTCAATAAAATCTTACAAGCCAATGCGGTTGGTTCCCGAAGCGTGCCGAAATCCCCGCCAGTTCAGCCCTCAACTGCCCGACGAGATCTTGCGCGACGAGCGGGGGTGATCGCGACCGATAGCCCCGGACGCCTACCTCTTTCACCGTCGGCCCGGGATTGACGCACACAACCGCTCTCCGCAGTCGTAGCCTTCGTTGGCAGATGCAGCATACCCCAATAACCCGGTCCATTCTGAAGCGATCCGCGTATGGTTTGCGGATGTCGGAAGCAGAGATCCAGTCGAAGCCGCGCGAAAACGGTCGTCGTCCCTTCTGTCGAACGGCTGTCTCAGGATGACTGTGGCCGGCAGCGAGCGTGGAGATGCCAGGATATGTGCTCTGCCGAGCTTACCGCGGCTGATCCCTATTGATCGCGGCAGCTTGCGGCCCCAAAAGCTGCCTGGCGGGAATGCGCCTCATATCGGCCGATAGGGCGTTCCTATCCGTGCCGATAAGCGGACGTCGATAAACAACCCGCCATGAACGGCTTTCGTCATCAGGGGTCGCCCGAGGCGTTTGTAGCGTTCGGATCGGGCGGGCGGGTTGATATGAGACCCGGCGTCTTGGCGATTTAGAATGGAATCGGCCGCTATGAGCGCCGCAACCGTCTCCCTGTCCTGTTGCCGGCGCTCGCGGGAGTGTAACCCTGTGCCGGGTGTCCTTGCCCGGCGCAGGGTAGGTTTCCACGCCCGCTCAACTGCTTGACGCCGGATTGTTTCAGAGGCCGGCTGGAAACGTGCCGTGCCCACTTTCGATCGTTGCCAATTGACCACTAAGGACTGCACCATTCTTAAGGTCGTGCAGGAGCGCCACCACGCCCGCAGTGACACATTCTCGGATTTACTTGACCGGAAGATTACGAGCGCGATTGTGATGTTTTCGGGAAGACATCCCCGAACGTGGTGACCCTCAGCACCCGCGTCGCCTCTCGGGTAAATGACGGCCCTGCTGAAACCCGTATCGTGGCACATGACGAGATGCGCGGTCTTGTTGGCATGCTTTTCTCGAAGCGCCGCGACAGCAAATACCGCAGCGGCCGGTCGACCGCCTGGCTGAAGATCAAGAGCTATATGGTTGAAGAATACGATTTGCTCGGCGTCGAGCGTGAAGCTGGCAGGCCGGCTTTCGCTCTGATGGCTGAGCGCCGCACCGGCGTTATGTCGGAAGCGCATTCGTCACCTTGAACCGGGAAATGCGCGAGAGGCTATGGAAACGCGTCCAGGAGCACTCAGGCGGCGCCCAAGGGCATCATGAAGCGGCCGGCGACGCAATGGGTAAAGCCGGGCCTCATTGGACGCGTGAAGCACCTGCGCGGCGAGGATGGCCTGCGTCATGCCTCACTGCAGGATTTCCGCGAGGAAGATTGAACGCTATATCGGAGCCATGCCAGCAGCAGATCGCCCTACCGTCCGCTTCGCCTATCAACGAGGCTTTCAGGTCCTCGACGGAAGCGCGATCCTCCANGCGAGGAAGATTGAACGCTATATCGGAGCCATGCCAGCAGCAGATCGCCCTACCGTCCGCTTCGCCTATCAACGCGGCTTTCAGGTCCTCGACGGAAGCGCGATCCTCCAGACGTTCGAGAAACAGGACGAGGCGTTCAAGTTCGTGCTCGGCCGAGGTGCTCGCGTTTGGCTGGCATGGTCGCGGACCATCATAGGAGGGCAGACGGCGCCCTTCGATTTCGCCGCAGCGTTCCAGCAGGAAAAGGTCGGCCGCATCATGAAGACGATGCACGGCCCAGCCGCAGGCACTTGGTTCTGGACCTGCCATGACGGCGGCGCGCACGGAACAGTCGAAACGAAAGATGAGGCTGTTGTTGGAGTCGAGCGGCATTCACGCGGCGCATCGCCGGGGCGCAGATCTACGCTAACCGGCCAGCGCGATCCAAAGCCAAAGCCTAGGCCGCTGGTGAGGCCTAGGAACAGCTTGCCGGCCCCAGCATGGTCCCAATTTGGGACGAATATGTTTGGCACCCATATTGCATCCACATCTTTCGCCGGCTGATCCCCGGTCCTGATCGCGTACTCTGATCAGGTGTAGGCTCGCCGGGCTCGAGGTAGTTGGGGTCTTCGCCCGGCGAGTTGTCTAGCAATGTTCAGTCATGTGATGCCATACTCCGAAATGGCGCAGGCACTCCGCAGGTTGTGCATCGCCCGACCAAGGTCCGATCGGTATAGGACTTCAGTCGCGAAGAGGGCCGATACGCTGTACGATTCCGAATAGTTGTTACATTTCACACTGTTACAAAGAGCCTCGCGGTCGTTAGTCGCCCATTGCAATGAGCATTTATCTAAAGTTCATTCATTCGAATTAGGAAACACTTATAAGCCGCTCTATAACGAATCGGCGAGGTGGCTATTCGCCGAGGAGGTACCATGACGTCCCGAAAAACGCTGTTGGCAGCGCTTGCCGCGCTTGCGCTAGTGACCGCTCCTGCTTTCGCTGGCGCGGGTGGAAACGGAGGTGGTCACGGCAATGGTGGTGGTCACGGCAATGGCGGTGGTCACGGCAATGGTGGTGGTCACGGCAATGGCGGCAAGTCCGGCAACAGCGCTTCGCACGGCAAGTCGGCATCGGCTCACGCCGGAAAGAAGACCTCGGGCGACGACCAGGTCGCCGTCGACGACATTGAGGTCGCCGCGACGCCTAAGGACAAGAACATTCACGCCANCCTCGGGCGACGACCAGGTCGCCGTCGACGACATTGAGGTCGCCGCGACGCCTAAGGACAAGAACATTCACGCCAAGCTTGGCCGGCTGAACTCGCTGCAGCGCAACATCAACGCCTATATGAACTCCAAGAGCAAAAAATTCGCCGGCATTCAGGCTTATGTGACAGGGTCGGCGGCCGCCAAGGGCGCCCAAGCCGCGGTAGATGCCGCCCAAGCCGAAGTCGACGCGTTGAACGCCAAATTGAACGACCCGAATACTCCGGCCGACCAAGTNGGTAGATGCCGCCCAAGCCGAAGTCGACGCGTTGAACGCCAAATTGAACGACCCGAATACTCCGGCCGACCAAGTCCCGACCCAGGAGCAGATCGATGCAGCGCAGGCAGCGCTCGATACGGCCAATATAGCGGCGGCCGATGCTGCTGCCGCCGTCCCATCGCTGGATGACGCGCTCGCCGATATGGCCAACAAGCCGGTCGACGCCGAGGTCACCGAATGGGCCAACGGCGTGCTTGCCGAGAAGATCGACGAGATGGCTGCCAAGCAGACTCCCGCGGCAACGCCGTAAGGCGGTCACAGCCGAGCGATCCTAGCCGAACGTCCAAGCCGCCGGGTCACACCCCCGGCGGCAGGGCGACGACGAGCTTGCCACCTTATTCTCCTCTTTGAGGGCGACCCTAAACAAGCGGAGTCGCTACCGACGCGTAGGAACAAAAGTGCCGAAATACCGTGTTGAGGATATCGCAGCCGATGCCGTGACGGCCACCCACACCGTCAACGCGAAAACTCCGATCAGGGCGGCGCGCGAAGCGGCGGAACGCGACGTCATTCTACGCCCGGCCACATCTTCGAATACAGCTCAGCCTGTAGGGCGGTCCATACCCGGCTGGCCGCGGCTCACGCTGGTTTCTTGAAACGCACCATGCCGCCGACCTCGATGAGTTCGACTATTGACCCGGACCAGGGTTCTCTCGGTCTGGTTTTGAGCGAGGGGGGAAGCAATACGATTTCCTGGACGTGCCGCTTGAGGCGTTTGTCGCGTTCAAATCTGCCTTCACCAAGGGCCGCTATTCAACAAGACATCCGCAACCAACTATGCATTCCGGCTCGCCCAAGAAAAGGCTGCAGGCTCCTTGGACGATTAAGGGAGGTTCTTTCAGAAAAACGGCCCGCGCTGATCGAAGGGCGCGGGCCGGTCCGTTGCCGCCGGTCGGCAGCGGGAGGCATCCATTCCGGCCGGTGCAAACCGGCCCCTCCCGCCACAATTAGCAACCTTCGGCAGTCGTTTTCATCTGTCCAGGGGCTGCGGACTTGGCACTGGTGTCATCCTGTTGACCAGGAGCGGCCTGCTTAGCACTGCCACTCTGCTGGCCCGGCGCACAGTCCTTCGCTGAGTTCGAATTGGTCGACTTCGTTGTGGTCGAATCCGTGTTGTTATCTGTCGTCGGCATCGTTGTGGTAGTGGAGGAGCCACTCGACGTCGTCCCTGTTGTCCCTGTCGTCCCCGCGAACGCAAGCCCGCTGGAAAGAGCCATCATGGCAGTGGCAAAAAGAAGCCGTTTCATTCTTCATCTCCTAATGGCAAGTAATGTCCCTTCCATTCGATAACGGGGGATGCGAAGGATCGGTTCCAACGCGACCTTGTCTTGACCGGCAGCTTTGGGGCGGCCGTTAGCGGACTGGCAGCCTTCACGCGGCGGATCTTCGGTAGCTGACATTCCGGCTAGCGCGGACATCGCCTTCCCCATGGGCAGAAATTAGTCTCCTGGGGCCCGCCCACGTTTCTCTCAAGCCACCGATTTCATGGCCGACAGGTTATCACGATGTGTCTGAAGGTGGAGAAGCTGATCGTCGCCCCTTGGTTGTGCAGCCCTTCAGCCGTGGGCCAACCTCCGAACACCCTTGAAAAAGGACTTGAAGTCGTCCCGCACCAGAGCGAACGTCTTCGGATGATCGGGATAACACGGCGGTCACGAGACACCTGTTCCCGCGTCTTTTGCTCGCTCGCCGGCGCAGCGGCAAATTGATCATAGAGTGTACTAAGTGGTCTTGCTGCTCCGGCATCTCGCCGTGAGGAAGAAATGACGCTGAGGATGCCCAACTGTCGTCGGGTCCGCTGGCCGCGCTTATGGGTCACGCCGCAGGCGTTGCAATCCCTTCTAAAGCGATGATCCTGGTGTTAGCGGAACGTTTGCGGATCTCGATCAGCCGGGCGTACTCCGGCGAATTATACCAGCCCATCAATGACGCCATGTCGGGGAATTCGACAATGACCAGTCGGTGTGGATCCCAATCACCTTCCAAAACCTTGGTGGCGCCACCGCGGCCCAGGTACCGCCCACCGTACCGCTCTTCGGTAGCGGGAACGTCCCGCCGATATTCCTCGAACAAGGCAGCGTCTTTTACGTCTACATCCGCTATCAGATAGGCAGCCATCTGTGTTTCCTCCTTAGACCTACCTCGCGCTCCTCGGCTTCGGCGTCGTCGGTCCGCACCCTGTCGACGATCTCCGTGCGACATCCAGCGCCAGCGCGCTTTTCGATGATTGTTGGCGCTGCCACGGCTTTCCTTCTTTCGCATGGTTCGCAAAGATTAGCATGATCGCTGCTCTCGTGTCTGGCGGTCTCCCTCAAAGCGTCATCGAGCGCCCTTCAGATGAGACACCGCCGTCTCGACAGGTAGGCTCGGCAGGGTTCGGTATTTCTTCGGTTCTTTTCAACCAAAGCTTGTCGAAAAGCGCGAATGAAAATAGGAAATATGCAACCTGAAAGATGATAAAAATCAGCAAGGTCCATGCAAGGGACTTCCAGAACGAATCGGTTGCTAGGTAAGTCCAGGTCGCTACCACGGTCGACGTGGCAAACATCCCAATCAGTAATCGCGGAAAAAACATCATGTTCAATGCCGCCCCATAGCTGGACCGACCGGTCTCACGTCTACTCCCCAGAAGAACGTAAGGTTTCACTAAATTAGTAATTGCGCAAGCACCAATGGCCAGAACCAAACCTTCCGAACAGCTTTCCCGGGCTGAAATCGAGCGCTTCCTGGCGGCAGCCGAAGCGCTGCACAAGAGCATNCAAACCTTCCGAACAGCTTTCCCGGGCTGAAATCGAGCGCTTCCTGGCGGCAGCCGAAGCGCTGCACAAGAGCATCGTCGGGCCGCTGTGCGTACCACAGCGAGCATGCCAAGCTCTGTGAGCTCCATCGACCCCTTTTGAAGGCGATCGAGAACATCACCGGCCACAAGGCGCAGTTCATCCAAAGGAACGGGACAGGGCCGTCTCAGCCGCGCGGGAGCCGTCTGGCTAGCCGCCGGTCAAGTCCTAAGCTCGGATGCGAAGCTTCGCTTCTCTTCCCGCAGGGTATTGCGATGCATTTTAAGCGCTTGAGTTGCCGACGGTCTTCTCGAAGCCTACACTTTATTACCTGGGGTGGCGAAGCCCGCCAGTCGAATGGTTGCCCTCCGCTCGCAGCCAACCGGCTCCGTGGCTCGGTGAATGGCTAGCACTGTCGCAGCAGTCCTCCGAACGCAGCCCGCCATGGCGGTGGCCAGCTTAGCAGTCTGATGCCCCCTCCCGGGCGAGATTGTCCACGTCGAGCGGATTGCTGACCAGTTTCAGCGCGCCGTCCGGGTTGCGCGGCCATTCCGCTTCCGGGCGATCCCAATAGAGTTCTACCCCGTTGCCGTCGGGATCGCGCACATAGATCGCCTCCGAGCCGCCATGGTCATTCGCGCCGGTGAGCGTCACCCCTGCTGCTCGCAGGCGGCGCAGCGCAGCCGCCATCGCCGCCCGTGTCGGATAGAGAAAGGCGACATGGTGTAGGCCCGTCGTGCCAATGGGGGGCGCGGCGCCGCCGCGGCCTTTCCAGTTAGTGAGCGCCAGATGATGGTGATATCCGCCCGCCGCGAGAAAGGCAGCCTCCTCGCCTAGCGACAGGTTGACGCCGAACCCGAGGGCACCGCAATAAAAGGCTAGCGATCGCTCGATGTCGGCGACGTTGAGATGGACGTGACCGACCCGAACGCGCGGGTTGATGGCATATTTTTCGACGAAGCTGGCGGCGTCATTGGGATTGATCGATTGATCGTTCATGGCCTCCGCTCCCCTGCTGGCGATTTCGACAAGCGTAAATATCGCGCAAATGCATTGCCCGGAAAATATGAGATGACTGGAATGAGCATCCCGTTTTCTGCATAATCCGGGAATGCGCATCGACGAGATATGTGTCTTCATCAACGTCCTCGAGGCAGGGAGCTTTGCCGGCGCGGCGCGCCGTCTCGGCATGCCTGCAACGACAGTGAGCGCCAAGGTCGCGGCCCTGGAGCGACGGCTCGGGCTCTCGTTGATCCAGCGCACGACCAGAAAGCTGCGCGCTACGCCCGAGGGCCAAGCCTATTTCGAGCGGTGTCGCATCGCGCTGCGAGAAATCGAGACCGTCGAAGCTGAGCTTCGCGCAGAGTCGGCGGGGATGGACGGACAGCTTCGGCTGACGGCGTCAGTGGATATCGCGCAGACGCTTCTACCGCCTGTTATTGCAGCGTTCCGTAAGGCTTATCCGGCGGTCGCCGTTGATCTCTTCGTCACCGACCGCGTTGCCGATCTCGTCGCCGACGGCATCGACCTCGCCGTGCGCGTCGGCCCGTTGCGCGATTCCAGCCTGATCTCACGCGCTTTCGTGACGGGTCCTTCAGGACACTTCCAAGGCCTACCTCGGCCGCCGGGGCACACCTGTCTCACTGGAGCAACTCGAACATCACGATCTAATCGCCCTCAGCAAGGCATGGGCGCGACCGCTGCCGATGCTGGCGGGCGACCGGAAGATCGGTGTTGACCTGACAGGGGGCCTCACCTGCGATGATCTGCTAACGGTGAGGGCGCTCGTGGCGATAGGATTGGGCATCAGCTTTCTTCCAGGCTATCTCGCCCATCAGCTCGATCTGGTGCGGGTACTCCCCGAACTGCGTTCACCGTTTACCGGCCTATTCTTTGCTTATCCGGCACAGAAGTGGGCGCAACGACACCGGTATTGGTTTGAGAGGAATCCGGTGTGATTCATAGATTGCCGACTGATTCTGGAGGTCGGCAATGTCTACGAAGATGACGGAGATGGATTGGTCGGCGGCGCTGGAGGTGTTCCGCGGATCGCTGCCACGGCGCGGAGCCAAGGGTCGGGACGACCCTGCTATTCGTGGAGGCTCTGCACTATTCTCAGTCCACAACATTACATGGCGAGCGCTGCCGGAGCGTTTCGGCAAATGGAACAGCGTTTGGAAACGCTTCGACCGGCTGAGCAAGGCGGGCGTGTTCGAAACGTTCTTTGATCATCTCGCTGCGCTCTCGTCGTCGGCGCACCTGGTGCAGATGTTCGACAGCTCCGTGGTGCTCGGTCATGTCTCGGCGGTAGGGGCAAAAGGGCCTAGGCGATAAGATAGGTATTGCCCTGCGGAATCGGGTGGGATTCTAACTGCGATGACACACGAATTGCTTGCAGACGACGGTTGGGCCGAGACGATTGAGCTTCTCGGCGGCGAAGATTTGCTTACGCGGAGCGCCCGCGAGACGAAGGCGTTCCTGCGTCCGCAGGGCGTTCAATCGGCGCCCGATTTGTTGCGCCTGACGCGCGGCGGCTTCTCGACCAAAATCCATCTGAAGACACCTAACGCGTTCATTGGACAGCGACCCATTACTTGGCCCGCCGGCTCATGTTGGCGGGCTTTTTTGCGTCAGTCGGGAACAACCTCGCTCTGAGGCTGTTCGGTCACACCCGGCTCGTTCTTCAGCGATTCCTGCCGGTGACCAAGATGTCCTCTCCACTCGTCATGGTCGGCCCGCGCAGCCTCGGAAGCAGGCGCGGGCCTCATTCGCCGTCATTGCTGTGTTCTCGGTGCGCAACCGCTTCTTTGAATGCGCGTGCTGCTGCATCGCAAGCGACACGTGAGGAGCCGTTCACGGACAGAATGATTTCGGCTGCCTTCACGGTCAAACCGTGTTTTTCGGCGAACTCTGCGGCTGTGTATGCGAGTTTTGTTTTTTCGCTACTCCGCATTTCTGACTCCATAGATCTCTTGCGCCTCGTGCAAGCTCTGTCGGGCCTGTTGCAGTGATCGATGCAAGTTCGCCAGCAATTCGTCGGCGTCGGCCGTCGGACTGCCTTCGTGATCCAGTAAGCCGACGATAATATCCTGCTTGGAAACGATGCTCTCGTTGTGAACGAGTTGGCCCATAAAATACATGAGCCGGCTCTGTGCCGGTGTGGGCATGGGCCTTCTCCCTGGTCGGGCGAAAGCCTGATGATCGCTCCCAAGCGCCTCGTGCCTGTTTGTTTTTGATTTTTCGAGGCGACCGCAGCAGTGTGCGCTCGTTAGCAGGCCATGGCAACCGGCCAGGCAATTGCAGCATCCACGCTGCGCACGCCGCCCTGACCGCGCGTGCCGGCCCCTGGCGTCGCTCGGCCGCTACTTCAGTGTTTCCGGTTGACAATCGTGGTCGGCGCACCGCATTTTCGCATTGAGGGACAAACGTGGGGAACCCTGCATGAAGAAGCCTTATCAGAAGCCGGAACTAAAGAAGCGCGAGAAGCTCTCGGCCGTAACGGCTGTGTGCACGCCATCAACCTGCACCGATGAGTGAGAACCTTTAGGCCCAAGGCGCTTTGCCGAAATTCGCTAGAGAGGGACTGCAGTGAAGAAAGAATACAGCAAGCCAGTACTGACCAAACGTGGGCGTCTCAGCGCAGTGACGGCGCAATTGGCACCCAGTGTTGAACCCAGAGGAGCCTAGGCAAACCCCTGCAACAAAGCCAGTTGGCTTCGGCGGCGGGCTTTTCCGCTTCCAGGCGCCGAAACTTATCTTCGCGTGCCTGTCACAACGAGCCATGCGGTTTCCGTGCTCGGTCTCCGCACTTCAGGGTCGCTGAACCCTGCCTCTCGCAAGGCAGCAATGACCTCATCCGGCTCGCGAGGTGTAAAAATGTCGGCCGGCATGTTCATCCGGTCCATATGTGCCTTCGGGAGGAAGCCAAGCACGACGCGACCGCCTGGTTTGAGGACGCGATGGAGCTCTGCGGATCCAGCTCTAAGGCTTTGCCAGAAGTACACTGTGTGGACGCTGAGAGCCTTGTCGAATGTGCTATCCGGCAAGGGCAAGTCCTCGACTAGCCCGGTTCGGAACTCGGCTCGTCCGACGCGCACTGCATCGGCGAACCGGTGGGAGGCAGCGTTCACGACATCCTGCGAGCGGTCAACACCGCAAACGAATGCTGCCTCACGGATAAGTTGCGGCAGTAAAACTGCGCCGCCGAAACCGACCTCCACGGCACGATCTACCGGGACCAGGTGCACTTGATCGAGAGCGTAGCCGTTGAGCCGGGCATTGCCCCGGTTCATTCCGGCCCGGACCAGCCAGCCGCCGGTTCGGTCGGCCAGGACAGTGGTTTCGCTATAAATCGTGGCGCCATCCGATCCCACCCATATTCGGGTCATCTAGCCACCATGCGCCTAGAAGCGGCCGCCCCGCAAACGCTGCTTCGATAGCGATGACCAGTTGGGTTGTGCTGCGCTCTTAGGCGTCGCATTCCAGCGGCTGGTGGTCCGGTTGCTCGTGCCACATCACCTGGCGGAAGTCGCGACGGTCTATCTTTTGCGCGCAAATGGGGCGCGCATAGAAATGCTCTTCCCAGTCAGGTCATGTGGCTTGCCGGGGATGGGCGGTCCGAGGTTGGCTATTCTGGCCGTGCCCGACCGAACCCGTCGTAGCGGCAAAACTTCTGCAAGGCGTGCCCGTTGTCCGATCGCCCGCTCGCATTTTTTGTACCATATATTCGCGGCTTCCATTAGCATCCCCTCATGGCAACTCTGCGGTACGGCGTAAGGCGGGAACCGGATGGGACGTGGACGGTGTTCGACGTGTTCACCGGGCTGCCGGCTATTGTAGCGGGCCACCCATCTGTCGACCTTCCCGACATGGAGTATGCCGAAGAGCTGGCGGCCATCCTGAATGCCAACGACCTGAAGCAGACGCTATCTCAAGGGAGGTTCCCCGGAGGGTTCGCCTGACTGAAGTGGCATTAGCCCCCGTTGTATGCCCATCCAGGATGGTTCGTCCGATCCGAGCAAGCATTTGTTATTGATCTACCGACTACGACGGTCTTAAATCGACTTGCCACTGCGTTTCGTAGGGAGGATGTGATGAGCAACGTGGTGTCAATTCGCAAGGCCACGCCTCGCGTGGAAGTGGTCGGAGCCAGTGGCGAATGGGTCGTCCGCATCATAGAGACCGACCAGGAAATTACACGCTCATTCGGCCTGGAATCGTTTGCGCTGTCCTTCGCTGAAGGCCAGCGGATACGGCTACATCTCGACAAGGTTGTGCGGCTTCAGGACCCTCCTGCGGCTAGGTAACCTCAGTACCTGGACGGTGTTGGACGATTCCATGGCTGGTGAGATGCTTGCGGTGTGACGTCTCTCGTCCGCCGGACGCAAGGGCGGCGGGCACCTTTTGAATTGACAAGGCGCGGGCTGATTGACAACCTTTGGCTGTAAATGCGCTTTGCCTCAAATTTCCACTGGAGGGACTGCATGAAGAAAGAATACAGCAAGCCAGTACTGACCAAACGTGGGCGTCTCAGCGCAGTGACGGCGCAATTGGCACCCAGTGTTGAACCGCGANAGCAAGCCAGTACTGACCAAACGTGGGCGTCTCAGCGCAGTGACGGCGCAATTGGCACCCAGTGTTGAACCGCGATCCACATCCTAAGCAAACCACGGCCCTGCAACAAAAGCCCGCTGGCTTCGGTCGGCGGGTTTTGTTCTGACGCGTGGTAGGAACCGGCGATGAGGCTGTTCCTCGTCGCACTCGTTGTTTTGTCTTTGATGGCCGTCGGCTTCTGGCTGGCGGCCCAGTTGTTCCTGCCTCACTGATCGAGCTCCAGCGGCTCATGATCTGGTTGCTCGTGCCACATGACCTGGCGGAAGTCGCGCTTGTCGACCTGCTGGCCGCAGATCGGGCATGGGTGAAATCGATCGTGCCCGTCCTGGGGTTGGTGTGGCCTGCCGGGCTTAGGCGGTCCAAGGTCGGCTATTCTGGTCATGCTCGAACGAACACGATTTCGCGGCAAAAGTTCCGTCAGTTGCTCTTCTCAGTTGGTGAAAGACATCGCACCAAAAGCGATAGTCATCTGGTCGACCGTCGAAATGAGCCTCCAAAGCGCACTGCGCCACGGCGGTCGCCGCTTCCAACCCGTAGAGATCGACCGCAGATTGAGCGGCCTGATCTCGGTACATGCGAGGCGAGGAGGAATTGCAGCGCACCTATTTCGTCTGGCAGGTCGGACTTCATCGAATCGGAATGGGTTTTTTACACATTCGTTTATCTAATTCATGGTTTCTAATACATATGGCATCCAACGCGTTCACCCGGATTTGGTTTGCTTTGAGCCGCCTAAGGCGCGCNCGAACGGTAACGTTGCCGTCATCGTTGCCTTCACCTTGCCGGTCGTGGTTGGCGGCGCCGGCCTCGGTGTGGAGACATCCTTCTGGTATTACAGCAGCCTTAAGCTGCAGGCCGTTGCCGATGCCGCGGCCTATGCCGGCGCGCTCGAGAAAGTCGCGGGTTCCGATAACCCGACCATCATCGCCGCCGCCACGCAGTCCGCGACCTCGAACAATTTTGCCACGCCGGGCACGATCCAGGTCAACACGCCGCCATTGTCCGGCCCGAACACCGCGAAGAAGGCAGTGGAGGTCATCGTCAAGCAGAACCTCGACCGCTACTTCACGGCGATTTTCAACCAGGCGCCCGTTGCCGAACAGGCAAGGGCGGTGGCGCTGATCAATGACGCCTCCAANGTTCGGTCATGTCGGACTCGATTGCCTCGGACGCCATAAAGACGCAGGGCTCGGCGGTGCTCAAGGCCGACTGCCTGATCACGGTCGGCGGCATGGTGCTGAACAATCCAGCGACCACAGTCTGCAAGTCCAACATCACCCGAGCCTTGCCGGCAGCCGATCCTTTCTCCGGCTTGGCGACGCCGACAGCCGGCAACCCTTGCAAGAATGTCAACGGCAACAAGACGTCGCAAACACTCCAGCCTGGCACCTACTGTAGCGGCATGAGCCTCAGCGGCAACGTCACCCTGCAGCCCGGCGTCTACGTCGTGCAGGGCGGTATGAAGGTCAACGCCAACGCGGTCGTCGCGGGCAGCGGCGTAACCATCTTCATGGCAGGCAGCAACACCGTCAGCATGAACGGCAACGCCAAGGTGACGCTGAGCGCGCCTACCTCCGGAGCCTATTCCGGCGTGCTGTTCTACGGCGACAGGACCGGGACTGCGGCGCAGAGCACCTTCAATGGCACCGCGGACTCGCTTTTGACAGGCGCCATCTATTTTCCCAGGCAGCAGGTCAACTACCTTGGCAACTTCTCGGGGAACGGTGGCTGCACTCAGGTCGTCGCCGACACCATCCAATGGTCCGGCAGTACCACCATCAAGCAGGACTGCACCAGTCTAGGGATGGAAGACATTCCGGCGACGCAGTCCGTTCAGCTTGTCGAGTAGCGGGATGGGTGGGCGGACCTTGCGCATTGTCCGGGACAAATCCGGGATAGCTNGTCCGTTCAGCTTGTCGAGTAGCGGGATGGGTGGGCGGACCTTGCGCATTGTCCGGGACAAATCCGGGATAGCTGCCGTGGAGTTTTCCATGTTGCTGCCGGTCCTGTGCCTCGTTTGCCTCGGCATCGCCGACGGCTGGTCCTACGTGACGAGTTACCTGCAGATGCGCGCGGGCGTCAAAACCGCGGCCAATCTCGTGATGGCCGGCGCGTCCAATGACACCGGGACGCAGGCGGTCGCGCTTTCGAGCTGGAACGACAAGCCCGAGGACGCCGCGGTCGTGCTGGTCCGCTCCTATTTGTGCGGCGCCACGGTCGTGGATGCGACCACCATTTGCGGCGGAACGAAGCTGCCGACCGTCTTCGTCCAGATAACGGCGACGGGCACCTGGGTGCCCCCGTTTAACTTCGGTGTCTTCCCGGACCCGCGCGCGATCAGTCATCAGCAGGTGATCCGTGTCCGCTGAAAGGATCGGATCCAGGTGGCGCCGTGACTGCTCCGGCGCAGCCGGGCTGGAATTCGCCTTGATCGCGCCTTTCCTGGTGATGCTTTTGTTCGGAATCTTCGCCTTCGGCTGGGCCATGAATGCCGTGTCGACCGTCCGCTATACACTGGAAACCTCTTCCCGGGCGCTGCAGCTGAACAACACGCTTTCGCAGAGCGACATCCAGGCCATCGCCACGCAGAAATTGGTGAACCTGGGTCTGAAGAACGTCATTGTGACGATCGCGACCGACCCTGCCAGCGGCGGTTTCAAGATGGCGCATCTGACCGCCAGCTATGCCTTCGTCATCGCTTTCCCGTATTTCGACCAGTATCCGATAAATTACGCCACGACCGTCACGGTGCCCCTGGTTGCNCTGCAGCTGAACAACACGCTTTCGCAGAGCGACATCCAGGCCATCGCCACGCAGAAATTGGTGAACCTGGGTCTGCAGAACGTCATTGTGACGATCGCGATCGACCCTGCCAGCGGCGGCTTCAAGATGGCGCATCTGACCGCCAGCTATGCCTTCGTCATCGCTTTCCCGTATTTCGACCAGTATCCGATAAATTACGCCACGACCGTCACGGTGCCCCTGGTTGCCAGCTAGGATACGGCCGGCTTCGTTGAGTTGGCGGCGCCGAACTCAGACCGTAACGGATCGACTGGGAACCATCGCTCGATCTGGAATTGTACTTGCAAGAGGTCGATTCTCTTCGCGGCTGTAGATGCTTAAAGCTCGCTCCTGAGACCTCAGGGATGGACTTTTTCTATGGAACTAAAGTCAGGCTGCTTGCTTGGTCGCGTCCGTGAAAATCACCGAAGACCAGTCCATCAGTGCTGCAACATGCGGACAGGCTATCTCAGTCACCAAGCCTTTGATCTTGCTGGTGATCCCGACAGGAATCGAACCTGTGACCTACAGATTAGGAATCTGCCGCTCTATCCTACTGAGCTACGGGACCACGCGGCCCGACACATAGCCGCTTCCGATCGTTTCGCCAAGAGGCTCGCCGAAGGCAATGAAGAGGCCGGCCGAAGGCTAATCGGCCGGCCTTTCGTCGGGGCAGGTCAGGCTGCCAGCGCCGTTTCGGCCAGTTTCACCCAGTAGCTCATGCCGTGCGGTATGACTTCGTCGTTGAAGTCGTAGGCCGGATGATGGAGGCCGGCGGTCTCGCCATTGCCGATGAAGATGAAGGCGCCAGGTCGGGCTTCCAGCATGTAGGAGAAGTCTTCGCCGCCCATCACCGGCTGGATGGCGCGGTGGACCTGGGTGTCGCCGGCGACATTTGCCGCGACATCGCCGGCAAAGACCGTTTCTTCCGGATGATTGAAGGTCACGGGATAGTTGGCGTCATAGTCGACAGTGATCGTCGCGCCGAAGGCGGTGGCTATTCCTTCGCAGATGGTGCGGATGCGCTCTTCCGACTTCTTGGCGATCTCTTTCTTCAGTGTGCGCACCGTGCCGGCAATCTCGGCGGTCTCGGGAATGACGTTGTAGGCGTCGCCGGCGTGGAACTTCGTCACCGAAACCACCACCGCCTCGACCGGATCGGTGCTGCGCGAAGCGACCGTCTGAAGGGCGCCGACCAGCTGGCTGGTGATGACGATCGGGTCGATCGTGCCGTGCGGCATCGCCGCATGGCCGCCGCGGCCCTTGACCGTGATGGTGAACTCGGCGGTCGCCGCCATGATGGGACCCGGCCGGATGGCGAACTGGCCCACCGGCAGGCCCGGCATGTTGTGCATGCCAAAGACGCGCGAAATGTCGAAACGCTCCATCATGCCGTCCTTGACCATCTCGTTGCCGCCGCCGCCGCCCTCTTCCGCCGGCTGGAAGATGACCGCGACCGAGCCGGCGAAATTGCGCGTTTCGGTCAGATATTTGGCGGCGCCCAAAAGCATCGCCGTATGGCCGTCATGGCCGCAGGCATGCATTTTGCCGGGAATGGTCGAGGCATAGGGCTTGCCGGTGATCTCGTTGATCGGCAGCGCGTCCATGTCGGCGCGCAAGCCGATGGTCGCGCCTTGCCCCTTGCGGCCATGGATGATGCCGACGACGCCGGTCTTGCCGAGGCCCGTCACCACGTCGTCGCAGCCGAATTCCTTCAGCTTCTCGGTGACGAAGGCGGCGGTCTTGAAGACATCGAAATTCAGTTCTGGCGTCTGGTGCAGATGGCGTCGCCAGCCGGCAACTTCATCCTGAATCTCGGCGGCGCGGTTGAGAATCGGCATAATGGTTCCATCTCGCTGTTGGAGCAGACGATCTGGCCTGCTTGATTGCAATTGTGATTGCCATGCTTGTTGCCATCTTGGCACTTTGCCATCTTGGCGTCACATAGGGTAAATAGCACCCCAGACAATGTGATCCGGAAATTGAGGGCCGGATCAGGTCATGCTGGCCATCGCGTAGCGAAATCTTACGGAGCCAGGGGCGACTACGGCAAGAGGCGATTTCGGATTCCATGATGCGGCACAGCCATATCCTCAAATTACTGCTAACGGGCGGCTTGGCGCTACCCATGCTGGCTGGGCCAGCTTTGGCCAATCCGGTGATCCTGTTCGACCTCAACAGCGGCAAGGTTCTGCAGCACCAGGACGCATTCAAGCGCTGGTATCCCGCTTCGCTGAGCAAGCTGATGACCGCCTATGTCACCTTCCGGGCGATTGCCGCCGGCGAGGTCCAGCTCGATTCACCGATCAAGGTGACCAAGCATTCGGCGGGCGAACCGCCGAGCAAGATGGGCTTCAAGCCGGGCTCGGTGATGCGGCTCGACAATGCGTTGAAGATGATGCTGGTCAAATCGGCCAACGATATCGCCATGGCCATCGGCGAAAACATAGGCGGCTCTCAGGCCGGATTCGCCGTTCGCATGAATGCGGAGGCGGCGCGGCTCGGCATGACCGGATCACATTTCGTCAATCCGAACGGACTGTTTTCGCCGGAGCAGTATACGACGGCGCGCGATCTTGCCCTGCTGGTGATGGCGATCCGCAAGGAATTCCCGCAATACGCCCCCTGGTTCTCGATCGAAGGCCTTGCCGTCGGCAAGAAGGCGATCTCCAACTACAATCTCTTGATCGGGCGCTATCCCGGCGCCGACGGCATGAAAACCGGGTTCGTCTGTCCCTCGGGCTTCAACATGATCGGCTCGGCGACACGCAATGGCCGCACGCTGGTCGCGGTCGTGCTCGGCGAAAAATCGGCGATCAGCCGTGCCGAGACCGCCGCCAGGCTGCTCGACCAGGGCTTTGCCACGCCCGACCCGAACTGGCTCACGGTCGCGGCCATGCCTTCCTATGGCGATACAATGTCACCCAACGACATGCATGATGAGATCTGCAGGAAGAAGGCGCCGCACGAGCAGTCCGAGGCGGCTCCGCCGGTGGCCGCGAAGGGTGCCGACGTGCCGAAATCGCCCTATCAGGAAAAGCTCGACCACGTGCCGACGCTGGTTGCCGTCGGCCTCGGCGGCGCCACCGGGCCGGCGCCGAAGGCGATGCTCGACCAGGGCGGCCAGGAATACGCCGATGTGCCGCTGCCGAGCTGGCGGCCAGACATTCCGGCGCCAAAGGGCGCCGAACCGGCCGTGGTGGGCCAGGCAACCGCGGTGCAGGGCGACCAGCTGGTCAAAGCCGCGAACTAGGCGATGGCTGGCTTTCCGATACCCGTCACGGTGGTCACCGGCTTCCTCGGCGCCGGCAAGACGACATTGCTCAACCGGCTGCTCAAAGATCCGGCACTGGTCGACACGGCCGTCATCATCAACGAATTCGGTGAGGTGGCGATCGACCACCTTCTGGTCGAGCAGGCCTCGGACGGCATCATCCAGCTGTCCGACGGGTGTCTATGCTGCACGGTGCGCGGCGAACTGGTCGACACGCTGGCTGACCTCGTCGACCGGCTGCAGACGGGCCGTATCGCCCGCCTCGCCCGCGTCGTCGTCGAAACCACCGGGCTCGCCGATCCGGCGCCGGTGCTGCAGTCGATCATGGCGCATCCCGCCCTTGTGCAGGCCTTCCGACTTGATGGCGTCATCACGCTGGTCGACGCGGTCAACGGCAATGCGACGCTCGACGGCCATGTCGAGGCGGTCAAGCAGGTGGCGGTCGCCGATCGCATCGTGCTGACCAAGGTCGATCTGGCCAGCGATCCCGGCGACGTCGATGCTTTGCGAACGCGACTCCATCAGCTCAATCCAGGCGCCGTGGTGCTGGACGCCGGCGACGGCCGAACCGGCGTCACGGCGCTGTTCGATTGCGGCCTCTACAATCCGGCGACCAAATCCGCCGATGTCCGGCGCTGGCTCGGCGAAGAAGCCGCCCATGAGCACCACCATCATCATGATCATGACCACGGCGAGCATGAGCACCACCACCGCCACGATTCCCGCGTGCGCTCCTACTCGCTGGTCCATGACGGCCCGGTGCCGTTTTCGGCGATCGAGATGTTCCTCGACCTGCTGCGTTCTGCGCATGGCGACAAGCTTTTGCGGATGAAGGGCGTCATCGAGCTTGCGGAGGACCCGTCGCGGCCGCTTGTCGTCCACGGGGTGCAGAAGATCCTGCATCCGCCGGCGCGGCTGCTGGCCTGGCCGGACGGCCAACGCGGCACCAGGCTGGTGCTGATCACGCTCGATATGCCGGAAGATTATGTGCGCCGGCTGTTTTCCGCCTTCACCAACCGGCCGTCGATCGACACGCCGGATCGCGCGGCGCTGGAGAGCAATCCGCTGGCGATAGCCGGGGGCTGATTCTCAGGCTCGCTATGCGCCGCGTTCGACCAGGAAGCGGTGGCCGCCGCTGACGGCTGATGTTTCAACAAGCTGGTGGCCAGCGTCGGCGCAAAAGGCGGGGATGTCGATGACCGCCAGCGGGTCGGTGGTCTCCAGCCAAAGCCGGCTGCCCGGCTGCATTGCCGCCAGGCGTTTTTTCGCCTTGAGAACGGGCAGGGGGCAGTTCAGGCCCTTGAGGTCATAGATCGCGGTGTGATTTGTTTGTTTGTCTTCATGCATGTCTTTGTCCCAAAACCGCTGCGCACTTTTGGGCGACATGCATCGACAAGGCGAAAAACCTCAGCCGCCGAACATGCCTAGCAGCTTGTTCTTGATCTTCGACATCCGGCTTTCGTCCGCCGGCGGTTCTGCAGGCGCCGCCTCGACGCTCGCAGTGGCGACCGGCTGCTGGGGGGCCTGCTTGGCTGCTTCCTTTTCGGCCAGCGCTTGGGCCTTTGCGGCTTGCTTTTCAGCCAGTGCCTGGGCCTTGGCGGCTTTCGCAGCCTCGATGGCAGCAACCCGCTGTTCCTCGGCCTTGCGCTTGGCTTCCTTCTCTGCGTCCAGCGCCGCCATCTTGCGGCCGGCGGGCGAATCGATGCGGCCCATGCGCGCCGTCTCGGTCAGCGTGCCGTCGGAATTCAGCGACGGCGGTTCGATCGGCACGCGCTCGCCCCGGGCGCGGCGCTTCGACCATTCGGAAACGATGGCGGCTTCCTTGATGCCGGCAATGGTCGGCTTGGGCGCCGGCACGCTGGCTTTGACCGCGCCGGTGAAGGCCGCGTCATAGCTGCTTTGATAGGCGTTGAGTGCGCTCTTCAGCGAATCCGGCTGCGTGGTCGCCGGGCAGGCGCCGGTCGGATCGAATGTCGTGCCCTCGGGCGCCACCTGGTTGAAGACATAGCGCTTGTCGCAGACATCGACTTTCGGCGGCACCTTGGTGATCTCGAAATTGTCGTAACCGACCTTCAGCATCTTCCAGAACTCATAGTTCGGGTCGTTGCGGTAGCGCGCCATGTTGGCGGCGGTCATGCGGAATGGAAAGGCCTGGATCTGGAACTCGGTCTGGCCGCCCTGGAAGGCATCGCGACCAAAAGCGTAGATCTGCTCGATCTGCGGGTCGGTCATCGAATAACAGCCCGACGACGAGCAGGCGCCATGCACCATCAGATTGGCGCCGGTGCGGCCATTGGCACGGTCATAGGCGTTGGGATAGCCGATGTTGAAGGACAGGTGATAGTTCGAGCGCGGATTCATCTGCGACGGGCGGACCGTATAGAAACCTTCCGGCGCCTGGCGGTCGCCCTCCGTGTATTTCGGGCCGAGCTTGCCCGACCATTTGCAGATGTCGTAGCTGGCGACCATCTCGTAGCGGCCGGTGGTCTTGGCCTTCCAGATTTCGAGCTTGCCTTCTTCCTTGAAGATGCGAGCCATCACCGACGAGGTGCGGATCATGCCCTTGGCCTTCATGTCGGCCAGGATCTTGTCCGGCAGCGGCTTGCTGGCTTCCGGCGCAAAATTCTTCATAGAGGAATCGTTGCAGCCGGCAACGCCAAGCGCGGCGATCAGAAGTGCGGTGCGGGCAAGCTTGGTAAACATGGATACGGCTATGTCTTTTTCTCGCGTCACGGGCCGGATAGCGCCCGGTCCTGTATGCTGAACACTGACGGACACCCTAAGCCCGTTAACCTTGAAAATTCCTTACCGCAAGCGTCGGACGGCGTCCCCCACGGCAATTCGCCCGGTGTCACGGATTTTTTATTGAGCCGAATGCGGCGGCATTTTTATGGCGAAATTGCTCCTTGACGCCACATTGCGGTGCGTTGCCCGCCGAAATCAGAGGCTGCGGCCCATCGCCAGGTATTTTTCGCGGCGCTGCTCGCGAAAATCGGTATTGGCGCCGGCAAATTCCTTCATCGTCTTGGCAATGAGGTCGCCGGTGGCGGCGATCACCGTTTCGGGCGCGCGCTGGGCGCCGCCGAGCGGCTCGGCAATGATGGCGTCGATGATCTTCATTTCCAGAAGGTCCTGGGCGGTGATCTTCATGTTGGTCGCCGCATCCTTCGAGCGCGTGGTGTCGCGCCACAGGATCGAGGCAGCGCCTTCCGGCGAGATCACCGAATAGATGGCGTGTTCCAGCATGTAGACGCGGTTGGCGGTGGCGATCGCAATGGCGCCGCCCGAACCGCCTTCGCCGATTACAACCGAAATCGATGGCACTTTGAGGCCGAGGCAGGCCGAGGTTGAGCGGGCGATGGCTTCAGCCTGGCCGCGTTCCTCGGCGCCAACGCCGGGGTAAGCGCCGGCGGTGTCGACCAGCGTCAGAAGTGGGATCTGGAAACGGTCGGCAAGTTCCATCAGCCGCACGGCCTTGCGGTAGCCTTCAGGGCGCACCGAGCCGAAATTGTGCTTGAGCCGGCTCGCCGTGTCGGAGCCCTTTTCCTGGCCGATGACGGCCACCGGTTCGCCGCGGAAGCGGGCGAAGCCGCCGATGATCGCCTGGTCCTCGCCGAAATTGCGGTCGCCGGCGAGCGGCGTGAAATCGCTGAACAGACCCTTGATGTAGTCGAGGCAATGCGGCCTGTCGGTGTGGCGCGCGACCTGCACCTTCTGCCACGGCGTCAGCGCCTTGTAGATGTCGCGCAGCGCGTCGCGCACGCGCTTCTCGAGCCGGCTGATTTCGTCGCCGACGTCGACCGCCTCGCCATTCTCGGCAAGCTTCTTCAGCTCGAGGATCTTGAGTTCAAGGTCCTGCACCGGCTTTTCGAAATCGAGGTAATTGTACATTCTTGAGCGGACCGATGCGTCGGAAGGCAAACATCGCGCAGATGTAGGCTCCGCGCGGGCACGTTGCCCTCACATAGCGATATGAGGCCTAGTCGGCAAGCGGATGATGATCGTTGACCAGCCGCACCAACCGCTCTTCCAGCACATGCGTGTAAATCNCTGCTGCACCGCCCTGAGATCGGCGCCGTTCTGCAGGAGATGGCTGGCGAAAGCATGGCGCAGCACATGCGGCGAAATTTTCGCCGCCGATATGCCGGCCCGCGCGGCAAGGCCTTTGAGGTCGCGGGCAAAGACCTGCCGGGAGAGAAAGCCGCTGTCGCCGGCGGCCGGGAACAGAAACGGGCTGTCGGCGAAAGCCGGCACCGTGGCCCGGGCTGTGAGCCAAGCCCGCATCGCCGTGCGGGCCTTGGCCGACAGCGGCACCATGCGCTCCTTGTCGCCCTTGCCGCGCACCATGAAGAAGCGGTCGTCGCGCTGGGCGACGGTCACCGGCAGGCCGACAAGTTCGGAGACGCGCAGGCCGGTGGCATAGAGCACCTCGACCAAAGCGTGCAGGCGCAGTGCCGCCACCCGGTCGCCATTGACGCCATCGCCTGTCTCAAGCGCCGCACGGTCGAGCAGCCGACCGGTATCGGCCTCGCTCATCGTCTTGGGCAGCGGCCGGCCCTTTTTCGGACTGTCCAGCGTGCCGGTCGGGTCGTCGCGGCGCAAGCCCTCGGCGTAGAGAAACTTGAAGAATTGGCGGATCGCCGACAGTTTGCGCGCCTGCGACGTCGACGCAAAGCCGCGCGCCGCGATATCGTCGAGATAGGCGCGGATGTCGGCTGCGGCGGCAGCGGCAAGCCCGCCGGCAATCTGCTGCGAAGCGTCTTCGAGATCACGGCGGTAGGAAGACAGCGTGTTTGCAGCGGCACCGCGTTCGGCGCTCATCATCTCGAGAAAGGCTTCGATGCGAGCCGCGCTGTTCATGTTCCAGGGGTCAGTTTGGGGTCAGTTTTTCTTGGGGTTCAGCTTTTCCGGTGGAATGCGCACGGTGATTTCGGCTTTTTTCGGCTCGACGAACATCGCCAGCGCCACCATCGTACCATAGGCAATGCCGGCAAGAATCATCATCGTCACGACAAAGCGGAACAGTGTCGGCATCAATCTTCGCCCGTCTTCTTGCTCTGCGATTCCAAGCCCGTGTCCTTATGGGACGCTAATTCCGTCAATTCAAGGACGAAGGGCTCTGCGTGCGAAAGGCGCTATGCTTGACGCAAACGGGCTTTTGATGTCGATACGCCGGCAAAGACGGCTTAGAAACAGCATGGTCTCATGAACGCGTTACCAGCAAATCCTCCCGGCGATAGCCATGCCGCGCTGCTCGACAGGCTGGGAAGCCGCTCGATCGTCTTTGTCGGCCTGATGGGCGCCGGCAAGACGGCGATCGGCCGCAAGGTGGCGACGATGCTGTCGCTGCCCTTCGTCGACAGCGACCAGGAGATCGAAACCGTGTCGCGCATGACGGTGCCGGAATTGTTCGAACGCTATGGCGAGACCGAATTCCGGGCATTGGAGCAGCGCGTCATCCTGCGCGTGCTGGAGAGTGGGCCGCAGGTGCTGTCGACCGGCGGCGGCGCGTTCATGAATGCGCAGACGCGGGAAGCGATCGCCGGGCATGGCGTGTCGGTGTGGCTGAAGGCCGAGATCGACCTGTTGATGGAACGCGTGTCCAAGAAGCAGAACCGGCCGTTGCTCAAAAGCGCCGATCCGCGCGCCGTGCTCGAGCGGCTGATGGGCGAGCGCTACCCGGTCTATGCCACGTCCAACATCACCGTGCCGACACGCGACGACCGCAAGGAGGTCATTGCGACCGAGGTTGTCGACGCGCTGTGCGGGCATTTCGGCATTCCGGCTCCGACTGCGCCGGGCGAGGTGCGGCTGTGAGCGAACCGGTCACTGTCGAGGTCGGCCTTGGCGAGCGTGCCTATGACATCCTGATCGGCCCCGGCCTTTTGGCGCGCGCCGGCGCCGAGATTTCGCGCCGCCTGCCCGGCACGAGAGCGGCGGTGGTCACGGACGATAATGTCGCGGCGGCACATCTCGACGCGCTGAAGGCCGGTCTGGAAACATGCGGCATCCAGCCTGCCGTCATCACTTTGCCGGCCGGCGAAAAGACCAAGAGCTTTGCCCATCTCGAAGAGGTGGTCGACGGCGTGCTCGCCGCCAAGCTGGAGCGCGGCGATGTCGTCATTGCGCTCGGCGGTGGCGTCATCGGCGACCTCACCGGCTTTGCCGCCGGCATCGTGCGCCGCGGCATGAATTTCGTCCAGATTCCAACCTCGCTGCTGGCGCAGGTCGATTCCTCGGTCGGTGGCAAAACCGGCATCAACAGTCCGCGCGGCAAGAATCTGGTCGGTGTCTTCCACCAGCCGAAACTGGTGCTGGCCGATACCGAAGTGCTCGACACGCTGCCGATCCGCGAATTTCGCGCCGGCTATGCCGAGCTTGCCAAATACGGGTTGATCGACCGACCGGCGTTTTTCGCCTGGCTGGAAGCGAACTGGGAAAAGGTGTTCGCTGGCGGACCGGAGCGGGCCGAGGCCATCGCCGAGGCGTGCCGCGCCAAGGCCGATGTCGTCGCCCGCGACGAGTTCGAAACCGGCGACCGCGCACTGCTCAATCTTGGCCACACGTTCGGCCATGCGCTGGAAGGCGCCACACAGTATGACGGCGCCCGCCTCGTCCATGGCGAAGGCGTCGCCATCGGCATGGCGCTGGCGCACCGCTTTTCCGCAAGGCTCAATCTGGCCAGCCCCGACGACGCGGCGCGGGTCGAGGCGCATCTTCGCGCCGTCGGTCTACCCTGGCGGATGGCCGACATCCCTGGTGAGTTGCCCGATGCCGAGGCGTTGCTTGGCTTCATCACCCAGGACAAGAAAGTGTCGCGCGGCGCGCTGACATTCATCCTGACGCGCGGCGTTGGCCAGGCTTTTATTGCCAAGGATGTACCGGCGTCGGAAGTGCTTTCGTTCCTCAGGGAGAACCACCCTGGCCAGGAAAGCCGGCAGCGATGATCAACGAGCCCGGCTGGACCGTCGTCGCCGTCCTTGCCATCCTCATCCTGCTGGTCCTGGCCGTGCGCACGCGCCTGCTTGCCATGTTCGGCTATGAGCTGTCGCGCATCGAGCCGCAGCGCTCGACACAGGACGAGTTGCGCGGCGCGGTCGACGATTTCCGCCGCGACGGCCAGATGGTGCGTGAGGACCGCGACCGTGTCGGCGGGCTGTTCGATCTCGCCGAGCTCGAAGTCTCCGACATCATGGTCCACCGTACCAATATGCGCTCGGTCAATGCCGACAATGGGCCGGAAGCGGTGGTGCGCGAGATCCTGCAAAGCCCGCACACCCGCATGCCGTTGTGGAAAGGCTCGCTCGACAACATTGTCGGCGTGCTGCACGCCAAGGACCTGCTGCGAGCGCTGAACGAGGTCGGCAACGACTTTTCCCGGATCGACGTGATGAAGATCGCGTCGAAGCCTTGGTTCGTGCCCGACACCACCACGCTGCAGGAACAGCTCAACGCCTTCCTGCGCGCCAAGGCGCATTTCGCTATCGTCGTCGACGAATATGGCGAGGTCGAAGGGCTGGTGACGCTGGAGGACATTATCGAGGAGATCGTTGGCGAGATCGCCGACGAGCACGATGTCGACATTCAGGGCGTGAAGCAGGAGGCGGACGGTTCCGTGGTCGTCGACGGCACCGTGCCGATCCGCGATCTCAACCGGGCGCTCGACTGGAACCTGCCTGACGAGGAAGCGACCACCATTGCCGGGCTGGTCATCCACGAGACGCAGTCGATCCCCGAGGAAAAGCAGGCTTTCACCTTCCACGGCAAGCGCTTCGTGGTGATGAAACGCGACAAGAACCGGATCGCCAGGATCAGGATCAGGCCGGCGGGCGAATCCTAAAGGTACCGAGCAGGCCCGCAACAGAACGCTCTTTGCCGAGTTTATGCCGCGATCTGGCTCGTAGACCGTTCGTGGATGGTCGCACCGGTTTGAGCGTCAACTGCAACCAGGCTGACCTCGTAGCCCCAGAGGCTGCGGACATGGCGGAGCGTCGCGTCACGGCTGGCGCCTTCGAGCACAACACCATCCTTTACCCTGTGTTGCAGTCGCAACTGCCGGTCGCCGAGCAGGTCGACATCAATCACCTGGATGTCCGGCCGATTCGCTCCAAGGTCGTAACTGTGGGCAAGCTGGGCGCGTATCTTGTGATAGCCACGTTCGTTGTGGATCGACGCGACTTCGAAATGCGGTTTGTCGGCTCCATCGCCAAGCACGAAGAACCGCCATTTTCGGATCAAGCTCGGGCTGAGGTACTGTCGGATAAAGGATTCGTCGCGGTGGTTGGCCCAGGCCTCAAGCAGGACCTCGCGCCAGTTGCCATGTCCTGCAATGTCCGGGAACCAGTCGCGGTCCTCCGCCGTCGGCTCGGTCGAAATGCGCTGTATGTCCTGCATCATGTCGAGGCCGAGGGCATAGGGATTGATGCCTGAAAACCGGGGATCGTCAAAGGCCGGCTGGAAGATCACGTTCGAATGGTTGCGCAGGATTTCGAGCATGGCACCTTCGCCGATCCGGCCACGATCGAATAGCATGTTCATGAGGGTATAATGCACGAAGGTGGCGCAGCCTTCATTCATGACTTGAGTCTGTCGCTGCGGGTAGAAATATTGCGCGATGACGCGGACGATCCTGATGATCTCGCGCTGCCAGGGTTCCAGGATCAGGCTGTTCTTCTCGAGGAAATAAAGGAGGTTTTCCTCGGGAAGGTTGAGCGATCTCTTGCGCTCCGCCATCCCTTGATCCTCATTGCCGGACTTGTTTTTGTTCTGCGACGGCGGCAGCGTGCGCCACAGATCGTTGTAGGAGCGCTCTTCGTATTCGAGGCGCTCGCGAAGCCCTTCGCGCTGTCGCTCCGACGAGAGCTTTGGCGGCCGGTGGTAGCGGAACACCCCTTGTTCCATCAGCGCATGGGCGGAATCGAGAATGGCCTCCACTGCTGCAAGGCCGTGCCGCTCCTCGCACCGGGCGATGTAGCCCTTGGCGAAGTCCAGATAACCCAGGATTGCCCCGGCGTCGGTCCATTGCTGAAACAGATGATTGTTCTTGAAGAAATGATTGTGGCCAAGCGCCGCGTGGGCCGTCACAAGGGCCTGCAACGCCATGGTGTTTTCCTCCATGAGGTAGACGATGCAGGGATTGGAGTTGATGACCAGTTCATAGGCCAGCCCCCGACCACCCTTACGGTAAAGAAGCTCCTGGTGAAGGAAATGTTTGCCGAACGACCAATGCCGATACATCAGTGGCATGCCGATAGATGAGTAGGCGTCGAGCATCTGCTGGGAGGAGATTATCTCCATCTGGACCGGGTAAGTATCGAGATGCAACTCGTCGACCGCGATCGCCTCGATCTCTTCAAAAGCCCGCGATAATTTCTCGAAATTCCAGTCGGAACCGGAAAACAACAAATTCGTTTCGTTGGCTCGCCTGACCATCTCTCTCTTTCAACCGCTCTTGATGGACACCGGCTGCCTGGCGAAGAGCCGGTGGAAGACCGGGTAAATATCCGCGGGAGCAGCGATGCGGCTCATCTGGAAGTTGGGCCATTTCAGCTCGATCGTACTGTAGGCGCGCCAAAGCGACGTCCCGTTTTCGGTAGCACCGAATATGTGGCTCTCGCGTTCGTCGATGATCTCGACATAGGCGAAATACTGGCACAGGCGCATGAGCTTGCCGTTCATGAGCTCTATGCATCGCTCGGAATCGGTGGTGAAATTGTCCCCGTCAGAGGCCTGCGCGGCGTAAATGTTCCACTCGCCGGCAGGATAGCGCTGGCCGATAATGCGGTGCATTTCGTCGAGCGCGGTGGAGACGATCGTACCGCCGCTCTGCGTGTTGTAGAAGAACGTGTCCTCATCCACTTCGTGCGCCTCATGGGTATGGCGGATGAAGACGATCTCCGTGCGTTCGTAGCGCCGTTTCAAGAACAGGTGCAGCAGCACGAAGAAGCGTTTGGCCAAGTCCTTTTCGCGTTGGCCCATCGATCCGGACACGTCCATAAGGCAGAACATGACGGCATTGGCATTCGGCACCGGCCGGGCGTCGAAGCGGTTGAATCGGATATCGACCGGATCGACAAAGGCAATTCGCCTGCGCCGTCGCTCCAGCCGGTCAAGCTCGTCGCGTAATTCCGCGATGCGCTGGCGCACCGCCGCGCCGGCCGGGGCCGACTCAAGCGTGACGATTTCCCGGAGGATCGCCTCCAGTTCCTGCTGCGTGGGGCGCCTCAGCGCAATGCGCCGGCCTAGGCTGTTGCGCATGGTGCGGCCGGCATTGATGTTGGTCGGGGAACCGGTTGCCGCGAAGCCGGCCCGGCGCGGCTTGAAGGCAAGGATTTCCTTGAGATTGAGCTTAACCAGGTCGGGCAGTTCGAGATCCTCAAAAAAGAGTTCGAGCACCTCCTCGCGTGACAGCACGAAACGAAAATCGTCTTCCGACGCCGTGTTTCCTGGCGACGACGCCGCGCCGCCCCCATGCGGCTTCGGGAGCAGGTCTCCAGGGGAAAAATGCCTGTTGCCCGGAAGGATGTGTCGGCGCCGTCCGCTGGCCCTGTCATCGTTGAAGCTCGGCTCGGCCGTTTTCCTTTCAGGCATGGGCACGGCGTGCTCGGTATCCACGTCGGCGATCCTGCCAGTGCGGATTTGATCGCGAATGCTCCGCTTCAACTCCTCGCGAGCACGCCTGAGGAAGCGCTGTCGATTGCCAAGGCTCTTGTCCTTGGGGTTCAGGCGACGGTCGATGAAGATCGGCATGGAACCATCCGGCTCTGTCAACCCGCCTTGTTCACCCGCATGTACCAGTCCACCAGCCGGCGTACCTGCCGTTCTGTGTAGCCACGCTCGATCATGCGCTGTACGAATTCGTTATGGCGCTTTTCCGTAACGCTGTCTTGCTTGGAGCCGAAGCTGATCACCGGCAAGAGGTCCTCGACCTGTCCGAACATCCGCTTCTCGATGACCTCGCGCAGTTTTTCATAGCTGGTCCATGACGGGTTGCGGCCGTGGTTTCTTGCGCGAGCGCGCAGAGTGAACTTCACCACCTCGTTACGGAAGTCCTTGGGATTGGCGATGCCTGCCGGTTTCTCGACCTGCGAAAGTTCGTTGTCCAGGATCTCCCGGTTGAGGATCTGGCCGGTGTCGGGGTCCTTGTAGTCCTGGTCCTCAATCCAGGCATCCGCATAGGCGATGTAGCGGTCGAAGAGGTTCTGGCCGTATTCGCTATAGGACTCCAGATAGGCCTTCTGGATTTCGTGGCCGATGAACTCGGCGTAGCGCGCCGCAAGCTCCGACTTGATGAATTCAAGATAGGCCGCTTCCGTTTCCTTCGGGAACTGCTCCCGCTTGATCGCCTCCTCCAGAATGTACATCAGATGCACAGGATCGGCGGCGACCTCCTCATTATCGAAGTTGAATGTCTGCGAAAGGATCTTAAAGGCAAAGCGCGTGCTGACGCCCGTCATGCCTTCATCGACGCCGGCGGCGTCGCGATATTCTTGGACCGACTTTGCCCTGGGATCGACTTCCTTCAGATTTTCGCCGTCATAGGCGCGCATCTTGGTGTAGAGCGGCGAGTTGTCGTGCTCGGCCAAGCGCGTCGAAACTGCAAAGCGGCTGAGGATGTCCAAAACTTCAGGGGCACAGGGGCTGGCGGCCAACTCGCTCTCACGCAGCAATTTCTCATAGATCTGCCTCTCTTCGGTGATCCGCAGGCAATAGGGTACCTTGACCACCAGGATGCGATCGAGAAACGCCTCGTTGTTCTTGTTGCTCTTGAACTGTTGCCATTCCGACTCGTTGGAATGGGCGACGATGATCCCCTGGTAGGGAAAGGCGCCGAAATTTTCAGTGCCGTTGTAGCTGCCTTCCTGTGTCGCGGTCAGCAGCGGATGCAGAACCTTGATGGGTGCCTTGAACATCTCGACGAATTCAAGCAGACCTTGCGTGGTCCGGTTCAGGCCACCGCTATAGGAATAGGCATCAGGGTCGGACTGGCTAAAATTTTCCAATTGCCTGATGTCGACCTTGCCGACCAGGGCCGAGACATCCTGATTGTTCTCATCGCCAGGTTCGGTCTTGGCGATGCCGATCTGGCGCAGCCGCGAAGGCATCAGCTTGACGACGCTGAATTTGGAAATGTCGCCAGACAATTCGTCGAGGCGCTTGGCCGCCCATGGCGAAATCATTCCGTTCAGCCGGCGCCGGGCTATGCCGTATTTATCCTCTAGCAGATCACCCATGTGATCGGGATGGAACAGCCCAAGCGGCGACTCGAAAACCGGGCTGATCTGGTTGCCGACCTTCAGCGTGTAGATCGGGCGCTGCTCCATCAGTTTCTTCAGGCGCTCGGCCAGAGAGGATTTGCCGCCGCCGACCGGGCCGAGGAGATAGAGGATCTGCTTGCGTTCTTCGAGCCCCTGCGAGGCATAGCGGAAATATCCAGCTATGCGCTCGATCGTATCCTCCATTCCATAGAAGTCGGAAAAATGAGGGTAGATCTTGAGGGTCCGATTCGCGAAAATGCGGCCGAGGCGCTCGTCTTTGCTGGTGTCAACCAGTTTTGGTTCGCCGATTGCGTCGACCATCCTTTCGGGCGCCGAAGCGTACATCGATTTGTCTTCCCGACAGGCAAGAAGATACTGTTGGATGCTGACCTCTTCGTCCGCCGCATTGGCATAAATTTCCGAAAAAAGATCGAAGACGTCGGATTGGGTTGCACGCATGATGTTCTGCCCTCGGAGCCGATCTGGATTCCAATCGCCTCATCACCTTCAACTGTCGGAAAGCATTGTTGGTTCCCTTCACATGAAGGAGAGTGGCTGCAATCCGGGTAGAAGGCTTGGGAGGAAACATTCGGAGTGGCTGGAATGGCGGGTTGCCCGGTGCTGCGGCGCTGATGGGCGGCGTTGTCGCCGGCCAGCTATCTCGATGGACACAAGCATCCGCCGACCTTCATCGCCTATTCGCGCGCCGAAGGCCGCGACGACCAATCGAAGGCTTTGCCAAACGCCTGCGCGCCATCGGCACTGAAGTGACGCTGTTCGACGGCAACGCCTACACGCATATGTCGATCAATCACGACTTCGGCGAGGACGGCGACGCGTTGACCGCCGCGATGCTGGCCTTCCTGAATGGACCGTCGGTTGATCGCCGGATCCCCGCGAGGCGTCCTGGATCAGACCAAAAGCCCCGGCGGGACATTGCCGACCCGGCGCCTACAGGTGCAATTGTTCCTGAATTGTCGATTGGGAAAGAAAATCATGAATGGCGCCGATCTGCTGTGCGACGTGCTCCTGGCCAATGACGTCACGGTCTGCTTCGCCAATCCTGGCACATCCGAAATGCATTTCGTTGCCGCACTGGACCGCAAACCTCAGATGCGTTGCGTGCTCGGCCTGTTCGAGGGCGTGGTGACCGGCGCCGCCGACGGCTATGCGCGCATGACCGACCGCCCGGCAGCAACGTTGCTGCATACCGGACCGGGTCTCGCCAACGGTTTGGCCAACATCCACAACGCAAGGCGTGCGCGCAGCCCGATGATCAACATTGTCGGCGACCATGCTTCCTACCATCTGCCGCTCGATGCCCCGCTGACCAGCGACATAGAAGGCCTGGGGTCGCCGATGTCGAACTGGGTTGGCCGCGTCAAGGGGCCGGCCGATATTGTGCCGGCCGCCGAGGCGGCTTTCCGCGCCTCACTCACGCCGCCTGGCGTCACGACGCTGATCCTGCCTGCGGATGCGGCCTGGGGCGAAGTTGCTGCGATTTCACCTGGCAAGGTGAAGCTGGAGCCGCCGCCTGCGGTCGACATGGCTGTTGTGCGCACGATCGCCGAAGCAATCCGCGCCGCGCCGGGCCGTGTCGGCATGGTGGTGCGTGGGCAAGCGGCGCGCGCCGATGCACTTGAAATCACAGGGAGAATCTTATCGGGAAGCGATGTCAGGCTGTTCAGTGAGGTTCTGATCGCCCGCATGCAGCGCGGCCGCGGGCGGTTCGCCCCGACCCGCATTCCCTATCCGGTCGATGCGGCGACGGCCATGCTCCGGGATATCGACTTGCTGGTGCTGGTCGGCGCCAAGGAGCCGGTTACCTTCTTCGCCTATCCCGGCAAGCCCGGGCGGCTGGTTCGGGACGATTGCAAGGTGCTTTCGCTGGCGGCGCATGGCCAGGATCTGAAAGCGGCGCTGGAGGCGCTGGCTGCCGAGGTCGGCATCAAGCCGACGCAGCAATTCGCCGCCGCAACCGCCTTTCCAGACGAACCGACGCTGAGCGGCAGACTGACGGACGATGCCATCGCGCTGTCGGTGGCGCGCAAACTTCCGGCCAATGCCATCGTCTGCGACGAAGCGGTCACCTCGGCGAGACGGTTCTTCGCGCTATCCGCCTTTGCGGCGCCGCACGACTACATGATGGGTACGGGCGGATCGATCGGCGGCGGCATTCCGATGGCGACAGGAGCAGCGATCGCCTGCCCGGACCGCAAGGTGATCAATCTCGAGGCCGACGGCAGCGGCATGTACACGGTGCAGGGACTGTGGACCCAGGCCAAGGAAAAGCTTGACGTCGTGACCATCATCTTTTCCAACCGGACCTACGCCATCCTGCATGGCGAAATGAAGAATGTCGGGGTCAATGAGATCGGCGAGAACGCTAGGCGCATGCTCGATCTCGACCATCCGGCGCTGGACTGGGTTGCGCTGGCCAAAGGCATGGGCGTCGAGGCGGCCCGCGCCGACACGTGCGAGCGGTTCGACGCGCTGCTCGACAGTGCCCTGTCGCGTCCGGGACCGTTTCTCATCGAAGCGGTGATCTGAGGCGGAGAGACTTACCAACGGGTCTTTTCGCCGGGTGCAGCCGGTTCGATTGCCAGCGCATGGACGCCGGCTTGCAGCTCCGCTGCGAGCAATTCGTTGACGGCGCGGTGGCGGTCGATGCGGCTCATGCCGGCAAAGACGGATGAGACGATGCGGACGCGAAAATGCGTCTCGCCGGTGCCGTCATAGGCACCGTGATCGTCGGAGCCGTGGTGGTGATGACCGGCATGAAGGTGGCTTTCATTGACGATCGCCAGCCGCTCCGGCGAAAACGCCTTGTTCAGCTTGTCTTCCATCGTCGCCTGTATGGACATCGCCATCTCCCTTCACCATATCTGCAAGGCGTGATCGGGAAATCGGGATCGATCCCGCCGGGCCGCCTCAAAAATCGCCATTCGCCCTGCTTTATGCCGCGATTCAGCGGTTAGGGCGATGATCGCGAAAATGTCAATTCTTGTTTCGCACGTGCGAACAGCCCATAAATGGGTGAGATGAAACCGTACCCCAAATATTTCGAGAAAATTCGGGTCCGTCCCGACAAGGATGCGGAGCTGAAGTCGCACTCGCCGATCTGCCAGTGGGACGGCTGCAAGGAGGCCGGTACCCACCGGGCGCCGGTCGGACGCATGAAGGAAGGCGAGTATTTTCAGTTCTGCTTCGATCATGTGCGCGAATACAACAAGGGTTTCAACTACTTCTCCGGCGTGCCGGACACCGAGATAGCCCGCTTCCAGAAGGAAGCGATGACCGGCCACCGGCCGACATGGAAGATGGGCGTCGCCGGCGCCTCGACGCGCTCCTCGCCCGATTTCGCCCAGCAGCGTTCCGGTCGCGCCGGCTATTACAACCGCATGCGCGATCCCTTCGATCTGTTCAAAGGGCCGAAGGACCCGCGCGAGGCGCGCGAACGCAAGGCCAAGCCGCTTGAGGCCAAGGCGCTGGAAACGCTTGGCCTTGATACAAAGGCGACTGGCAAGGACATCAAGGCGCGCTATAAGGAACTTGTGAAGCGCCACCATCCGGATGCGAATGGCGGCGATAGAGGTTCGGAAGACCGGTTCCGCGATGTGCTGCAGGCCTATCGCGTGCTCAAGCAGGCGGGTTTGTGCTGAGCAACCTAACGGTTCGTGTCGTTTTCCAACTTTCATAAGGGTGGAAAAGGCTCTAAGACCGCCCCCGGACAAAATCGATTGCCGGCGAAATCAGGCATTTCGCCCGTGGAGACTTGGATAGAGATGAACAAGGTCGATCGCGACATCGCCAATTTGCCCGACACGACGGTGTCGGTGAAAGACAAATTCGGCTTCGAGTCCAAGATGGTGGTGCCGGCCTATTCGGTGACCTCGGAACATGTGCCGGACATCGATCCGGATTATCTGTTCGACAAGGCGACGACGCTGGCGATCCTTGCCGGCTTTGCCTACAACCGCCGCGTCATGGTGTCTGGCTATCACGGCACCGGCAAATCGACCCATATCGAACAGGTCGCCGCCCGCCTTAACTGGCCCTGCGTGCGCGTCAACCTCGACAGCCATGTCAGCCGTATCGACCTCGTCGGCAAGGACGCCATCGTCGTCAAGGATGGCCTGCAGATCACCGAATTCCGCGACGGCATCCTGCCCTGGGCCTACCAGCACAATGTCGCGCTCTGCTTTGACGAGTACGATGCCGGCCGTCCGGACGTGATGTTCGTCATCCAGCGCGTGCTGGAATCGTCGGGCCGCCTGACGCTACTCGACCAGAGCAGGGTCATCCGCCCGCATCCGGCGTTCCGCTTGTTTTCGACCGCCAACACCGTTGGCCTCGGCGACACCACCGGCCTCTATCACGGCACGCAGCAGATCAACCAGGCGCAGATGGATCGCTGGTCGATCGTCACCACGCTGAACTACCTGCCGCACGACAATGAGGTGAACATCGTGCTGGCCAAGGCCAAGCACTATCGCGACGGCAAGGGCAAGGACATCGTCAACAAGATGGTGCGCGTCGCCGACATGACGCGCTCGGCCTTCATCAATGGCGATCTGTCGACCGTGATGAGCCCGCGTACCGTCATCACCTGGGCCGAAAATGCCGAGATCTTCGGCAATATCGGCATGGCGTTCCGGCTGACCTTCCTCAACAAATGCGACGAGCTGGAGCGTTCGGTGGTGGCCGAGTTCTACCAGCGCGCCTTCGGCGAGGATTTGCCCGAGAGCGCCGCCAACGTGGTGCTGGGCTGAGCAGAGCCTCGATGGCGGGTCCGGGCGACAACACGCGCAACAAGTCGAAGACGGGGTCTGAAGCCGACAGCTTCAAGCGTGCCGTCACCGTCTGCATGCGCGCAATCGCCGGCGACAAGGAGCTCGAAGTCGGTTTCGCCAAGGACCGCCCGGCGCTCGCCGGCAGCCGCGCCCGTCTGCCCGAACTGCCGAAGAAAGCGTCCAAGACAGACATCGCGATTACTCGTGGCCTGGGCGATTCCATGGCGCTGAAGCGCGCCTGCCACGATCAGCGTATCCACACCAAACTGGCGCCGGAAGGCAAGCTGGCGCGCTCGATCTATGACGCCGTGGAACAGGCCCGCGTCGAGGCGATCGGCAGCCGCGCCATGCAGGGCGTCGCCGACAATATCGGCTCCATGCTGGAGGACAAATACGCCAAGGCCAACCTTGTCGACGTCAAGGACAAGGCCGACGCGCCGATCGAGGAAGCGCTGGCGCTGATGGTGCGCGAGAAGCTGACCGGGCGGCCGATCCCGAAGAGCGGCGAGCGGCTGGTCGAACTCTGGCGGCCCTGGGTCGAGGAGAAGGCCAAGGCCGATCTCGACGGACTGTCGGCCAAGCTTGGCGACCAGCAGGCCTTCGCCCGCGTCGTGCGTGAGATGCTGGCGTCCATGGACATGGCCGAGGAACTCGGCGACGATCAGGAGACCGAAGACTCCGAGGACAATGACGAGAACCAGCCGCAAGGCGAGGAGCAGAGCGAGGAGGGCGGCGAAGAGGATTCCGGCTCCGAGCAGTCGCAATCCGAGGATGCCGAGGCCTCGGCCGACGACGAACAGTCGTCCGAGACTGAGGCCTCCGACGCCACTGCCGACGATCTTTCCGACGATGACGATGCGGACGCCGAAACGCCGGGCGAGGCGCGCCGTAACGACAACCCGTTCGCCAACCTGCCGAAAGAGATCGACTACAAGGTTTTCACCACCGCCTTCGACGAGACCGTCGGTGCGGAAGAGCTGTGCGAGGAAGAAGAACTCGACCGGCTGCGCGCCTTCCTCGACAAGCAACTGGCCAATCTCTCCGGCGTCGTCGGACGGCTCGCCAACCGGCTGCAGCGCCGCCTGATGGCGCAGCAGAACCGTTCCTGGGATTTCGACCTCGAAGAGGGTTATCTCGATCCGGCACGCCTGGTTCGTGTCGTCATCGATCCGATGCAGCCCTTGTCGTTCAAGCAGGAGCGCGACACCAAATTCCGCGACACGGTGGTGACGCTGGTGCTCGACAATTCGGGCTCGATGCGCGGCCGGCCGATCACGGTTGCCGCCACCTGTGCCGACATTCTGGCGCGCACGCTGGAGCGCTGCGGCGTCTCGGTCGAGATCCTCGGCTTCACCACGCGGGCGTGGAAGGGCGGACAGGCGCGCGAGAAATGGCTGAAGGACGGCAAGCCGCCGAACCCCGGCCGGCTCAACGATCTGCGCCACATCATCTACAAATCCGCCGATCATCCGTGGCGCCGCGCCCGGCGCAATCTCGGCCTGATGATGCGCGAGGGCCTGCTCAAGGAAAACATCGACGGCGAGGCGTTGTTATGGGCGCACAACCGGCTGATCGCCCGGCCCGAACAGCGCAAGATCCTGATGATGATCTCGGACGGCGCGCCGGTTGACGATTCGACGCTGTCGGTCAATCCTGGCAACTATCTCGAGCGGCACCTGCGCGCCGTCATCGAGCTGATCGAGACGCGCTCGCCGGTCGAGCTTCTGGCCATCGGCATCGGCCACGACGTCACCCGCTATTACAGGCGCGCCGTCACCATCGTCGATGCCGAGGAACTGGCCGGCGCCATGACCGAGCAGCTGGCCTCGCTGTTCGCCGAGGAAAACGTGCGCGATACACGCCGCGGCGGCTACCGGCGCGCCGGATGATTTTTTTGCGCGGCGGGTTTCGGCAGATGCTCTTCGCGGTCACTGCCTTGTCCGGCATGGCGTTTGCGCCGGCCATCGCCGCCGGCCCAAGCGCGGTCGAGCCGGTCGAAGTCTCGGCGCGGCCGATCACCACCTTCCATATCGGCAGCGCCGACAAGCAGTTTGGGCCGCTGGAATTCGTCGGCGGTTTTGAGATGAACTCGACGACGCGCGATTTCGGCGCGCTGTCGGCATTTCGGTTCGTCAAACCCGGTAGCGATTTCATCGGCGTCGCCGATACGGGCTTCTGGTTCTTCGGCTCGATCACCCATGATGCCGACAAGCGGCCGTCCGGCATCCAGAATTTCCGCATGCAGCAGATGGTCGATGAGAAGGGCCGGCCGATCGACAGGAAATGGGAAGTCGATGCCGAGGGCCTTGCAGTCAAGGACGGCATCGCCACCGTCGGCTTCGAGCGCGATCACCGCGTCGCCCAGTTCAAGATCGACCCCAGCAACATGACGGCGCCTTTCAAGCAACTGAACTTTCTGATTCCAGCCCGCGAACTGCGACAGAACCGCGGTTTCGAGACGGTCACCCACACCAATCCTAGCGGCCAGCACGAGGGCGGCCTCGTCGTGGTCTCGGAAAAGAGCTTGGACAAGGCTGGCAACATCTATGCCGCCATCATCGAAGGGCCGCACAAGGGCGTCTTCACGGTCAAGCGCAACGGTGATTTCGACATCACTGACGGCGCCTTCCTGCCGGATGGCGACCTGCTGCTTTTGGAGCGCAGTTTCTCGATGGCCGGCGGTGTCAGGATGCGGCTAAGGTGCATCTATGGCGAAAGCGTCGAGAAGGGCGCGGTTGCCGACGGACCGGTGCTGATGGAAGCCGACATGGGCTACCAGATCGACAATATGGAAGGACTCGACGTCTGGACCCGCGATGACGGAGCGCTGATGGTGTCGCTGATCTCGGACGACAACCACTCGATCCTGCAGCGCAACCTCTATCTGGAATTCATCCTGCACCAGGATTGAGAGCCCTAAGGCTTGGTGGCGATCCAGATGACGTGGCGCGCGCCGCGCTTGCCATTCGCGCGCGTCTTCACCTCGTCCACGACAAAGCCCGCCTGCTTGAGCCTACGTGTGAAGCCGGCATCGGGGCCTTGCGACCAAACAGCCAGCACGCCTCCGGGCCTGAGCGCTGTACGCGCCGCGCCGAGGCCGGCAGCGCCATAGAGGGCGTCGTTGCCCTTGTAGACGATGCCTTCGGGGCCATTGTCGACATCGAGCAGGATGGCGTCCCAGGCTGCCTTGTCGGATCTTATGATGTGCCCGACGTCGGCTTCGCGAACCGTCACACGGGGATCGTCGAGACAGCCGGCGAAGACCGCCTCCATGGGGCCGCGCGCCCAGGCGATGACGGCGGGGACAAGCTCGGCAACGGTGATGCCTGCGTCGGCGCCCATTTGGGCAAGCGCAGCGCGCAGCGTAAAACCCATGCCGAGGCCGCCGATCAGGATTTTCGGTTGGGCGCGGCCGCCGATCTTTTCACAGGAGAGCTTGGCCAGCGCTTCCTCGGAGCCGCTGAGGCGGCTGTTCATCAGCTCATTGGTGCCGAGCATGATCGAGAATTCGCTGCCGCGCTGCTTGAGGCGCAGTTCCTGTCCGCCGTCAGGCGTTTTGGCCGAGCCGAGCTGGACCCAGGGAATCACGGCCTAGACAGCCACGGCCGGCTGGCTCCAGTGGGCGGCGAGCAGCCGGTAGGGGATCAGGGCCACAACAGCGATGATCAGCTTCACCGAGAGGTCGCCCAAGGCCCAGGAGACCCAGCGCATGGACTCGACCGGCAGCACGCCCATCAGCGGCGCCGTCTCCAGCGCAAAGCTGTCGTTCGGGCCGGCAAAAGCGAAGGCGGCCGAAAAGGCGATGCTGAAGAACACCAGGGTGTCGAACACCGAGCCGACCAGCGTGCCGACGATCGGCGCGCGCCACCAGCTCTGCCGGCGCAACCGGTTGAACACGGTGACGTCGAGCAATTGCGCGCAAAGGAAGGCCGCGCCGGAAGCTGTGGCGATGCGCACCAGCCGGTCGGCTGATGTCTCGAACTCGATCAGGCCGTGGCGAAACAGGAAGGGCGGGACGAGAATCGAGCAGACCACCGCGGTCATGAAGCCGACAAAGACGATGCGGCGCGCCACCGTCGGGCCGTAGCGGCGGTTGGCAAGGTCGGTGACCAGGAAGGAGAAGGGATAGGTGAAGGCGCCCCAGGTCAGGATGTCGGCCAGCGACAGACCGCCGGCCTGACCCTGCATCGGGAACTGCACGAGGATGTTCGATACCACGACGACAAGCGCCATGGCGGCCACAAAGGGCAGATATCGCGAGAAGGAAGTCATTTTTTTATCCTGGGTAATGGAACCAGCCAGCCGCTAGCCGAAATCCGGATCGCGCTGCCTTGCAAGTTTTGAGCATCGGATTGCTCCGATGCTGCTGCCTTAGAAGTTTTGAGCATCGGATTGCTCCGATGCTCAGGGCGGTCGTCCCCCGCCTTGATATCGTTAAGCGGCGGGCTGGTCGGCCAGCTTCTTGGCGATCTGCTTCTTCAGCAGCCGCGCGCGCTGCGACAATTCCTTGGCGTCGGCCTTGGCCAGGAAGGCGTCGAGGCCGCCGCGATGCTCGACCGAACGCAGCGCGTTGGCCGAAATGCGCAGGCGCACATTCTGGTTCAGCGCTTCCGAAATCAGCGTCACATTGACGAGGTTCGGCAGGAAGCGGCGCTTGGTCTTGTTGTTGGCGTGGCTCACATTGTTGCCGGTCTGGACTGCCTTGGCAGTGAGTTCGCAGGTGCGGGACATGGCTCTAACCTTCAGTTCTGTCTAGCCTGCCAAACCTTGTTCGCCCGCGCCGGGTGGCGCGCGGTTTCAGTCAGGCGGCCTTATGGAAAAGTTGGCGTTCCATAGTTGCATTTCGCCAATGCGTCAAGCTCCGGCTTGCCCACGACTGTGACGAGCGTTTCATATAAAGGCCGGAATTCAGCCTATAAGCGGTCGGACAGGGACATCTCAAGCCGGAGTCGCCCGCCTCCGGTTAAAAAAATCAAGGACCGAGCCCGCCATGCTTCGCCCGTCACATGCCGTTGTCGCCATACTTGTCGCCGCCTTGCCGACATCAACCCTTGCCGCCGCGCCCGCAGCCACCGCACAGTCCTTCAAGGGCGAATACACGGTGTCGTTCCTCGGCCTTTCCGTGGCCAAGGCGACATTTTCCAGCCACTACGAAGGCGGTAGCTATTCCATAGACGGCACCGTCTCCAGCGCGGGTCTCGCCACCTTGTTCGACGACACGAGCGGCACGATCTCGTCAAAGGGCAAGATCCTGGGCAAGCAGATGCAGCCACAGGTATTTCGCGCCGATTATAAGTCCGGCAAGAAGGCTTCCATGGTCGATATCCGCTTTGCCAATGGCGCGGTGACCGCCACCCAGGTCATTCCCGAGCCGAAAAAGCGCAATCCCAAAAACTGGATACCGCTGGGCAGCAACGATCTGGCATCTGTGCTCGATCCCATGGCGGCTACCGTTATCCATGCCGACAGCCTCGACCAGGTCTGCGGGCGCAAGGTGAAATTCTATGACGGCGAGATGCGCGCCGACCTGACGCTGACCTACGCCTCGAAAGGATCGATCTCGGTCAAGGGCTACAAGGGCGACACCGTTACCTGCAAGATGAGCTTCGAGCCGGTGGCAGGCTACCGCAAGGGCCGCAAGGCGCTGAATTACCTGAAGAAGAAGAGCCAGATGATGGTGACGTTTGCACCGCTCGGCCAAACCGGCATATATGCGCCGATCCACGCCACGGTCGGGACGCAGATCGGCACCTTGACTGTCAGCGCGGGGCGGTTCGAAGCTACTGAATAGACGCGCCCACCCGAATAGAAATGGGGCGAGTCGTCGGAGACGGGCATGGGGCGCGCAACACTGATCGGTTTCTCGGCGGTCGCCATGTGGGCGCTGCTGGCGTTGCTCACCGATGCGTCGGGCGCCGTGCCGCCATTCTTGCTCTCGGCCATCACCTTCACCATCGGCACCGCGGTCGGGCTGGTTGCCCGGCTGTTCATGCCGGCGACCGATAAAAGCCTGAAGATCCCACGCCAGGTCTGGGTGATCGGCATTGCCGGACTGTTCGGCTACCATTTCTTCTATTTCACCGCGCTGCGCAACGCGCCGGCGGTGGAGGCAAGCCTGATCGCCTATCTGTGGCCGCTGCTGATCGTGCTGGGATCAGCGCTGATGCCGGGCGAGAAGCTGGCCTGGAACCATGTGGTCGGCGCGCTGCTCGGGCTCGCCGGGACCGTGCTGATCGTCACCAAGGGTGGCGGCCTCGCCTTCGATGCTCGCTACACCTTCGGCTATGCGATGGCGGCCGTCTGTGCGCTGCTGTGGTCGTCCTATTCGCTGCTGTCGCGGCGCTTTCCGGCGGTGCCAACCTCGATCGTCACCTGGTTCTGCGCCGCCACCGCAGCCCTGTCCCTCATCTGCCATCTTCTGCTGGAAAAGACGGTGCTGCCCGATGGCCCCGGCCAGTGGCTGGCGGTGGTTGGTTTGGGGTTGATGCCGGTGGGTGCCGCCTTCTATGCCTGGGATATCGGCGTCAAGCGCGGCAACATCCAGGTGCTCGGCGCGGCAAGCTATGCGGCGCCACTGCTGTCGACATTGGTGCTGATCGCGGCGGGCGTTGCCGAGCCGTCGCTGCGTATCTTGGCCGCCTGCGTGTTGATCACGGGTGGGGCGGCGCTGGCGGCGAAATCGTTGTTCCTGCGCAAGGCGGCAACTGGCGGGGCAAGCGCATGACCATGCCGTTTGCCGGCGGCATCGACGCCAACGCAAATGCAACATTGATTTTTTCGCTGGTGGCGGCAGTGATCTACGCCTTCACCCTGGATATGCGGCCGACGCTGGCCCGCTCGGCGGCAAAGACGCTGGCCGTGGCCATGCTTGCGGCGCTGGCCTTCATGCAAGGTGGGCCGCTGTTGCTCGTCGTCGCACTGCTGCTCAGCGGCGTCGGCGATGCCTTCCTGTCGCGTGACGGCGAAAAGGCCTTCCTCGGCGGGCTGGCCAGCTTCCTTGCGGCGCATGTCCTCTATGTGCCGCTCTTCCTGCGCGGCGGCGGCGGGCTGGATGTGCTCAGCACCGAGACATGGCGCGGCGCCATCGCGCTTGCCATGGCGGCCTTCGCAGTCGTCATGCTGGCGGCGCTCTGGCGCCGTGTCAGTCCCGGCCTGCGGGTGCCGATCGCCATCTATATCGCGGCCATTCTGGCGATGGGCATCTCGGCGTTGACGCTCGACAATCCGTGGGTCATCGGCGGCGCTGTTATGTTCATGGCATCGGACGGGCTGCTTGCCGCGGAGAAATTCCTGGTTCCGGCAATAGCACCCTATCGCGCCGGCATCCGTTATGCGGTCTGGGTGCTCTACTATGCCGCCCAGCTCTGCATAACTCTTGGTTTTCTTCTGGCCTAAGGCTGCCAGCCCGGCTCGGCCATTTCAAACGCGGCGAAGTCGAAGCCCGGCGCCACGGTGCAGCCGACCAACGTCCATTCGCCGAGGCTGCGCGCTGATTGCCACCAGCCGGCCGGCACAACGATCTGCGGCCGCTCGCCCGCCGCAAGTTCAATGCCGAGCACCTGCTCGATCACCTGGTTTACCTTTGGACTGCCTTCCTCGCACGTCGACAGCGCAAGCGGTGCCCCGGCATGGAAATGCCAGACCTCGGCCGCGTCCTTGACCCGGTGCCAGGCCGAAATCTGGTCCTGTTCAAGGAGGAAATAGATCGCCGTCGAATGGCCGCCACCGGCGCCGTCGCGAAAGGTCTCGGCATACCAGCCGCCTTCCGGGTGCGGCTTGAGGCCAAGCATGGCGATGATTTCAGCGGCGCTGGTCATGGCTGATCCCGGAACGATGCTCAGAAATTGTCCTTGCGCTTGCGGATTTCCGCGAACACTTCGGCGTCGGAGGCCTCCTCCATACCGAGATGCTTGCGGATCGCCGGGTCGTGCCAGCGCAGGAACGGATTGGTTGACAATTCCTCGCCGATCGTGGTCGGCAGCGTCGCCTTGTTGTCGGCGCGCAGGGTCTCGATCTTGGCGGCACGTTCTTTCAGCGCCGAATTGGTCGGGTCGACGGTCAACGCAAAGCGGGCGTTCGAAAGCGTATACTCATGGCCGCAATAGATGACCGTGTCCGCCGGGAGTGCGGCGAGCTTCTTCAGCGACTCATACATCACCGGCGGCTTGCATTCGAACAGCCGGCCGCAGCCGAGCGCGAACAAAGTGTCGGCGGTGAACGCCACTTTCGAGGCCGGAAAATGATAGGAGACATGGCCCGCAGTGTGGCCGGGCGTGGCGATGACATCGATCCGCTCGCCGCCGAGATGGACGACCGAGCCTTGCCCGACGGTCTCGTCGATGCCGGGGATCTTTTCCTTTTCAGCCTCCGGTCCGACGATGCGCAGCTTGAAGCGCTCCTTCAGCGCCAGATTGGCCTCGACATGGTCGACATGGTGGTGGGTGGTCAGGATCATCGTCGGCTTCCAGCCGGTACGCTCGATAGCGGCAATGATCGGCGCTTCTTCGGGTGCGTCGATAATGGCGGTCTCGCCGCTTTTCGGGTCATGCACCAGCACGCCGAAATTGTCGCTGCGGCACATGAACTGTTCGATTTCGACGGGCATTGGCATCTCTCCATCTGTTGGCGCAGACATAGGGCGCTTGGCCGCTGATGTCATCTAGCTTTGCAGAACGTGCCGGCTTTGTTGAACTTGGGCGGCATCGCAGCTACCGTCCCGCGCATGCATTCCGATATCGTCGATCTCCGCTCCTTCTATTCGACCACGCTCGGCCGCCTGGCTGAACGCTCGATCACCATGGCGCTGTCCTCAATATGGGCAACAGTGCCCAATGAGCGGCTGGTCGGGCTCGGCTATACCTTGCCGTGGCTGGAGCGGTTCGGCACCGATGCCGAGCGGGTGTTTGCCTTCATGCCTGCTACGCAAGGCGCCGTCGTCTGGCCGGCGAACGGGCCGACGGCTACGGCGCTGGTCTTCGACGAGGAATTGCCGCTGGTCGATTCCTGCATCGACCGCATGCTGCTCGTGCATTCGCTCGAACATGTCGAAAACCCGCGCGAGACGCTGAACGAGATCTGGCGGGTGCTGTCGCCGGCAGGGCGCGTCGTCATCGTCGTGCCCAACCGGCGCGGTGTCTGGGCGCGGTTCGAGCACACGCCGTTCGGCAATGGCCGGCCGTTCTCGCGCGGCCAGCTGACAGAATTGCTGCGCGAGGCGAATTTCACACCGGCTTCCTGGTCCGACGCGCTGTTCTTCCCGCCATCGCCGCGGCGCTTCATGATGCGGTTCCACAATGTGCTGGAGCGCGCCGGCCGGCGGTTCTGGCCGATCTTTTCCGGCGTCATCGTGGTCGAGGCGCAGAAGCGGCTCTATCAGGGCGTGCCGGTCGCGCAGCGCGCCTCGCGCCGTGTCTTCGTGCCGGTACTGTCACCGCACGGTGCGACGCGGCTTGGCCGCCGGGCGGAAGGGGTGACATCGACGACGCGTCAGGTGACACCTTCATGATCATCATGAAAACTGGTGTTGCGTGGGTTTTTCCCACCTATCTGTCGCAGATGCATTCGCGGTCCGTTTGAGCGGCGGATGCCTTCAAGTCTCTCCATCTGGTTTCAGCAACGCTTCTGAACGCAAGGACCTCGTGCATGGCTGATCAACCGGACAAGTCCGCCACCGTTCAGCCGGTAACCGTCGAAGCCAGCAGCCTGCGCGATCAGGTAGCGACGATCAAACGGGCGCTGATAGGCTCACCGGTGCGCAAGTGGCTGGTCTGGACGTCGGTCGGCATTATGGCGGTCATCGTCGCGACGTCGATCGGCCAGGTTCTGCTCAACCGCTGGAACCAGCCTTTCTACGATGCGCTGGCGCGTCGCGACATGGCGGCCTTCCTGCATCAGCTGATGATCTTTGCCGTGATTGCCGGCACGCTGCTGCTGCTCAACATCGCTCAGACCTGGCTCAACCAGATGATCCGGCTGAAGCTGCGCGAGGCGCTGACGCTCGACCTGATCGACCAATGGATGCGGCCGGCGCGGGCCTTCCGGCTCGCCAATGCCGGCGCCATCGGCGTCAATCCCGACCAGCGCATGCAGCAGGATGCCGCGCATCTGTCCGATCTGTCGACGGACCTCGGCGTCGGCCTGCTGCAATCCTTC